>VGRX01000005.1 GCA_016875215.1 Deltaproteobacteria bacterium
AAAACGCCCAGCAACAGCTCGCCCGGTTTCGCGAGACCTGCGAGGCCCTGGCGGCTGCCGGCATGCCCCCCCGCATCCGGAACTTCTCCAACTCCGCGGCAGCGATCCTATGGTCCGAGACGCAGTTCGACCTGGTCCGGATCGGGATCTCCGCCTACGGCATGTGGCCCTCCAAGGAGACCTTCGTCAGCGCGGTCATCCTGGGACGTGACAAGCCCCAGCTTCGTCCCGCGTTGACATGGAAGACCGTGGTGGCCCAGGTCAAGGACGTCCGCTCCGGCGAGTTCGTGGGCTACGGACGCACGTTCCGGACCACGCATCCGACGCTCCTGGCCGTGCTGCCCGTGGGGTACTACGACGGCTACGACCGCGGCCTGTCCAACCTGGCTCACGTCCTGGTCAACGGCCAGATTGCCCCCGTGCGCGGGCGCGTGTGTATGAACATGATCATGGCGGACGTCACCGATGCCGGCGGAGTGCGCGCCGAGGACTCCGTCGTCCTGCTCGGCAGCGACGGAGAGGAGTGCGTGACCGCAGAACAGATGGCTTCATGGGCCGGCACCATCAACTACGAGGTCACCACGCGGATCAACGAGCGCATCCCGCGATATCTCGTGGACTGAGGTTCAGGTCATGTCCGGATGGAGCCAGGTACGCCTCGAAAACCGTCACCATCGCGGCACCGACCGGTGCCCAGGTCGCGGTGGAAAGAACCTCGAAGTGCCGGAATGAGGAGGAGCTTATGACAACCAGAAGACCAGGGACTGTTCCCCCGAGAGCCACGGCATGGATCGTTGCCGCCTGCCTCGCACTGCTCTCCTGCTCCGGCGGGGGAAGCGGCAACGGGTCGGGAACCGATATCGGGGGCGACGGGCCGGCCGGAGCCGATGCGATCCCCACGGAAGACATCGCCTCGGAGCTGGCTTCCGCATTGAGCCTGAGCCACGGCAAGAAGGCCCCCGACGACTACGACCGGGTATTCGGCGAAGGGGTGGTGCACCGCATCGACCTGGTCATTCCGCAGGCCACCTACGCGGCCATGCTGGCCGAGCTGGAGGAGCGGCTCGGCCCGCCCGGCGGCAAGGGCGGCAAGGGGGACGACCCCAAGGGGCCGCCCCCCAAGGCAGGTGTCGACGCCTGTGTCGGGCTCGCACCGGGGACCGAGTGCTCCTGGATGGACAAGGGGGTCGAGGTCAAAGGCAAGTGCACCATGATCCCGTTTGCAGGGGGGATACTCTTCTGCATGCCGGCCGAGCCTCCGCCCGGCATCCAGCCGTTGACAGGCTGGGACCCCAGCTACGTCGAGATCTCGGTGAAGTTCGAGGAGGAGCTCTGGGAGCACGTCGGCATGCGCTTCAAGGGCAACTCGACCCTCAACCACGCCTGGCAGATCGGCAAGCGCAAGTTCTCGTTCCGGCTCAACTTCGACAAGTACGAGGACCAGTACCCGGAAACCGACGACCAGCGCTTCTGGGGGTTCCAGGAGGTGATCTTCAACAGCAACTGGCGGGACGATTCCATGATCCGGGAGTTTCTTGCCTGCGAGCTGTTCCGCAAGGGGGGCGTGAAGGCCTCCCGGGCCGCGTTCTACCGCGTCTTTGCCGACGTGGGGGAGGGGCCGGTCTACTGGGGGCTCTACACCCTGGTCGAGGACGTCTCCGATTCCGTGCTGGACAACCAGTTCGACGACGACGACGGGAACCTGTACAAGCCGGACGGCGCCGGCGCTGACTTCACCCACTTCGATGCCCAGGGGTTCGTCAAGAAGACCAACGAGGAGCTCGAGGACTGGTCCGACGTCCAGGCGGTCATCGATGCCCTTCATGCGGATCCCACCGACGCCGACGCCTGGCGGGCCGGGCTCGATAAGGGGTTTGCCGTCGAAGCGTTTCTCCGGTGGCTGGCGCTCAACACCCTCGTCGGGAACTGGGACAGCTACGGCAACATCGCGCACAACTACTACCTGTACGCGGACTGGTCGAACCTGGGCCGTCTCACCTGGATCCCCTGGGACCTCAACGAGGCGTTCCGCTCCACGGGCGGCGTCAAGGACGCCCTCTCCCTCGGGCTTGCCGAGGTCACCGACAAGTGGCCCCTGATCCGCTATCTCGCGGACGAGCCGGCCTACTTCCAGATCTACCGGGATTTCGTGGCGGACTTCGCAGACACGGTGTTTGCCGCAGAGGCGACCAAGGCCCGGATGGAGGAGCTCCACACCCTCGTGGCCCCGTACGTCGTCGGACCGGAAGGGGAACAGGGAGAGTTCACCCTGCTCGAGTCATCCGATGCCTTCACCAATGCCCTGGTGTCCGGCTCCACCGCGCTCCTCCCCTACGTCGACCAGCGTCACGAGGCGGCAAAGGCGTTCCTGGGAAGGTGAGCGTGACGGTCCGGTCCGTGGGCTGAATCTACTTCTTCGTCCCGGTCACGTTGAAGGTCTTCTTTGCACAATCGTAGCAGAAGAACCCGCCGGTGTAGTTGAGGGTCAGCGTGCCGGTGAACGTCGTGTCCGTGTTGAACGTTCCGGTCAGCGTGTAGGTCTCGGCGCACAGGCCGGGGCAGGTGCAGGTGGCCGTGAACTGCTTGTCCTTGGCGCTGTCGCCCAGCATGGTGCAGCAGGTGTTCATCGCCGGGGTGATGGTCAGGCTGGAGCCGTTGTCCGAGAGCTGCAGGGTGGTCACGTAGATGCTCACGTAGTTCTGGGCACAGCTGTAGTTGACCGTGGGTGTGATGCCGTAGGTTCCGCTCGGATCAAACCCCGTCGTCTGGCACTTTCCGTTGACGCACGTGGCTCCGCCCGAGCAGGTCCCGCACAGCCCGCCGCAGCCGTTGTCCCCGCACTCCTTGCCCGCACAGTTGGGGACGCACGTGCACTTGCCCGACTTGCAGTAGTTGTTCAGGCCGCCCGGGCAAGGCGTGTCGTCCTTGAGCGGGGTGTACACGCACCCCTGCACCGGGTGACAGGAGTCGGTAGTACAGAACTGGCTGTCATCGCAGACCTTGAGCGGACCGGAAACACACTTCCCGCCGGCACAGGTATCCGGGTCGGTGCAGACGTTCGAGTCGCTGCACGGCCCCGCAACCGGGTCGTGCTTGCATCCCGCCACGGGATCGGGAGTGTCCTTGGTGCACACGTTGCCGTCGTCGCAGGAGATGGGCTTGCCTGCGCACACGCCCTGGCTGCACACGTCGTCCGTGGTCGAGGCATTCTTGTCGTCACAAGGGGCCGTGTTGTTCGCGACCTTGCAGCCGGTCTGCGGGTTGCACCAGTCGTCCGTACAGACATTCCCGTCATCACATCCCAGCGGCTTTCCCTGCACGCACCCCAGGGCCGGGCTGCAGGTCTCCTGGCCGTTGCACACATCGCCGTCGCTGCACACCAGCGGGATGCCCGTCAGGCACCCCTGCTTCGCATCGCAGGTCTCGGTGCCGTTGCACTTGTTGCCGTCGTCGCACACCAGCGGCTCGCCGTTCATGCAGCCGCTGACCGGATTGCAGGTTTCGGTGCCGTTGCACTTGTTTGCGTCGTTGCACACCAGCGGAGTGCCGGCCACGCATCCCAGGACCGGATCGCAGGTCTCGATTCCGGTGCACTTGTTGCCGTCGTCACACACGGGCGGCTCGCCGTTCTGGCATCCGGTCGCGGGGTTGCAGGTCTCCTGTCCGTTGCACTTGTTGCCGTCGTCACAGGTCAGGGCGAGTCCCGGGAGGCATCCCTGGAGCGCATCGCAGGTCTCCTGTCCGTTGCACTTGTTGCCGTCGTCGCAGATGGGAGGCGGGCCGTTCTGGCACCCGGTCGCGGGGTTGCAGGTCTCGGTGCCGTTGCACTTGTTGCCGTCGTCGCACACCGGCGGAGTGCCCGCCTGACACCCCAGGAGCGGGTCGCAGGTCTCGACGCCGTTGCATGCATTCCCGTCATCGCAGCTCAGAGGCGCTCCGGGAGCACACTTGGCACCGGCGCAGGTGTCGCTCAGGGTGCACGCGCTGCCGTCGCTGCACGCTATCCCGTCGGTCTGCGGAAGAAGGCAGTCACCCGTCAGCGGAGCGCAGAACGGGTCGTTGCACGGGTCGAAGTCCTGGTCCGCGCATTTCGGGACCGATCCTGCGCACACCCCGGCCACGCACTTGCCCCCCACGGTGCACGGATCTCCGTCCTCGCAGGCGGATCCCTCGATCGGCTGGTGCTCGCATTCCCACTGGGTCCCGTTCGCCTTGCACGCGTCCACGGTGCACTCGTTCTCGTCGTTGCAGTCCAGGTCGACCCAGGCCGTGTGGCACCCGGTCTGAGGGTCCCACCCCTCGCCGGCATCCAGGTGGGTGCAGTAGGTATCCCCCTTGTCGAAGCACTTCCAGTCCGGAGGCCAGCACCACTGGTCCGCCACCTTCTGTTCCAGTGCGCAGCCGTCCTTGCCGCACACCACGCCGGCCAGGATGCACGGCAGCGGCGGCTTGCCCATCTGCTCCGCACACTGCTCCTTGGTCTTGGCCACGCCGCCGGTGCACTTTCCCAGGGTCTCCTTCCCGATGGGACCTTCGGCAGCAGACCCCAGCGAACAGATCTGGTCCAGCAGGCACGGGTCGGCCGAGCACAGGTCCCCCGGTTTGGCCACCGGCCGGCAGTAGCGCACCATGGTCGTGGCCTTGCCCGGCACCGACGGGTCCGGGATCCAGTGGCACAGAAGCCCCGTGCACTCCCGGCACCCCTCCTCGCATTCCTTGGGGAAGTCCTCGTCCCCACACGACACATCAAGCGTCTTGTCGACCTTGCACTTTCCCGCCTGGCACGAATGGCCGCCGCACAGCTCGTCGTCGCCGTCCTGGTCCGTAAAGCAGGGCGTATTGTCGGGCTTGGACGTTTCCCGGCACCCTTCGAGCCCGCCCACGCAGACGACCTTGTCGACGCATCCGTACGGGTCCACCAGGGCGTTTTCGGCCTCGCACTCCAGGGCCAGCTCGGTCGGCGTGGCCCCGGTGTTGTCCTGCACCCCTCCGACGCAGACCGCGCCCACCCAGCAGTCGCTCGACGCGTACGGCGGGGAGTTGTCCGAAATCGTCTCCTCGATGCAGTCACCCGTCACGGCGTCGCACTTGGGCAGCGTGCACAGGTTCCCGTCCTGCTCGGGGCACTCCTTCAGCTCGGCCCCCAGGCACTCGCCGCTCCCCGAGCACTGACCTCCGGCAAAGCACCCCTGCCCGCAGGCCACCCCCTCGGCCTCGTACTCGATCTGGCAGTGCCCCTGCCAGCAGGTCATCGCCTGGATGCACTCGGTCTTCTCGCCGCAGTCGCTGATGCTCTTGCAGGGCGGGCCCAGTTGGATTTCGGGACCCGTGTCCTCCTGAACCGCGTCGGGAGCGGACTGATCCCCTCCGGCGTCACCGCCTCCGACCGAGCTGCCCCCGCAGGCGAAGAGAACGGCCGCCGTTGCCAGGAATCCGCAAGCGCGGCCGGGAACATACTGCCAAGTGCGAGTCGCCATTGGAGCTCCTTCTCATTCGAGCCTCAGGTCGCTTGCGGCAGCGATCCTCTCGAAATCACGGTCCGTCGTCAGCAGCGAGCAATCGTGTCGCATCGCCAGCCGGGCGATGTTCTCTCCTTCCACACGTGACTCTAAACATGTTCACCTTGACCGTCAATCATCCGGCGGGACCCCTCGACTTGGCTCGGGACAGGCTGCGTCAGCCGCCGACCGGCATGCTCGACGTACCTCAGGTACGCCTGCGCTGCCGGTTTCGACGGCTTCCTTGTCCGGCCGGTGCATGCCGGCCAAATCGGCCATGTTTGATCGTCGCTCAACACGACGATGTGGGGGGGGCAGCGGAGCCCTCCCGTCGCCTACCGGAGTCCCTTCCAAGCGAACCAGATCCTCATCACGCACCTCCTTTCACGACGGGCGATGCGAAGTATCTCTTCTTCACCCAGAGGGCGACGTTCACCAGTCCGATCAGGGCCGGCACCTCCACCAGGGGCCCGATGACCGCGGCGAACGCTGCCCCGTGGTGGATCGTGAACGTCGCGACCGCCACCGCAATGGCCAGCTCGAAGTTGTTCGATGCCGCAGTGAACGACAGGGTCGCCGACTGCTCGTACGTAGCCCCGAAACGCTTGCTCATCCAGAACGACACGAGGAACATCACGACGAAGTAGATGACCAGCGGGAGCGCTATGCGCACCACGTCCAGCGGCAGGTCCACGATGGTCTTGCCCTTGAGCGAGAACATGATGACGATGGTGAAGAGCAGCGCGGACAGCGTGATGGGGCTGATCTTCGGGATGAACGTCGTATGGTACCATTCCTTGCTCCTGAACCGCAGCAGCGTAAACCGCGTGACGATCCCCGCCAAAAACGGGATGCCCAGGTAGATGAAGACGCTCTGAGCGATCTCGCCGATGGTGATGTCCACCTCGATCCCCTGGAGGCCGACCCATGTCGGGACCACGGTGATGAAGATCCACGCGTACACGGAATAGAAGAGAACCTGGAACACGGAGTTGAATGCCACCAGCCCGGCGCAATACTCGGCGTCTCCCCGGGCCAGGTCGTTCCACACGATGACCATGGCGATGCAGCGGGCGAGGCCGATCAGGATGAGCCCGACCATGTACTCCGGCTGGTCCCGCAGGAAGAGGACCGCAAGCCCGAACATGAGCAGGGGCCCGATGACCCAGTTCTGGACCAGCGAGAGCAGGAGCACGCGGCGGTTCCGGAAGACCGGCCCCAGCTCCTCGTAGCGGACCTTGGCCAGGGGCGGGTACATCATCAGGACGAGCCCGATCGCGATGGGCAGCGATGTCGTGCCGATGTTGAAGCGGTTGAGGAAGGGCTCGACACCGGGAAAGAGCCACCCCAGCAGGACGCCGCACCCCATCGCCAGGAAGATCCAGAGCGTGAGGTAGCGGTCGAGAAAGGAGAGCTCACGGACCACTGACGGTTCTCTGCTCACGGTCGCTCCTCCTGCTTCGGACTCAGCCCGAAGCGGGTGCACAGCCCTGGGACTTCTGCTTCCGCCATTCCTCGAGTCGCTGCCGCAGGTCGGCAATGCGATTCGGGGGAAAAAGCTGCCGGACGGCCTTCACCAGCCTCGACCGATCCGCATCGAGCTGCGATGCCACCCGGTAGTACACCCAGACGGTTTCCCGCCGGTCGTCCAGGAGGCCGGCGTTGGCCAGGTACCGCAGGTGGCGGGAGGCCTTGGACTGGCTGATGTCCAGGACCTGCATGCAGTCGCACACGCACAGCTCCCCCTCGCACAGGATGAGCGCCATCATCTGCAGCCTGGTTTCGTCCGCCAATGCCTTGAACGCTCGGGCAAGGTCCTTCATCGCCCACCTCCGGAGCCGCGAACCCTTATACCCGGATAGGCGGGTATATGCAACAGGCATCGTTCCGCCACCCGGAACGACGTACGCCATGTGAACTGGGCGTACGCCCCCTCGCAGCCTGAGCCTGTCCCACGTTCCGCAGATCGTCCCTCCGCCTTGACACCCCCCCCTTTCCTCCTATCTTAGCGTCGTGGAAAGGGAGGGGCGGCCATGCTCCGACGGACGGCTGGCGACATTCCGGGCCAGGGCACTCAAGGTCCTGACCTCCTGCTCCTGTTCCAGCCCGAAACCGCAGCACATCATCGTCGCACCTGGCCAGCAATCGTGCGGACTTCCGCTGCCTGGTCCCTCTACCTGATCGCTGTTCTGGCCGTCACGGCTCTGGGCGGCTGCCGGACCGAGGAGGCGAAAAAGGCCGAGTCCACGCCCAAGGTCATCGTCCACGCAGAGCCCATCATGCCCGCAGGTCAGGCAGGGCCTTCGGAGGGGATCAAGCCCACGGATCGGGGCGAAGCTCCCGGGCCGTCGAATCCGGATATGGACGAAGGTGCGGGGCGCCCGCGGCAAGATGGCGCCGGGTCCTACCCGGCAGATGTGTCGGTCCTTGGCCCCCGCCCCCTGACCCCGGGTTTCCTCCCCGACTTTGCGTCGATCTATGAGCGGGCGGCCCCGTCGGTCGTCAAGGTCCAGACCTACCGCAGTGCGGACGCCGCCCCATTCGCCATGGGAACCGGGTTCTTCTTCGGCGAGGCGGGGGACGTCGTCACCAACGCCCACGTGGTGCGAAATGCCCAACGGTTCGGAGTCACTCTGGCCGACGGGCGGGAGGTGCCTGCCCGGCTGGTCGGAGCCGACCCGCACACCGACATCGCGCTGCTGCATCTCGAAGGGGAGAATCTCCCCCGTCCTCTTCCTCCGGCCCCGTCCGATTCGGTCCGTACCGGCGACTGGGTGCTGGCCATCGGCAATCCGCTGGGCCTTGATTTCTCGGCCAGCCGGGGGATTGTCAGCGCGCTCAACCGGACCGATGTGCTGCCGGATGTCCTGGGATACTGGGATTTCATCCAGACCGACGCCGCGATCAACGTGGGCAACTCGGGGGGGCCGCTGCTCGACTGCAGCGGCTCGGTGGTCGGTGTTGCGGCCGCGGTCGAGAAGCAGGCCGACCGGATCGGGTTCGCAATTCCCATCGCCACGGCCGAGGTCGTGACCGAGCACCTGCGGCGCTACGGCGTCCTGAAGAGGTCGTGGCTGGGCATCGAGATCATCGAGGTCAAGGGAAAGGTCCAGGTCTATGGCGTCCGGCCCGATTCCCCCGCCGGCAGGGCGGGGTTGCAGCCGGGGGACGAGATCCTCGCCCTGGACGACATCCCCGTCACCGACCGGACTCGCTTCCGCTGGCAGGTCGCCACCCATCCGCTCGACCCGCCGGCCAGGCTCAGACTGCTCCGGCAAGGCCAGGAGCGCGAGGTGTCCGTGCAGCTCGACGCGGCCCCCGACCTTCACAGGGTCGATCGCTGACGGCTCCTCGCAAGGGGGAGTTTCGACATGAGAACCGACCAGTTCACGATCAAGGCAAGAGAAGCGGTGCTGGATGCGTTCCGCCTGGCAGGAAGCCGGCGCAACTCCCAGGTGGAGCCGATGCACCTGGTGTTCGTGCTGCTCCAGCAGCAGGACAGCCTGGTACCCGCTCTGCTGAAGCTGCTCGAGGCCGATTCGGCTGCACTCCGGAGGAAGCTCCTCGGGATGCTCGATTCCGCGCCGCAGATCTCCGAGGAAACCGAGGCCCAGGCCTCCCGGGAGCTCTCCGCAGTGCTCGCCTCCGCCGCCAAGGAGGCCGCGTCCCTCGGCGACGAGTACGTCAGCACCGAGCACCTCCTGCTCGCCCTGGCGGCAGGCAAGGGGAACGTCGCCTTTCTCCTGTCGCAGGTCAGCGTCACACGGGACCGGATCCTGCTTGCGCTCAAGGAGCTGCGGGGCAACCTGCGAGTCACGTCCGAAGAGCCCGAGGGCACCTTCAAGTCGCTCGACAAGTACACACGGGACCTCACCCAGCTCGCCCGGCAGGGGAAGCTCGACCCGATCGTCGGTCGTGACGAGGAGATCCGCCGGGTCGTGCAGGTGCTTTCCCGGCGCCACAAGAACAACCCGGTCCTCATCGGCGAGCCGGGCGTCGGCAAGACCGCAATTGCCGAGGGGTTGGCCCAGCGCATCGTGGCCGCCGACGTCCCCGAGCAGCTCAAGGAGAAGAGGCTGCTTGCCTTGGACATGGGGGCGCTGGTCGCAGGGGCCAAGTACCGCGGCGAGTTCGAGGAGCGCATGAAGGCCGTGCTCCAGGAGATATCCAAGGCCCAGGGCGAGATCATCCTCTTCATCGACGAGATCCACACCGTCGTCGGGGCCGGCGCGGCCGAAGGCTCCCTCGATGCCTCCAACATGCTCAAGCCCGCTCTGGCAAGAGGCGAGCTGCACTGCATCGGTGCCACCACTCTGGACGAATACCGCAAGCGGATCGAGAAGGACCCCGCACTCGAGCGCCGCTTCCAGCCCGTCCTCGTCTCCGAGCCCTCGGTCGAGGACTCGGTCAGCATCCTGCGAGGCATCAAGGAGAAGTACGAGATCCACCACGGCGTCAAGATCAAGGATGCCGCGGTGGTCGCGGCCGCACGCCTTTCGGCCCGGTACCTGACGGGCCGCAAGCTCCCGGACAAGGCCATCGACCTGGTGGACGAGGCCGCGGCAAGGCTGCGTGTCGAGATCGATTCCAAACCGGTCGAGATCGATGAGCTCGAACGGAAGATGCTGACGCTGGAGGTCGAGAAACAGGTCGTCGAGAAGGAGGGCTCGGGGCCGGGCAGGGAGAACCTGGAGACGCTCAGCCGGAAGCTGGCCGACCTGCGGGAGGAGCTCGAACGTCTGCGTGCCCACTACCAGGCGGAGAAGGAGGCCATCGCCCGGATCCGCTCGGTCAAGGAGGAGCTGGACAAGGCCCGCAGCGAGGCCGAGGCGGCTACACGCCGGCTCGACTACGAGGCGCTCGGGCGGCTCAACCACGGCGAGATCCCACGACTGGAGGGGGAGCTGCAGCGGCACCAGGCCCGCCTGGCCGAGGTACAGAAGGACCGGCGCATGCTCAAGGAGGAGGTCGACGAGGAGGAGATCGCCCGCATCGTCTCCCTCTGGACCGGCATCCCCGTCTCCAAGATGCTCGAAGGGGAGATGGCCAGACTGGTCACCATGGAGGATGTGCTCGCCCGCCGGGTCGTGCACCAGGAGCAGGCGATTGCCGCGGTCTCGAGCGCAGTCCGCAGGGCCCGCTCCGGGCTCCAGGACCCCAACCGCCCGCTCGGCGTGTTCCTGTTCCTGGGACCGACGGGCGTGGGCAAGACCGAGCTGGTCAAGGCGCTCGCTGCATTCCTGTTCAACGACGAGCGGTCCGTGGTGCGCGTCGACATGAGCGAGTACATGGAGATGCACTCGGTCTCCCGGCTCATCGGCTCCCCGCCCGGCTACGTCGGGCACGAGGAGGGGGGCCAGCTCACGGAATCGGTCCGCCGCCGTCCTTACACCGTGGTCCTCTTCGACGAGGTCGAGAAAGCCCACCGCCAGGTCCTCAACGTCCTGCTCCAGGTGTTCGACGACGGCCGGCTCACCGATGGTCTGGGCCGTACCGTGGACTTCAGGAACGCGCTCATC
Organism: Deltaproteobacteria bacterium; assembly: GCA_016875215.1. Taxonomy (GTDB): domain Bacteria; phylum Myxococcota_A; class UBA9042; order CAIXZC01; family CAIXZC01; genus CAITUV01. Next base: position 11,018 of record VGRX01000005.1, read on the forward strand.
GTCATGACTTCGAACCTCGGAAGCCACGAGCTGGCCGGGCTTCCCGAAGGGGCGCAGGACGAGTCCGAAGCCCGCATCCAGGTGGCGTTGAAGCTCCACTTCGCACCGGAGTTCCTCAACCGGATCGACGAGACCGTCGTGTTCAACCGTCTGCGCCGCGAAGACATCCGGGATATCGTCCGCATCCAGGTCGAGCGGACCAACCAGCTCCTCCAGGACAAGGGGCTCCGCATCGAGCTGTCCCCCGAGGCGGTGGACCTCCTGGTCGAGGCCGGCTGGGACCCCGCGTTCGGTGCCCGGCCTCTCAAGCGGGCCATCCAGCGGCTCCTCATGGATCCGCTCTCGGTCAAGCTGCTCCAGGGCGAGCTGAGCCCTCCGGCGGACATCCTCGTGAAGGCCGAAGGCGGCAAGCTCTCGTTCCGGATAGAGTAGAAGCGGGGTCGTTCGGGGCGAGTCGGCCCCGTACAGGTCGCCCCGCACTCAGCGGCGCCGCTCTCCGCTCTTTTGTGTTGATTTCTGGCAGAATACCCACATACTATAACTGCGATGCTGGTTGTTAGCTCCTCTTCCTGGTGTGGGGTATGTGGTCCGGAGGGCCTGGGCAGGGGGGATTCCATGCGAGCCTGGATCGTCGAGGAGCAACGTCCGATAGCCGAGCGCCCCTTGCGTTTTGTCGACCTGCCGGCCCCGGTGGCCGAGGGGACACAGGTCCGAATCCGCGTGGTCGCTTGCGGTCTGTGCCGCACGGATGGACACATAGCCGAGGGCGACCTGCCGCTCCATCGCCGTCCGACCATTCCCGGACACCAGGTCGTCGGCGTCGTCGACCAGGTGGGCGCTCAGGTGACCATGCACCAGGTGGGAAGCCGGGTCGGTGTGGCCTGGATCGGGGGGGCCTGCGGGAGCTGCCGCGAGTGCCGGAGCGACCGTGAGAACTACTGCCCTCAGTTCCAGGGAACGGGCTGGCACCTTGCGGGTGGATATGCCGAGTACATGGCCGTCGAGGAACGGTACGTGTACTCCCTTGGAGATCTCGCCATGGAGGATGCCCAGGCCGCTCCGCTGATGTGCCCGGGGACGACCGGGTACGCCGCGCTGCGTATGGCCGGCGTGGACCGCGGGGATCGGCTCGGGCTGTTCGGCTTCGGGCCTACCGCGTTCTACGTGCTGCGCATGGCCCGCAGCCTTGGGGTGGAGGTCCTGGTCAGCACCCGCGGCCAGGCCCGCAGGGAGCTTGCGGTCAAGGAGGGGGCATCGTGGGCCGGCAGTACCGACCGGGACCGGATCCCGGACGGCCTGGACGCGGCCATCGTCTTTCCCGCGGCCGGCAGCCTGGCCGAGCGTGCGCTTGCCGCAGTCCGCCCCGGCGGGGTCGTGGTTTCCGCTGCCATCGCCATGCCAGGCTTCGAGATCCGGGACTACCGCTCGAATTTCTGGGGCCGGGACTTCCGCACCCTGTACAATGTCCGGCCGACGGATGCCCAGGGGGTGATCCGCCAGGCCCGTTCGATCGACCTGGCCATGCCGGTCCGGGTGATCCAGCCCGAGCAGGTCCAGGAGGCCTTGCAGCGGGTGCTGGCCGGCGACCAACCGGAGCTGGCCACCGTGGTCCGCTGGCCCTGATCCACCATCTCGGGCCACCTGCGGCGCCTGCCTGGAAACATCCGTTTCATCCGTCACGGTGAACACCGGTCATGGGAACTCATTCGGCTGGCTCGGTCGCGCCTTCTTCTCTCTACTGCAACTGGCACCGATTGGCGTTCCAGGGATTGCCGCCATGGGCCGACTGGTCGCCGTTCCGGCGTCGTTGATGGTGGATTCGGGGTGGTAGCTCCCCTTGCCCTCCACCCTCTTCGGCGCTAAGGTTCCCCCTGTTGCTTCACGGGGGTCCCCATGGCCGTCCTTCCCCTGTCCGATCTCCACGCCTGGTTTCTTGCGCACCAGCGCGACCTGCCCTGGCGGCGACGTCGGGATGCCTACGCGGTCTGGCTCTCCGAGATCATGCTTCAGCAGACCCGGGTGGACACGGTGGTCCCCTACTTCGAACGGTTCGTGGCCCGGTTTCCCGGCTTCGAGGCTCTGGCCCTTGCGGACGAGCAGGAGGTGCTCAAGCTGTGGGAGGGGCTCGGCTACTATGCCCGGGCCCGCAACCTCCTGGCTGCGGCCCGTCGGATCGCGGCGCGGCACAACGGGCGGTTTCCCGACTCGCTCGACGCGGCCGAAGCGCTCCCCGGCATTGCACGCAGCACTGCGGGGGCCATCCTGTCGGCTGCCTACGACCGTCCCCTCCCGGTGCTCGACGGCAACGTCAAGCGTGTGCTGGCGAGGATCATGGCGATCCGGGAGGACCTGACCCGGCCCGCAGCCGTGCGCAAACTCTGGGAGACCGCGGGCGACCTCGTGCTTGCTGCCCCCGATCCCGACCGGCACAACCAGGCCATGATGGAGCTTGGGGCCACCTGCTGCACGCCCAGAGCCCCCGACTGCGCCACCTGCCCGGTCGCAACGGCCTGCAAGGCCCTCGACCTGGGTATCCAGGCCGGCATTCCGGCACCGAAGAAGACCCGTACCATCCCGCATCACCACGTGGCCGTCGCTGTGATCGTCGAGGACGGCAGGACCCTCATCCAGCAGCGTCCGTCCGAAGGGCTCCTCGGCGGGTTATGGGAGTTCCCCGGCGGCAAGGTCGAGCCCGGCGAAACCCCGGCCCAGGCCGTCGTGCGTGAGCTTGCCGAAGAGCTCGCCCTTGCCGTCGAAGCGGGCGACGAACTCGCCACGGTCAAGCACGCCTACAGCCATTTCCGGATCACGCTGCACGCGTTCTCCTGTCGCCGGATCCGGCAACCCCCCGTTGATTCCGGGCCCGCTGCATCCCGAACACCCGATGCGGCGGCTGTCTCACCGCCTCCCTGTGATCCGTCGCTTCCTCCGGCCGCCCGCACCGCCCGCTGGGTCCCCCTCGAACACCTCGACGACTACCCCTTCCCCAAGGCCAACAAGAAGGTCCTCGACAGGCTCCTCGGCCGTTGAGCCGAACGGCTGCGGCCGAGGCGGTGCATGGGCCCGCGTCGCCTCAGCCCCCCGCCCCCTTCGCCCGCATCTTCCGCACCGCGGACTTCCGATGCGAATCGACCGTCCAGCCGGAGATGTTCAGGGCCGTGGCGATGTCGCTGCGCTTGAGGCCTGCGGCCAGCATCCGCATGACCTTTCGCTCCAAGGGGGTCAGGCCCTCTGCACCTTCCAACTCAGCGATCCGGCACGAGCTGAATCCCATCGTGCTCGGCAGGATCTGCTCGAAGCGGGCGACGCGGCGCAACGCATCGAAGAGCTCCCTGGTGCTGCAGCGGTGCAGGAGGATGCCCGTTGCTCCCGCCGCCACGAGCCGAGCGACGTCAGGTAGAGCTATGCGTTTGTTCAGTGACACGCCAAGTGGGGTGGGAGTATTCTGTTTCCGCACCAACGGTGCACCGGGTCCAGCGATTGAAGGGGCGAGGATCCAGGGGCCGAAGATCCTGTAGCATTGTCCGTGGACTCGCGGTAGCCTTGAGGCGCCCCGAGGGAGAGGGAGGTTCCAATGCGTACAGGCTTGCGTTGTCGGCTTGCTGCGAGCTGGCGTTCTCCTGCCACGGATGCGATTGGCGTTCTGTTGGCCGTCCTGCTCGGGGCCGCCTGCGGCAGCATGGGAAGTCAGAGCCTGGACTCTGTCCCGGAACCCGATGTCGTGGAGAGCACGTGCAAGGCGGTTCCGCCCGGCGGCTACTGCAAGGACGGCCATGTCTACGACTGCTCGGAAGAGGGCTTCTGCAACGCGGTGGAGTGCGAAGATGACGGCAACCCTTGCACCCTGGAAGTGATCGATCCGGCGACGCAGGCGTGTGCCCCAGTGGTCAACGAGGCGTGCCGGGAGCCGATCCGCAACATGATCCGCATCTTCCGCGGGGCCGCAGCCTACTACGCGATGTGGGATTGCTCTGGAGACGACAAGAAGTGCCATGCCCGGCCCCCGAAACTGGGCAAGCCGATCCCCATGGTGCAGGACCTCGCCCCTTCCGTCGGCACCTGCTGTACGGCGAACGGAGGACCGGACAAAGACGGAGATGGCTTCTGCGATCCCGACCACGAGAGATTCCGCAGCCCTGTCTGGCGAGTGCTGGGCTTCGGGCTGGACGGGGCACACCGCTACTCCTATGGATTCGCAGAATCGGGCAGCGGCGCTTTTGGCGAGGAGATCTTCTCCATCCACGCCGTAGCGGACTTGGACTGCGACGGCAAGGCCGGAGAATGGGTGCTGCGGGGGGCATTCAAGGCCGACCCGTCGGCCGCAGAACCGGACTACCTGGTCATGGCGGAGCCCATCGAGTTCGAGTATCTGCCCGAGGACGGCGACGGCGTCCGCAGCGTCCCGGCGGCATGGGCAGCGGAGCGGTTCTGGGAGAGAGCGACATGGGAAATCGTGGGAGTCGAGTACAGGCGAGGCATCCCAATGGACACGTACTCCTACGAGTTCTCAGCCGGCGGTGCCTTTGCGCCGAGTCTTGACGACTCGCTCTTCTCCCGTCTCGACGAGCCCATCCGGAATCTCGCTCGGATCCACGATGCGGCAGTGCGCTACTACCAGATTCCAAAAGCACAGGTCGGTGCTCCTGCATGCCAACTGGCGGATCCTGCACTGGTGGAGAAGTACGCACAATACCTTCCGGAATACCAAGCCCTGGACGAGGGCCCGACCCCGGTAGAGATGAACTGCTGCAAATCGACCTTCGGCAAAGACATGGATGGAAATTCCCTGTGCGACCAGGACTCAGGGCAGTGGCTTGGTGGCTGGTCTACGATCGGATTCTTGCTACTCTCCCAACAAGCCTGGTGGTATTCGTTGCAGGAGCTTGCCGCCGGCTCGATTGCTGGTGCAGGATCCGACGCCTTCGGCTTCAAGGCCCTTGCAACGACAAGGGTGGGCTGCAGCTTCTCCGACAAGCAGGAGGTAACACTGATCCAAACGCTGTCCGCTGCGAACGGGAGATGCGACGTACCCAATTCCGGTGCCGACGAAACTGCGCTTCCCGACATGGAGTTCTTCCCCATGGGGAAGGAAGTGGGAAGCGTGGTTCTTCCCGTTCGGCGGGGGTGGATGAACCTGTTGGTCGGAAACGCCGGATGGCAAGGGGTCGGGGGATACAAGGAGGTCATGCCGAACCACGACCCCGACGTAGTCCTCTATGAGCCGATGTCCAGTCTCCAGGCAATCGCTCGCGGGATCTCGACGTACTGGGAAGAGCACTGCGGTTTGCCACCGCTTCCGGGTTGGACCCCGACCGAACACACCTGCTGCAAGGGCAGCCTGAGCAGTGGGCTGAAGCCGGCCTGTCTGGGGGACGACAAGAGCTGGGAGCACGAGTTCTGGACCGAGATCGGGTTCCGGATGTCCTTCCCCCACAGGTACGTCTACCGCGTCGAGACCACGGCCATGGACGACGGGGGGCTTCTCATTACCATCGAGGCCTCGGGCTCTCTGAGCTGCCACCTTGACTACCTGGAGGGAGGTTTTTTGCGATTTGGGGTCGCCTCCAGCGGTCCGGATGGCTGCACCGTGACCTGGATTCCGGGCTATGCTGAGTGGGGGCTGTTCATCTAGTTCCCCGGAGCGGGAAGGGGACCGGGACGAAAAGTCCCGGTATCTGCGGGGAACATGAACGTCTCCATCGTCATCGTCACCTGCAACCGGCGGGAGCACCTGGAGCGAGCGGTAACCCCTTGAGCTCCTCGAGCATCTTCCGGATCCACAGCACTCTGCCCGCCACAACCTGCCTGTTCACTCCGGTACGCGTCATGTCAGAACCCCAGGGTCTGCTTGAGGGTCTCTTCCCGATAGTGCCGGAACTCGTCGGCGCGGCGCATGATGTAGAGCTGGTACTCGGCCTCGAAGGTCTCGTCCGCCGCATGCAGCAGCTCTCCCTTCACGATTTCCAGCGCCAGGAAAGGGTCGGCGTCGGGCAGGGAGACCAGGTCTATGCGCGGCACGGAGAAAAGGTCCTCCAGCGCAGTGGAGAGGTCGACCTTCTCTGCGATGGAAAGGGGCCGCCCCGGCATGACGCCGATATCCAGGTCGGACCCTGGCGGTCCGGACTCGTCTCCGGCACCGAGAACCTTGCCAAGGGCTTCTCGGGCCCGGCTTCCGAAAGCGTAGACGGTCCGCAGTCCATATCGCGCCGCCAGAGCGGCCAACGCGTTTTTCAGAGGTTCGCCTGATTCGGGCGTATCCGCCATCGCCTTTCCCTCGTCTCCACGGCTCCAATGTAACGGCCTGTCCGATCGCAGTCAAGCTTGCACGGTCCATCGGACTGCCGGGAGCCCATTGACCTGCGTCCCTTCTGTAGCCACGATCTGTTTCGTCGTGGGGAGGTGGCGTCATGGTCAGCCGGAGCAGGCTGACCGATGCGCCGGATATGCCACGGGCGCGTGATGCGGACCTTCCGCCGCTGATTCGATCGTCCCTGCTTGCATCCTCGCTCCATCGACATATCTTGGTCCAAAGGGGACGCCCGAGGTCCGTTCCGAAGGAGATGCAGATGACCGACGCAACGAAATTCGAGTTCCGCACCGAGGCCCGCCAGCTCCTGGACCTCATGGTCCACTCCGTCTATTCCAACAAGGACATCTTCCTGAGGGAGCTCATCTCCAACGCATCCGATGCGCTGGACAAGCTCCGTTTCGCGGCCCTGTCCGATCCGTCGCTGAAGGAAGCGGCCGGCGAGCCCGAGATCCGCATCCACCGGGATGCCACCAACCGTACGCTGACCGTGGAAGACAACGGCATCGGAATGTCCGAGCAGGAGCTGCACGACTTCATCGGCGTCATAGCCCGGTCCGGCACACGGGAGTTCGTCCGCATCGCGCAGGAGAAGGGGTCGGCCAATCTCCCCCCCGAGCTCATCGGGCAGTTCGGCGTCGGGTTCTACTCCTCGTTCATGGTTGCGTCCGAAGTGTCGCTCGTCACCCGCAAGGCCGGCCAGGACAAGGCGTTACGGTGGCACTCCGCAGGGGACGGAAGCTACACCGTCGAGCCTGCGGACCGCCCCCGCCCCGGCACTTCGGTGACCCTGACGCTGAAGCCCGCGGACGACGAGGGCGGCCTCAAGGACTATGCCCAGGAGTGGACTCTGCGTGGGATCGTGAAGAAGTACTCCGACTTCGTAGCGTACCCCATCGTCATGAAGGTCACCCGCTCCGAGCCCGAGCTCGACAAGGACGGCAACCCGAAGAAGGATGCCCCCTACCGCTCCGTGGAGAAGGACGAGACCCTCAATTCGATGAAGGCCATCTGGACCCGGCCGGAGAAAGAGGTCACCGACGAGGAGTACCGCGAGTTCTACCGCCACATCACCCGGGACTGGGAGGAACCCCTCGCACGTGTCGTCTCCCGGGCCGAGGGGAGTCACGAGTTCAAGACCCTGCTCTTCGTCCCCGCCCATGCCCCGTTCGACATGTTCTGGCCCGAGGCCGAGCACGGAATCCACCTGTACATCCGCCGCGTCTTCATCATGAACGACTGCAAGGAGCTGCTTCCCCGCTGGCTCCGCTTCGTCAAGGGCGTGGTCGATTCCGAGGACCTCCCCCTCAACATCTCCCGGGAGATCCTCCAGCAGGACCGCAACACCGCGATCATCCGCAAGCACGTGGTCAAGAAGGTCCTGGCCCGCCTCGAAGAGCTCCGGGACAAGGAGAAGGACAAGTTCACGATCTTCTGGAAGGAGTTCGGCAAGGTGCTCAAGGAGGGGGTCTTCCAGGACCACTCCAATGCGGAGGCCGTTCTCCAGATCGCCTGGTTCGATTCGACGAACAGCGGCACCGAGCCGACCTCGCTCGACGACTACGTCGGCCGCATGAAGGAAGGGCAGGAGGCCATCTATTACCTGACCGGGCGCAGCCGAACCTCCATCGAGCAGTCGCCGCACCTGGAGGCCTTCAAGGCCAAGGGGATCGAGGTGCTGCTGCTCTCCGATCCGGTGGACGAGATCTGGGTCCAGTCCGTGCCCGACTACAAGGGCAAGAAGCTCCAGTCGGTGGGCAAGGGCGAGGTCGACCTGGGCACGGAGGAGGAGAAGAAGCAGCAGGAGGAGAAGCGCAAGGAGGAGCAGTCCTCGCTGGGTGACCTGCTCCAGGCGCTTGCCGGCCACCTGGAGGAGCAGGTCAAGGAGGTGCGTCTGTCCAGCCGCCTGACGTCGTCCCCGGCCTGCCTGGTCAGCGGGCCCGGCGACCTCACCCCGCAGCTCGAGCAGATGCTGCGGGCTACGGGGCAGGAGATCCCGCAGGTCAAGCGAACCCTCGAGGTCAACCCTGGCCACCCGCTGATCCAGCGGCTCAATGCCATCTTCGCTGTCAGCAAGGACGATGCTAGGCTCCCTCGCTATGCAAGGCTCCTGTATGGCCAGGCCATCCTTGCCGAAGGGGGAATCCCCCCCGAACCGGCCGAGTTCAGCCGACTCCTGGCCGAGGTCTTCGTCGAGGCCACCGCGTTTGCACCGGAAGGGAACGCATAGCGGGGGGCGACGAGCCGGACCGGCGTGGGCCGCAGCCAGAGGGCTGCCCCGCAGGCAGGCGGCGAGGAGCCCGGCCTGCTTGACATCCCGCGCATCGGCCTCACAATGGGGTCGGTACCTCGGGGAGGCCGTCCATGGAGAACGTGATCAATGCGCTGACCGGAAGCCCGGTGCTCATCGGTGTCGGAGTGCTGCTCGTCCTGCTGACCGTGCTGACCGTGGCCCTGAAGCTGGTCAAGGTGGCGCTGTTCCTGGGGCTGGTCCTGGTCGCGTACATCGGCTGGCTGCACTATACCGGCCGGGAGCTCCCCGCCGAGGTCCGCCAGGCCGAGAAGCAGATCATCCGGACCTCGCAGGAGGCCGGAAAGGCCTTGAAGGAGCACGCGGACGAAGCCGGTCAGTTCGTCACCGACCAGGCCCGCAAGGTGGGGGACAAGCTCGCGCCCCAGGCACGGCCTGGACCGATCACGCCCCAGGCGACCGCCCCCACGGATCGGCCAAGCCAACCAGGCCCGTGAGCTTCGCTCCGATCCCAGGCATGGCCTGGACCGATCACGCCTCAGGCGACCGCGCCCACGGATCGGCCGAGCCAACCAGGCCCGTGAGCTTCGCTCCGATCCCAGGCACGGCCTGGACCGATCACGCCTCAGGCGACCGCGCCTACGGATCGGCCAAGCCAACCAGGCCCGTGAGCTTCGCTCCGATCCCACGGTTTTCTGTTTGCAGGCTTGGCCGCTGCATGGGCTTTCGCTGTGAGAGCCTCCGGCCCACTGCCCACTGCCCACCGCTCACTGCTTCTTCACCTTGTTCGTGAGTCCCATGATCAGCCCCAGCACGAGGGACCAGGCCGCGGCCAGCCCGATCTGGTAGTCGGGCGGCATCATGAACGTGACCGTGTGGGCCGGGATCCAGAACCAGATCAGCGTGGCCCAGGCCTTCTGGATGCCGGTGAAGTCCCACTTCCGGTCGATGAGGTTGTCCTCGAGGCGGTGGAACGCCATCATCTGCGGTCCGAAGAAGAGGTTCGCGGTCACCGACACGCTGGCCGCCCATCCGATGCCCTCTCCGAGCTGCTGCGGCAACAGGCCGTGGTCCAGCAGTGCGGCGACGGCCCCCTTGCATCCTGCAAACCCGTACTTGATGAGCACGCCGAGCACCGCCCACGCGACCATCTTGAGCAGCGTCGTGAGCACGCCGAACGGCCACTCGATCCGGCGCGTGCGCACCACGTTCGAGATCACCTCGCCGAGCGTTCCCAGGATGGCGAACTGGATTGCTGCGGACAGCAGCGGATTCCCCTTCACCCATGCGACGTAGACTTCCAGGATCTGCATCGTAGACCTCCTCCCGCGCATCATACCCCAAAACCCTTGACTTGCACGCGCGCGCTTGATTTACTACCCCGGCCTGATTGGAATGGAGGGGCTTATGGAGCACGGGGGTTCGGGGAAGCGGCTGCTGCCGCCAAATGCCTACCGGAAGCTGGAAAACGGAGAGAGCTACCAGCCCATCGTGTCCGCCGGTGCCGGGATGCGGGAGATCACCGGCTGGTCGGTGACCATGGGCCTTCTCATGGTGGCCATCTTCTCCGCCGCGTGCGTCTACATCGCGCTGCGGGCCGGAAGCGGCATCGAGGCTGCGATTCCCATCGCGGTGGCGGCCATCTTCTTCGGCCGGATGCGGGCGACGCGCTCCACGATCCTGGAGAACGTCATTGTCCAGTCCATCGGCCAGGCCTCCGGCGTCGTGGCCGCGGGCTCGGCCTTCGTGATTCCGGCCCTGTACCTCAACGAGATCACCCCCTCCTGGTGGCAGATCTTCCTGTCCTGCTTCTTCGGCGGAGCGCTGGGCGTCGTGCTCATCATCCCGCTGCGCAAGTACTTCGTTCAACAGCGGCATGGCGAGCTGCCCTTCCCGGAGGCCACTGCTACGACCGAGATCCTCGTGTCCGGCGAGTCGGCAGGCGGCAGCGCAGGCAAGATCCTGCTGGCATCGTTCGGTCTCGGGGCCGCGTACGACTTCATGGTCGAGGTCGTCCATGCGTGGAACCCTGCCCTGACCACCCGGACCGTCATGGGCAAGGCCGGTCAGTGGCTCCATGACCTCGGGTTCGAGCTCAAGCTCAATGCCATTGCCGCGCTGTTCGGCCTCGGTTACATCATCGGCCTGAAGTATGCGTTCATCATCTTTGCGGGCTCGGTGGTGGCGTACCTGGTGTTCGTCCCGTTCGCCAAGTTCGTGCTCACCCTGTCGGGGGCGGCCACGGTGGCCTGGAACGGCGAGGTGCTGAAGGTGGCCGAGCTCACTCCGACCGACGTCTTCGGCAACTTCGTCAAGCCCATCGGCATCGGCGCCATCGCTGTGGCCGGCGTCATCGGCCTGATCCGGATGAGGAAGATCATCATCGGGTCGGTGGCCATGGGGTTCAAGGGGATCGGACGCAAGGGGGACGGCAAGGAGCTCAGGACCGACCTGGACATGCGGCCGGGCAACGTGCTGCTCGTCCAGCTTCTCGCCACGCTGGCCATGGGCCTCCTCTTCTTCGTCGTCTGCATGACCGCCGGGGGCTACACGCCGCAGCAGAGCATGCTCTACTCGATGGTGGGCATGCTGATTGCATTTGCCCTCTGCTTCCTGTTCACGCCGGTCGCGGCCGAGGCAATCGCCATCGTCGGAACCAACCCGGTGTCGGGCATGACGCTGGTCACCGTGATCGTCTCCTCGCTGGTCATGGCCGGGATGGGGCTGTTCGGAAGCACGGGCATCTTCGTCACCCTGATTATCGGGTGTGCGGTGTGCACCGCGCTCTCGGTCTCCGGCGCCCTGATCTCGGATTTCAAGATCGGCTACTGGATCGGAGCCACGCCCAGGAACCAGCAGATCTGGAAGTTCCTGGGCCTGCTGGTCGCGGCCCTGGTCGTGGCCCTGGTCATCCCCATCATGGATTCCAGCTACCACTTCCTGGTCGACGGCCGCTCCAACGAGGACGTGCTCCCCGCACCGCAGGCCAACATGATCGCGGCCGTCGTGCGCGGGCTCATGACCGGTGCCGAGCAGCCGTACCTGCTGTATGCAACGGGCGGCGTGATCTCCATCATCATCACCCTGCTGGGGCTCCCCACGCTGGCATTCGCCCTGGGCATGTACCTTCCGATCCAGATCAACGCGGCGGTGCTTGCCGGCGGCCTGGTGGCCTGGTTCATCGCCCGCAGCGGCCGCACCAAGGAGGAGAGCGAGGCCCGCAGCAACCAGGGCACGCTCATCGCCTCGGGCATGATGGCCGGTGCGGCCATCATCGGCATCGTGGCCGCGGTGATGCGGCTCGACTGGACGTCGTACGCGGTCCGCTTCCTCAGCATCGGCAAGGAATTCAAGGTGGTGGAGCTGGCAACCGGCACCACGCTGGAAGACAAGGCCGCGGACTGGTACAAGGGGTTTGCGGGGCAGGGGATCTCCCTTCTCATGTTCCTCGGTCTCGTCCTGGCCACGTACCTCCTGGCCCGATGGGGCGCGAAGATGCAGATGAGGGAAGAAGGCAAGAACAGCGGGGCGAACGACTGATGGTCCGACAACCGTCCGTCCGAGTCCCAGGCAGGTAGCACGATGAGAGAACCGATGAAGAACAGTGCCCGCCGCAGCCTCCAGGCCGTCCTCGGGCTGCGCGAGGGCGAGAGCGTACTGATCGTCACCGACAGGGAAAGCGCCCGCGTCGGCTGGGCGTTCGAGCTCGCTGCGCGGGAGCTGAACGCGCTGCCGACCGTCTACCGGCTGCCCGACGAGGGACGTCCGCTGACGGCAGTGCCGGCAGACCTCGCCGGACCGCTCGAGAATGCCACCGTGGTGATCAACTGCTTCACTTCCGCGGCCGAGGAGACCCCGTTCCGGATCGAGCTCCTCCAGATGGCCACGGCCGGCTCCCGTCGCGTCGGCCATGCCCCGGGAATCACCGAGGACATGATGATCTTCGGCCCCATGGACGTGGACTACCGGGAGCTCCAGAAGCGGGCCAACCGCTTCCTGGCATCGCTCAGGAATGCTTCGTACCTGCGGATCACGGCGCCGGGCGGGACCGACCTGACGCTCTACATCGAGGGGCGTTCGTTCGTAACCGACGTGTTCGTCCGCCCGGGCACCTATGGCAATCTCCCTTGCGGCGAGGTGTGGTGCGCACCCATCGAGACCCTGGGCGAGGGGACCCTGGTCTGCGACGGAACGGTCGGCGACATGGGCTCCCCGCCAGCTCCGCTCACCCTGCAGATCGAGCGAGGACGAATCACTCGCGCTCAATGCCCGGACGAAGCCTACCTCGAGCGGGTCCGGAAGCTGCTCGCCGTCGATCCCGAAGCCAGCGTGCTCGGTGAGTTCGGCATCGGCATCAACCCGAAAACAAGGGTCACGGAGAACATGCTCGAGGCCGAGAAGGCGTTCCGGACCTCGCACGTTGCGTTCGGCAACAACGAGGACCTGCCCGGCGGCCACAACCACTCCCGCACCAACCGCGAGTTCCTGTTCCGCGACCCGACCATCCACGTGTTCTATACCGACGGCTCCGCTTCCATGGTCGTCGAGGACGGCCTCATCGGCGTGTAAGGAAGGAACCCATGCCCGGAATCGCCAGACGTACCAGGACTGCGGGCCATCGCACTTTGCCGGCGGTCCTGCTCTCTGCTCTCCTCCTTTCCGTGGGGTGCACCGCAGCCATCGGGGACGATTGCTCCTCCGATGCCCAGTGCCCTGCCGGATCCTACTGCGACAAGACCATGCCCGATGGATTGTGCACCATTGCGGACTGCCGTCCCGGAAAGTGCCCGGACGAGAGCGTCTGCATCGAGTTCGACAACGGTCAGTCCTTCTGCATGGCCGCGTGCAACGCCGACGGTGACTGCCGCGACGGTTGGTCGTGCATCAAGGAAATCGGTCTCTGGCCCTTCTGCTCGGTGAGGAAATGACCCGCTGTCTCCTGCTTTCGATCCTGCTTCTTGCGGCCTGCTCCCCCGCCCGGGTACGGGAGCCCGTAGCCCCCATCCTGGTGGAGGGCGAGGAAGAGAAAGAGCCCGACTGGCGGATCGCCCGGGCCGATTTCGAACAGGTGCTCAAGGCCGGGCTCCAGCCCGTCATGCGCTGGTACTTCGTCGTTCCCAGCTACGACGGCGATGCCTTCGTCGGCTACGAGGTGGCCGAGATCATCAAGCCGGAGCTCGAGGCCGGGCCGCTGCGCGTCGGCGACGTGCTGGTGGCGATCAACGACATGCCCATCGAGCGCCCGGACCACGTGCTCGCGGTCTGGCGGCAGCTCTGGTCCAGGAAGACCATCTCCCTCGACCTGCTGCGAGGAGGCAAGAGCCGCCGCTACGTCATCCCCATCCTCTCGGACTCGTGACGATGGAAGCGCCGCTCGAGATCATCCGGTCCGCCCGGGAGAGGCTTGGAAAGGACCTCGTCATCCTCACCCATCACTACCAGCGCCCCGAGGTCGTGGCTTTCGGCGACTTCATTGGTGATTCCTTCATGCTCGCCCGAGAAGCCTCCCGCAGCACCGCCCGCATCATCGTGTTCTGCGGCGTCCACTTCATGACGGAGGCGGCCTGCATCCTGGCCCGCCCCGACCAGCAGGTCTACATGCCCGACCCGCAAGCCGGGTGCCCCATGGCCGACATGGCCGACGCTGATGACGTCTCGGCCGCCCTGCAGCGCATTGCCGAGCTGGTCCCGCACCGCCGTATCGTCCCGGTCGCCTACATCAACTCCAGCGCCGCGGTCAAAGCCATCGTCGGCCGGGCCGGAGGGCTCTGCTGCACCTCCTCCAATGCGCAGGCCGCAGTGCGCCATGCCCTGACACAGGGGGACCTCGTGCTCTTCCTCCCGGACGAGTTCCTCGGGACGAATACCGCTCACCGGCTCGGCCAGGATACCGTGCCGGTCTACAACCCCCATGCAGCGCCCCGGGCCGACGGGGACCAGCCCACCTCGGGCGGCCTTGCCGCAGGCGACCTCGAGAACGCAAAGGTCGTGGTTTGGAAGGGGTACTGCCACGTCCACACCTGGTTCTCGCCCGAGATGGTGGCCGCTGCCCGGGAGAAACACCCCGGCTGCTCGATCGTCGTCCACCCCGAGTGCCGTCCCGAGGTCCTCGCCCTGGCCGACGGCAGCGGCTCGACCGCGTGGCTGGTTGAGCAGGTCCGCGAGGCCTCCCCCGGCGCCACTGTCATCATCGGCACCGAGGTCAACCTCGTGCTCCGCCTGGCCCACTCCCTCTGCCCCAACATGTATCGGACCACTGTGTCCCGCCTGGCCCGCCTCCTCCAGTCCTTCCCCGAGCAGAACCGCATGTCCGTCGACCCGTCCGTCACGGCCGATGCCCGCCTTGCCCTGGATCGCATGCTGGCGCTGGCCTGAGGCCGACATGCTGCCCCTCGTCCTCCTGCCGCTGATCCTGTGCATGCAGGAGCCGATGCCGTTGCTCAACTACCAGGATCTCCAGGATCTGAAGCTTCGCATTGCGGCCCGGGTAGTCGAGGTGGAGGTGACCCTGAAGGTCCCGGACGGAGCCGATTCCTCCGTCGCCGCCGTGCTGACCGGACAGGCCGTCTGCATGGAGGCCGAGGCGGTTCTTGCGGGAGATCCAGCCCGGGACGGCTCGGCCGGCAGGGACGAAGGCTCGGCCTGGCTGACGGCCGATGCTGCGGAGCCCTCGGAAGGCGGTCCTGTGGATGGATCGAGCGGCAGGGGCGAAGGCTCGGCCTGGCTGACGGCCGATGCTGCGGAGCCCTCGGAAGGCGGTCCTGTGGATGGATCGAGCGGCAGGGGCGAAGGCTCGGCCTGGCTGACGGCCGATGCTGCGGAGCCCTCGGAAGGCGGTTCTGTGGATGGAGCGAGCGGCAGGAACGAAGGCTCGGTCTGGCTGACGGCCGATGCTGAAGACCCCTCGGAAGGCGGTTCTGTGGATGGATCGAGCGGCAGGAACGAAGGCTCGGCCTGGCTGACGGCCGATGCTGCGGAGCCCGGCGAGAGCGAACCTGCGGTCGGTGCCGGCAAGGGTTCCGTGAGGTCCGGAGGAGGCGTCGTGTCCGCTGCCGTTTCCGGTTCGCGGCGTGTCGTGGCTTCCCGGTTCCTGACGGAGAACGCGGTGCGGGTGCGCGTGCGCTGTACCGCGCACCCCGAGTGGACGGAGGCCTCAGTGGTGGCGCACGAGGGGCCGCTGCCGCTGGTCGAGCTGGTTCCGGCAGGACCGTTCCCCTGCAAGGTGACGAGGCCGGCCCCGTCGCGGCTCCAGGCGCCGGGGACCCATGTCTTCTCGGTGGACAATCCGGTGTCGGAGTTCCCCAACGTGTTCCAGGCCGAGGTGGCTTCGTGGGCCGAGGTGCCGTTGGCGGGTTACCTCCTGACGACGGTGGGTCCCCCGGTGAGCGGGCCCCTCTTCTCGATGGATGCACGGCTGGTTGCCCTGAATCTGAGGCGCTACACGCCGATGTCCCAGACGCTGCTGGCCGCCACGGCAGCGCAGGTGGGCCGTTTCCTGGCCCCGGTCCGGCGTCCGGCCGAGGGGGACGTCCGCTCCCCCCGCCGTGTCCCGTACGGCTCCCCCGCCCCGCAGGAAGATATGGAAGTCGAATGACGCTTGCGGCGCTGTCTCGCCGTTCGGTCCGCTGCCCCTGCGGCCTCGCCCGGTGGGGGAGGTTGGGAGGGGGCACCCCGCCCAACCTGCCGGCGATGCCTACCGGGCCCCTGGCGATAGGCTGTCGAGGAGGGCCCGATCGCCGCCACCCCGCCAGATCAGACGTCCGGCGGCATGCACCAGCGGGTCAAGTGCCCGGAAGCCGGTAGCAAGCCGAAGCATGCGGCACTTCATCCGGCCGTTTCGCCCCAGGAGGCAGTAGCTCCTGCAGCGGCCGGCATGCAGCTCGGCCTCGCTGAGGCCGGAGTGCGAGAATCCCATGCGAAAGCCGCCCCGATGGGCCCGGGCGTAGTCTGAAAAGCTCTTCACCAGCGGTTCGATTCCATGCTCCTCCGGGCGGAGAAGCATGGGGGACATCGGTTCGATTTCGCAGGCGTGGAACTGGATCCGGCACACGTTCGAGCGCCGTTCCAGTCGTTCCAGGAGGCGCTTCTCCTCGAGGTCGTCCTCCGGGCCCGACGGCAGCCCGTACAGGAAGTGCAGTCCGACGTTCAGCCCACGGGCTCCGACGGCATCGATCCAGGCGAGCAGCTCGTCGTTGCCGAACCGGAACGCCTTGTAGCGCTCCCTGAGGCGCTGGGAGCCCATGTCGGGAGAGAACTCGATCGTGGAACCGGCCCCGGCCGTGGCCGCGAATTCCTCGCAGAACTCCAGCGACGGGAGCTCCCATGCGTCCAGGTTCCACCGCGGGGCAAGCCCCCGCTTCCGGCAGAGGGTCAGCACGTCGGACAGGAACCCCTCCATCCCGTGGAACCAGTGGTCCGTGGCCACGGTCCGGTAACCGAAGGCCAGCGCCCGCTCCAGCGTGGCCACCGCTGCCTCGGGCGAGGTCAGTGCGGACCGCTCCCGCCTGAGCAGGCCGACGGTAGCGTCCGCTCCGCCTCCGCACCAGGCGCACCGCCGGAAGCACCCCCTCCCCAGCGGAACGTGGAACCCCGCCGTCCGCTTCATCTCGAACAGCAGCCGGTTGAGCCGGACGCGCTCCGGGGGCAGCATGAACGGATAGAGCCGCGGGTAGGCGGCCGCATTCTCGAGCAACGAGAAGTCAGCGAACTCCAGTGCCTGGAACTCATCGTCCGTGGCATGCCACCAGGTCGAGGGCCGCACGACCCGACCGCCGTCGCGATAGGACAGGTTGGGTACCCCCTGCGGCGATCGGCCGGCGCCCCGGGCCTCCAGGAGTCGGACCAGGGGGATCTCCCCCTCGCCGCACACCACCCCGTCCACCTCGGGACAGGTCAGAAGGATCTCCTCCGCGTAGGCCGAGGCAGTCAGTCCGCCCAGCACGACGAAAGCGTCCGGCAGCTCCCTCCGCACACTGCGCACGACATCCAGGCTGTCCGGGACCTGGTGGTGCCAGTGGACCGAGACCCCCACCACGGACGGACGCTCCCGTTGCAGCATCGGCTCGAGGCGGAAGTCAGGGGAAAGCAGCCGCTCCAGCCCCACGTGCACTACCCGGACCTGGTATCCCGCCCGTCGAACCGCAGTTGCCAGCGAAAGGAGCCCCGAGGCCATGAAATTGATGAACGTGGCCTTGCCGTACGGCCCGTAGCCGTGGCGGAATTTGGGAACGTGCAGCAGCAGGCAGTCCAAGGGTCCCCCCTGCGAACCGCTTCACCTTACCACACCGCACCTTGCACTACCAAGCGGGCACGCCGTCACTAACCGATTTCCAACATCCGCCTCGCCGCAGGGAAACCTCCGTCGAGTTTCATGGAAAACGTCGGTCGATGACGCCGACCCGGGAGGTGAACCCATGGAAACCGTTCTCGCCGCGGTGGTGCTTGCAGGAATGGCGTGGTACCTGATGACGCTCGTTGCCGTGTTCCGTCGGCTCTCCCCCAGTCGCCGGGCAAGGAGGGCCTCTCCGCCGCTCGACCTGCCCTCCGTCACCATCCTCAAGCCGATCAAGGGAGTGGACAGCGACCTCGAGGACAACCTGCTCTCGTTCATCCGCCAGGACTACCCGAGCTTCGAGGTCGTGTTCGGGATCCAGGATCCGTTCGACCCCGCCCTTCCCACCCTGCGGCGCATACGCGATGCCCACCCGGAGGTCCCGGTGCGTATCGTGCAGACCCTCGAGACCCCGGGGTTCAACCCCAAGGTGAACAACCTCCTGGGCATGATGCGGATGGCCTCGCATGACGTGATGGTCATCTCGGACAGCAATGTCCGGGTGTCGCCGAGCTACCTGTCCGAGAACGTCCCGCTCCTGCTTCGCCCCGGTGCAGGGCTGGTCTGCAACCTGATTCGGGGCCGGGGGGACGCAGGGCTGGGCTCCCTGATGGAATCGCTCCACCTCAACACGTTTCTCCTGGGCAACACCTGCCTGGTGGACCGCCTCGCCGGTGAGAAGATCGTGGTCGGGAAGTCCATCTTCTTCCGCAAGTCCGAGTTGGATTCCCTCGGCGGGCTCGCAAAGCTCAAGGACGTGCTGGCCGAGGACTACCTCATGGGCCGGCTCTACCTGGACGCCGGACGGGATGTCGCCGTGTCCGCCCACGTCATCGACACGTGGACCCGCGGGTGGGGCGTCCGCCAGTTCCTCAGCCGCCATGCCCGCTGGGCAAGGCTCCGCTGGCAGATCAACCGCACCGCATATGTGCTCGAGTTCCTGACCAATGCTCCGTTCTGGGCGACCGTGCTGGCACTGGTTTCGGGGTTTTCGGCACCGGCCCTGGCCGTTGCCGTCTCCGCATTCCTGGTCAAGGGAGCCGGCGACCAGCTCTGCAACCTGCGGCTGGGACGTCCGGTCCGCAGCGGCCTGGTGCTCCTGTCTCCGCTCAAGGATGTCGTCGTGGCCGCGATCTTCCCGGTCCCCCTGGTCTCGTCCCACACCAACTGGCGGGGAAACCGCCTCCGCATCACCCGCGGAACCGTCCTGGTTCCGGCCAGGTGACCCCCAGATCGTCCGCTCTCCATGTCGTCCGTGGCGGCGTGGCCGGCTTGCCCCGTGCCCCTTCATCGCCGGTGCGAAGCAGGAGCCCACATCGTTTCCCGACAAGGAAAGCGGATGATCCGGGCAGAAGTGGCATCTCTTGACTCTGCGGGCCGGGATTGCCATCCTGCCTCCGTGCTCCGCCACGGACACGGGCATTGAGGAGACCGGCTGGGGGATCGATTTTGACCAAAGACTGGCGCTGCTGCAGGCGCACCTCGAACGATGCCGCCTCTGCGGCAATCTCTGCGACGCGGATCGAATCGAGGGAACCAGCGCGATCTGCGGGGCCGGACCCAAGCCCGTCGTCACCTCCGTCCGCCTGGACAGCAGCAAGAGCCACCCGCTCGGAGGCAGCCTTCCCGTCGGCACCATCGGCTTCCTGCGCTGCGGCCTTGACTGCGTCTACTGTGCCGACCCCAAGCCGTCGGACTTGCCCTCCGAAGAGGCCTTGCAGGTCGACCACGTCCGACTCGCAGACGAGATCCTCAGGCTCCAGGAGGCCGGGGCGGCCATCGTCCGCTTCCAGGCGCCCACCGTGCACCTGCCGACGCTGGTACCCGCCCTCCACCTTGCCCGGATGCGCGGGCTCCGGAGCCCGGTGGCCTACGGTTCTTCCGCGTTCGAGACCGTCGAGGCGCTCCGCCTGCTCGATGGGCTCGTGGACGTCTACTTCCCCACCCTCAAGTACGGCAGCGAGCAGGCAGCCCGCGTCTACTCCGGTGTCGTCGACTACGTCCACACCAGCCGACTCGCGGTCAAGGAGATGTTCCGCCAGGTCGGCCCTGCCAGCCGAGGGTCTCGCGGCGGGCTCCGGAGGGGCCTCGTCGTGCGGCACACACCCATCCCGGCCGGCATGGCCGGAACCGTGCAGGTCCTGACCTGGATCGCGCGGAATCTCCCGTCCGACACCCCCGTCTGCCTGTCCCAGTCCTATCGACCGGTCCACCAGGTCGCGGCCGGACTTTTCCCCGAGATCGCCCGGAGGGTCTCGCAGGAGGAGCACGACTACTTCCTTTCCGCTGCCCGCCAACTGGGGCTTTCCAACGCCTTTCCGTCAGATTGCGACTGACCGTGCGTCGCCGCAGGCCGTCCGCCCAACGCCTCCGGCGTCAGTGCCGACGATCCGGGGCAGCGTGCTTGTTTTTCACAACGTGCTGAGTATCATCACACCGCATTGACGCGAGGTGAAGCCATGGATTTCCGGACCACACTGGTCGCCGTTCTGCCGGCCGTTCTTGCGGCCGGTTGCCTGGAAAGCAACCCCCAGCCGTTTCCTGCAGGCGGAAAGACGGACGGCAGCGTCACCGATGTCGAATGGCAACCCCCGCAGGCCGATTCCACGTTCTCGCTTGACGACGGGAGACACCTCGGCGGCGGCGAGACCTATGCCGACTCAGTCCTGACGTCCGATTCTGCCGACGATCTGCTCCTGCCCGAGCTCCCCTGGAACGAAGTCGCACCCGATGCCGAGCTCCCGTTCCCCGACCTGCAGGACCAGGCGGAGGAACCGTCCGTGCCTCCGGACGAGACCGACGAGGATGCGGGGGAGGACGTCTGCACGCAGGACTGCCTGCAGGATGTGGTTCCGGAGTGCATGGGAGACTGCGGCTACGACGTGCCCGACGAAGTTTCCGACGTGCCGGGCGACACCGCCGACTGCGGGCCGGTCGACACGGACCAGGACGGCCTCTTCGACGGATGCGACGAGGACGACGACAACGACGGCGTTCCGGATGGTGCGGACGTCTGCCCGCTCGTTGCCGACCCGGACCAGAAGGACTCGGATCTCGACGGCCAGGGGGATGCCTGCGAAACCGGGTGCGGCAACCCGGACAAGTACAAGGATTGCACCTGGGACCTTGCGCAGGACAAGTGCCTCGAGCAGGGGGGCAAATGGGGCACGTGGGGTCTGTCCCCGATTCCCTCCTGCATGTGCCCTTCCGGTGACGGCGGCTGCCCGTGCCATTCCTCGAACGATTGCGTCGGCCCTTGCTACGCCCCCCTTGACGGAGATTGCTCCAAGTACACCGTCGGGCACTGCTCCGAAACGAAGATGATGTTCGGCTGCTTCTGCATGTTCGGCCAGGAAGGCGAGCCCCCCATGGGAATCTGCGTGGACTGAGGTCGGAAACAGCGCCGCCCACACAGGGAGAGCGGACGCCCCTTGGCCCTTCGAATCCGGGTTGCCGATAGCCGAGCAGCGGTGCTATTGTCACCCGGAGTCGCAGAGCTATCTGCCAACCTGGAGGACAACATGAGATTCTGGGCCGCCTGTGTCACCGCTCTCTTCCTGGTCGCCTGTGCGAAGGAGCAGCCGGCCGAGCCGGGGAAGCAACCGGCGGGAGAGCCGCCGCCGTCGGTTGAGCCGAAGACCGTGGAGAAGCCGGGAGAGGCCCCCGCCGCGGGCACGCAGCCTGCGGCCGGAGAAGCCGGCAAGGCAGCGGAGCCTGCAGCCGGAGAAGCCGGCAAGGCAGCCGAGCCTGCGGCCGGAGAAGCCGGCAAGGCCGCGGAGCCTGCGGCCGGTGAAGCCGGCAAGGCCGCGGAGCCTGCAGCCGGAGGAGTCGGCAAGGCCGCGGAGCCTGCGGCCGGAGAAGCCGGCAAGGCCGCCGAGCCTGCGGCCGGAGAGTTTGCGTCCGCACTTCCCGAGCTTGCGAAGTCCGCCCTCCCGTACCTGCCGGAGAAGCTCCAGGCGATCATCGCCCTGGACCT
Organism: Deltaproteobacteria bacterium; assembly: GCA_016875215.1. Taxonomy (GTDB): domain Bacteria; phylum Myxococcota_A; class UBA9042; order CAIXZC01; family CAIXZC01; genus CAITUV01. The sequence goes on from VGRX01000005.1 coordinate 32,883, forward strand.
GGTCGGTGCGGTCACGCGGCTCGATTCCATGGTCCCGCTGATGAACATGCTGGGGGTGGAGGAGGACAAGGCGCTCCAGGAGGAGCTGTCGACGTTCATCCGCAGCCGTATCGGGCTCGATCCGTTGGCGGCCCGGGGGGTTGTCTTCGCGATCACTCCGGACCCCGCGTTCTGGATGCTCGTCAAGGGCGATTTCAAGCTCGAGAAGACGGCCGCGGCCGAGCTGGTGGACGTTGGAGGTCTCCAGGCGCTGGTGCTGTCCGGTGACCCGTCCTTCGTCGTCCTGCCCCTCGACGGGTGGGGGATCGCCCTGTTCGACCGGCAGGAGGCCGCGGCCACGTTCGTGGAGACGATCATCGCCCGGAAGGGTCCGCCTCCGACGGAGCCGGAGCTCCTGGGCTCGCTGGGGGGCGTGGCCGGGGCCGTCCTGGCCGTGGGAGTGGACTTCAACCATCCGATGATCCAGGCCGGCTGGACTCGGGAGATCCCCTTCCCTCCGCCCAAGAGCGCTGCCCTCTACGTCGGTTCCTCGAACATCACCGCCCGGATGGCCGCGGACGATGCCTGCATCAACGGCATCCTGGGGGCGCTGGAATCGGCAAGGGCCATGGCCAAGGCCGCAGTGGCCGCTCAGAAGGCGAACCTGGCCGAGATGAACCTGCTTGACGGGATCAGCATCATCCTGGCCGATCGGTCGCTCGACCGGCTCGTGGATTTCATCACTCCGAAGCGGACCGGAGACACCCTCTCGCTGTCGCTGGAGATCGACCAGTTCACCACGGTCACCATCGTCGGCAGCATGGCCGCTGTGGCCATTCCGGCGTTCCTCAGGTACACCCGCACGGCCAAGGTCTCGGAGGCCCAGGAGACGCTCCGGAAGATCCGCTACGGGGCAGAGGCCTACTTCTGCACTCCCAGGGTCGATGAGCAGGGGAACAAGATCGCTCCCCATTTCCCCGAGGCCCAGGCCGCGACGCCTGCCGCCGGTACCTGCTGCGCCTCGCTCGGTGGGCCTGCCGGAGAGAAGGAAGGCCGGTGCGAGCCGGATTCCGCAACGTGGCAGACCCCGGCCTGGATGGCCCTCAACTTCGCGATGCTCGACCCTCACTACTTCGTCTACGAGTTCACCCCCACGACCCAGCCCGACGGTACGCCCGCATTCGATGCCTCTGCGTACGGCGACCTCGACTGCAACGGCGTCCGTTCCACCTTCCGGCTGACCTGCCGGGGCGTCACCGGCGGCGAGGACGACTGCCGCCTCGACTGCGACGAGGTCACGGTCGAAAACGAGCTCGAATAGTCCGGATTCGCGCGGTTCCCTCAGATCTGTCCTGTTTTTTGCGCCCTCCGCCCACGCGGCTAGGATCAAGGCGGTCGTACGGAGAGGGATTATTATGCAGAACGACAGGCGCACCGGCATCCAGGTGAACATGGCGAAGATGAAGACCGCGGCGCTGTTGGGCCTGGCTCTGGGGCTCTTCCTGACGGCGACGCTTGCGGCCAGGGGCAACAGTGCGGCCGGCAACGAGCCGTCCGACGTGGTCCATTCCCTGGCTCGCATGGCCTCGTTGCTCCCGACCGGGGGGATCGAGACCGCGGTCCGGCTGCTGCGGCAGGAATCGGAGCAGGCGGCCCCAAGGCTCGAGCCGGCCAGCTTCATCGATACCAGCTTCGAGATGCTCGACCTGGCGGCCACCACGGTGGGAAAGAACCCGACGCTGGAGCTCGAGGGGGGCAGGAAGATCTCCTTCACCCTTCGCCCCGACCTCCAGAAGGAGGCGGAGAAGGTCTTCGAGCAGTACCGTCCCCACGAGGCAGCGTTCGTGGCCCTCGACCCCAGGACCGGGGAGGTGCTGGCCCTCGCCGGGTACGCGGACGGCAAGCTGGCCCCGCACAGGGCGTTGCAGGCCGAAGGCCCTGCGGCATCGGTCTACAAGGTGATCACCGGGGCTGCCCTGGTCGAGGGCAAGGGCGTTTCCTCCGCCAAGGAGGTCTGCTACCACGGCGGCGGCAGCGGAATAGCAAAGAGCCACCTCGTCCACGATCCCGACCGGGATCATACCTGCCACAGCCTCGCCGAGGCCATGGGGCGCTCGGCCAACGTGGTGTTCGCCCGGTTGGCTTTCAATCTGCTCACCCGCGGCGAGATGAAGGCGTTTGCCGAGCGCTTCGGCTTCAACCAGGTCCTGCCGTTCGAATGGCCGGTCGAGGTGAGCCGGGTGGACGTGCCCGACAACCGGCTGGAGTTCGCCCGCATGGCAGCCGGGTTCTATCATTCCACGCTCAGCCCGTTCCACGGCGCTCTGCTGGCAGCGGCGGTGGCGAACGGGGGACGGATGATGCGTCCCGGAATCGTCAGCGAGGTCACGGAGCGTGACGGCACGGTCTCCTGGCAGCGTCAGCCCGAGCTCTTCCTGGAGCCCATCTCCGCTCAGACCGCCGGGATCCTTTGCGAGATGATGCAGAAGACCGTGACGGACGGTACCGCGCGCAAGTACTTCAGCCGCCGGACCCCCGGCCTCAAGGGGGTGACGGTCGCGGGCAAGACCGGCTCGCTGTCCGAAACCCATGAGGGAGTCCGATACCACTATTCCTGGTTCGTCGGCTTCGCACCCGCGGACGACCCGAAGATCGCCTTTGCCTCGCTGGTCGTCAACGACCCCAACTGGAAGGTCAAGGGGCCGGTAGTCGCACGCCGGGTCCTCGACCGCTTCTTCCAGGAGGACTCCACCCCGCATCACCGCACCGCCAGGCGCTGATTCCGATGCGCCCACTGCTGCCGACGGATTCCGGCAGGGAAGGCCCTTTGCCCGGGACCGCAGGTGCGGCGTCCGGCGGGGGGACTGCAGGCTCCCGGTCCGGTTCGAAGTCCCTGTCCGCCCCCCAGGCCGTGGAACGCCGCATGGGGGGACTCGAGGCCGTCCTCCTCGTGGTCGGAAGCATGGTCGGCACCGGCATCCTCGTGACCCCCGCCCTGGTCTCAGCAAGCACCGGGAGTCTGGCCGGCGTCCTCCTCGTCTGGGGAGGGGGGGCTCTATATGCCCTCCTCGGCGCCCTGTCCCAGGCCGAGCTGGCCACCCGCTATCCCAGGGCCGGCGGGGACTACGTGTTCCTCCGGGAATCGTTCGGCCCTCTCCCCGCGTTCCTGTGCGGCTGGGTCTCGCTGACCATCGGGTTTGCAGGTTCGATCGCTGCCCTGGCACGCACCTGCGGCCAGTACCTCCTCCGGGCCTTTCCCGGGGTGGCCGGATGGCTTCCAGTCACCCCGGCCCACACGGAACAGACCGTCTCAGCCCTGTCCGCCGAGACGGGCGTCGCCATCGCGCTCATCCTGGCACTGACCGTTGTGAACCTGCTCGGCGTCAGTGCGGGGAGCCGGACGCAGGCCGTGCTGACCGCTGCCAAGGTCGCAGGGCTTGCAGTGCTCATGGGCGTCGCACTGTGGGCCAGCCCCCAGGCGCCCCCTCCGGTCCCCCCGTCGCTCCCGCTCTCCGCAGCACTGCTCCCGGTCGTCTTCTCCTACACCGGGTGGAATGACGCCATCTACGTGGGCGGCGAGATCACGAGGCCCGGCCGCAACCTCCCCCTGGCCCTGATCGCCGGGACCGCAGCGGTCGCTCTCCTCTACCTGCTGTTCAATGCCGCATTCGTCCTCTCGACCGGAGGCCACGTCGGCCAGGGAAAGGACCTCGCCGTTGCCGCGGCCATGGCCGAGGTGGCCCTCGGACCCGGCAGCCAGCCCCTCGTGGCGAGCCTTGCCGCACTGCTCGTCTCAGGGACCATGGCCGCACTGGCCGTGACCGGCCCCCGCATCGCGTACGCCATGGCCCGGGACGCGGCCCTCCCGCAATCGCTCGGTCGCCTCAATGCCCGCCAGGCACCGACCAATGCCCTGCTCTTCCAGGCTGCCGTCGCCGTCCTGTTCGTGCTGGCCGGGTCGTTGCAGCAGATCATCGAGTGGGTGGGGTTTGCCCTGGTGGTCTTCTCCGCCCTGGCCACGGCCTGCATCTTCGTGGAGCGCGCCCGCCGTCCGTTGCCGGAAAACGCAACCGGGTATCGGATCCCCCTTTGGCCCCTGCCCCCGGTGCTCTACATCGGGATCAGCCTGGCCATCGCCGTCGCGGTGGCCCTGGAGGACCCCGGCCAGGCACTCTACGGCATCCTCCTCGTGCTGTCCGGCCTTCCGGTCTACTGGCTGTCACGCTCGAAGACGAGGCTTAAACAAGAAAGGGACCCGCCCTGACGGGGGGTCCCTTTCCGATCTTTCAGGGCTCGCCACATTAACCGAAGAACTCAGAAGGACTACAAGAGGGAGCAGGGCTAGCGACGAGCCCGTTGTGCTGCCGCCCTGCCGTGTGGAAATGTCCCTCGAACCGTTGCAGCCCGGTCCCAGGGGTTCCGTAAATGGGGGGAAAAAGCGTGGAACAAAGGAATATGGGGACTGGAATCAAACGTCCTTTCATTATGCAAGTGCCGTGCCAGCCAGCGACTCGCTGGACGTTTTCTTTTGATTTCGCCAGATTTCCTTGCCGCCCACCCATCGGAATCACGGCCGATCGAGGGCTTGACAGGCGGTTGGGGCGGACGCCCAGGGAATCCGCAGATCGGATCGTGCGGGTGACGCGTCGCGTTGATTGCCGACTCCTGCGTCATGAGGCAAAACAGGGGGCAAACTGTATCGCCGTGAAACACTTCTGCCCTTCTCTTGGACCAAACGTCCGATCTCGTGCCCCCAGGCCCTTTTGGAACAGGTGGTAGAATTGTTCCAACGTGAAACATGTGTTCCGGGAAGGAGCAGAGCCAGGAGGGAACCCGGGGCTGGCGAAAGGGAGCGGTCGGTCAAGCCTCGACCGGCCGGCTCAGCGGGCGCACACGACCTCGATTTCGACCCGGGCCCCGCGGGGTAGCGCTGCCACCGCGACCGTGGCCCGGGCAGGCAGGCTGCCGGTGAAGTAGCCGGCATAGACCTCATTGACCTTGGGAAAGTCACCCATGTCCACCAGGAAGATCGTGCTCTTCACCACGTTTCCCAGCGTGAATCCGGCCGCTTCCACCACCGCCCGGACGTTCTCCATCACCAGGCGGGTCTGCGCCGTGATGTCTCCGGTCTCCATCTGGCCGGTCGTCGGGCTGAGCGGGATCTGCCCGGAAGCAAAAAGGAGATCGCTGCACGAGTCAACCAGGACCGCCTGGCTGTAAGGCCCGATGGCCTTTGGAGCGTTGTCGGTCTGTATCGTTCTAGCCATCCCTGAACCTCCGCACGCGGGTGGAACGCGCGCAGAGTTGCCCATTTTTTGACAGATTGCAAGGGGGGAATAGCCTTGACTCGGACGTGTTCGTGCGGACTCCGGGGGATGACATGAGGCTGCGGGACGAAGGGAAGCTGAAGCCGAAGATGGAGTTCCAGTTCGAGACCCGGCATTTCTTCCTGCTGGTCGTCTGGAGCATCCCCCTGTCCGTCATCATCTTCTGCACCGGTCTGTTCATCGGGCAGAAGGGGCAGGCAGGCACTCGGGGCGTGACGCTGAACAACCCGCAGGGCAACGGCCCGGAGGTTCGGGAGAACCGTCCGGACCCGCTGCTCAGCTCGCTGTCGTTTCTGTCCCGGCTGGTCCGACACCCCGAGAAGAGGCAGCACGAGGATGCCGCACTCGATGCCCTGGCAGCGCTTCGCGAGGACATCCTGAAGAAGCAGGAGCGTGAGGATGCCGTGCTTCGCGCGCAGCTCGAGCGGGAGGTGTTCAGCCCTCCTGCAGCCCCTCCGGTCGACCCGCAGCAGGTGCTGGCGTCGTCCAACGGCGTGCAGGCGACCCTGGGGCGCTCCCGTCAGGCCAACATGGGGCTGGTCCCGGATCTGTCGGCCCTGGCCGCTCCGGTCGAGCCCGAGCCGGTACCCGTACCCGAGGCGCAACTCGCTGCAGAGCTGCCGGAGCCGGTTGCCCCTCTTGCGGACCCAGCCCACGTGCAGGAGCCTGCTGCAAGAGCCGATGGTCTGCCCCAGGGGGACCCGTCGCAGATCGAGGTGAACGCGGACGGCCGCCAGCGCTTCTACGCCATCCAGGCCAAGGCATTCCGGGAGAAGTCGGACGCCGATGTCTTCCTCGGCTATCTCCAGCAGGAGCTCACCAGGTCCGAGTACAAGGCCTTCATCATGCCCGTCGAGCTGCCCGGCAAAGGCAAGTGGTACCGCGTTCGCATCGGCAAGTTCCAGACCCGGCTGGACGCCGAGAAGTTCAAGCAGTCGTTCGAGAAGAAGCTCGGGCTTGAAACCTTCCTCGTGACTCTGTAACGTCCGGTCCTGTCCCGCAGGGACCCCTTCGAACACATCGACTTGCGGGCAATTGGGGGTCAGATGGAAGCCTACATCCTCGACGGCCCGCGCCAGCTCCGGGAGGCCGCTCGGGCGGCAGAGGGCCTACCTGCCAGTCTCTTCAAAGGCCCGGACGGATCGGGTCGGCCCTTTGCTTCCGCCATGCTCCTCGGCATGGGGGGCAGCGCCCTGTCGGCAGGGCTGCTCGAGTTGCTCCGGTTCGCAGAGCGGAGCGACTGGCGGTTCGATGTCGTTCGGGACTACCGGCTGCCTCGGAAGCCGGACCGCTCCACGCTGCTGCTGGCCTTGTCCTACTCCGGTGAGACCGAGGAAACCCTGGCGGCGTTCGAGGAGGCCATGGCTGCCGGGAGCCCGGCCGTGGCCGCGTCCAGGGGCGGCAGGCTCGAAGAGGCCGCACGCCGCCACTCGGTCCCCTTTGTCCGCGTTCCGGAGCGGCCGGCCGACTTCCAGCCCCGCTTTGCCCTGAGTTTCATGTTTGCTCTGGCCTGGCGCATCCTGGTCCGGGCCGGGCTCCTGGCCACCTCGACATCGCTGGACGAGCTGTCGGACCGGCTGGCCGCACTCGACCTTCGGCCGCAAGGGGAGGAGCTGGCTGCCTGGATCGGGGAACGCATCCCGGTGGTCTACGTGCCCACGGAGTTCGAGGCCGGCGTGGCCCGTACCTGGCGCATCAAGTTCAACGAGAATGCCAAGATCCCGTGCATCGCCGGCGCCCTGCCCGAGGCGAACCACAACGAGATGATCGCATTTCCGGGAACTGAGCCCCCGGGCCGGTTCGCATTCCTCCTGTTCGATGATCCGGATGGCGATGAGCGGGTCTCCGTCCGGTTCCGCCTCACCGGTGAGCTGCTGAGCTCATACGGCTACCCGGTCAGGCAGCTCCGCCTCGACCCCGGCGTGCCCCCTGTGCAGAAGGCCCTGTCATCGCTTCTCCTGGCCGACTGGGTCACCCTGGCCCATGCCCGACTGCACGGCGTGGACCCGGTCTCGATCCCCGCGATCCAGGAGTTCAAGCAGCTCCTCCGCAACGAGCCTCGATAGGAATCCCAGGGGCCTTGCTACTCGCTGCGGCGGGCACAGACGAATCGATCTTCGCCCGCCAGATCCTTGCCGATCTCGATGTCGACGAAGCCGGCCGAGGCCAGAAGGCGGCGGACCGTCGGCGTCTGGGCGGCACCGGCGTATTCCATGAGGAAGATCCCGCCAGCGACCAGCACGCGCTCGAGCAGCGGGACGATTCCGGTCACCAGGTCGAGCCCCTCCGGGCCCCCGTCCACCGCTTCGCGCGGCTCGTGCAGCCGAATCTCCGGCGGCAGGCCGTCCCATTCCCCGGTCGGAACGTAGGGGGGATTGCAGGTCACGAACCGGAACGTCTCGGTCGCCCTCGACAGGTAGTCCCGTGCATCGGCCTCGATGACGTTGAGCCGGTCCGATACGCCGGCATCACGGGCATTGTCCGCGGCCGTCCGGACCGCCACCGGCGAGATGTCGACCGCTGTTCCCACCGCAGCCGGACGCTCGGCCAGAATGCTGACGGCCACGTTCCCGCTGCCGGTGCACAGGTCGAGGAGGAGGAAGCGCTCGTCCGGCTGGGTGGCTGCCAGAACCTGCTCCACCAGGAGCTCGGTTTCGGGCCGGGGTACGAACACCCCTGCCGGCGTGTGCAGGCGCAGGCGGTGGAACTCGCGCCCGCCGGTGATGTGAGCAACGCAGTGCCGGGCGGCCCGCTCCCGCACCAGCCCCCGGAAACGGTCCAGTTCCGGGCGCGTCAGCGGCCGGTCCGGCCCGGTGTACAGGTCGAGCCGCGTGCACCCGAGCGCGTGCGCCAGCAACAGCTCCGTATCCAGGCGCGGGGAATCGCATCCCTTGTCCTTCAGGTAGCTCGTGGTCCAGCGCAGAAGGTCCAGCACGGTCCAGATGCGGTTGTCCATCAGCGGACCTCCTCTGTTGCCGGGGCCGCAAGGACTCCGGACGTCAGTCTGCACAGAGCGAGGTACCAGTCGGCACGGGCGGACGCAGAGGCCTCCGCCGGCAGCTCGAGCGCCGCATCCAGAACGTCGGCAGCCGGAGTCGCAGCAGCCAGCTCGGTGAACAGCATCTGCCGGAGGGCCGGGTCGACCACGGCCGAGGCCAGACGCACGCGGGCCTGCCGAGGATACCGACTGCATTCCCGCACCGCATCGGCCAGAAGGTCATCCCGGCGCCACGAGTCGGCAATCGACAGCAGTTGCCTCTCCAACGCATCCAGCGTCGAGGCCTTCTCCTCCGACGTCGAGGCCGCCAGCCGGATTGCGCCCCGGGCGGCCACGTATCGGTCCTGCAACGCCGCTGCCACCCTTGCAGCGTGCTCCGTGTCCCGGTTGGCCAGCAGGAAGAGCAGCAGCGCAAACCGGGCATCGTCCCGGGAAGAGGGGTCTTCCAGCAGGTCCAGCGTCTGCATGGCCAGGGCGACGGACTTCGGGGCCACCTGTCTCGCCAGGCAGGTCGCTGCCTCCTTTCGCATCTCGCCGTCCGCTATTCGGGGTACCGTAGCGGTCGCATCGGAATCGAGCCCCGCACAGACCAGGCAGCTTCGGTACCACGCCCGCTCGCGCATGTCGTCCGGACCGCCGGACACGATGCGACGGACCTCCCGAGGGGCAGAGGCACAGCAGGCCGCCAGCACCTCGTCCGACAGATCCGGTCCGAGTCGAGTCTTCGCCTCGCGGTAGACCTCCTCCAGGCGAGCCGGATCCTTGCTGCACAGACCCGCAAACATAGTGGTTGCCGCCTCGCGTGCGCGCGCCGGAGGCAGGTGCGTCAGAACCAGGTGGAGAGCCATGGCAGGCCTTTGCTCGAAGAGCCCCGACGCGATGCTCTCGGCCGCTTCGGCCCGGTACGCTCGGTCGCCGATGCGCAGCACGAGACCGACGGCCCTGTCGGGAGAGGCCGGAACCACTCCCGGAGCCGCCGCGGCATAGACCTCGTCCCGATCGAGCGGCAGGGTCAGGTGCTCGGACAACGAGAGCGCGGCCTCGGGCAGCCGCGTGGCGAGCCGAAGCGCCACGTCCAGCAGTGCCCATCGTCTCACCAGCCTGGACTCGATTCCCTGCTCGACGGATTCCGGCCCGAGAACAGCGCCGGCAGCGGCCGACTCCGCACGTGACCGAGCCATGGCAAAATCGTTGAGCAGCGGCTCGACGATGCGATCGAGCCACATCGCCACCGAGTCCGGGCCGTGTCTCTGCACCGCTGGAAGGAGAGAGACAAGCATCTGTTCGCGGACGATGCGCGACTCCACGGTCGACAGAACGGCCAGCGCTGCGTTTGCGTCCAGCGCGGCCAGGTTCTCGGCGATGGCCGCCACCAGGGCAACGTGCCTCTCCCCCGGAATCCCCCGGATCACACGGAGTGCGGCCGCCGTGTCCTGCCCGGCCAGGGCCAGCACGGCCGTGCGGACCTCCTCCAGGTCTGGGTGGCGGGCAGCGCACGGGCCGATTCTGCCGGCAGCGACCTCGGGTGCGTAGCGGGCCTCGACCCGGGCGATGCCGAGCTCCAGGCGGCATCGCTCGGGCGGCTCGCTGATCTCCGCCGCGGCCGCTGCGGCCATGCGCAGGAGCGTGTCCACCTCCGGCGAACGAGGGTGGGGCGCTGCTGCCGGAGGCAGCCCTGGTGTCGGAACCTCGGTCTCGGGCAGCGCAGGCATCGCTGCCTGGGTTCCGGTCGCGTCACCGGCCGTCTGCGCCGCCACGCCCGTCGCAGCATCGGTGCCGGATGCGTCACCCGGCCCTCCGGACGGACTGCCTGCGCCCCCCGAGGGGTGCGCCACTCCCCCCCCGGCTGGCTCGCCCGGCAGAGCGGGACCCGCATCGCCGCGCCTCTCACCGAGCCGGCGGGGAGGGCCCGCATCCGGCGCAGGGGCCTCCACCGGGCTTTGGTTGCACCCTGTCGCCTGGACCACGACCGCAAGCAGAGCGGATGCAAGGAGCATCGGGCAAATCCGGCCGACACACCAGGGAATCCGGGGGTGCGCAGTTTCGGGTAGATTCAGTGCCACTGCGGCCTACTGTGGGTTGAAGACCTCGGCCTGCTCAACCATCGACGGTGCGGTCGAGAGCCCCGTGAGGCCGCCATAGAACAGTACCCTGCCGTCCGCGGTGAGGACCGCTCCGTGATCCCATCGCGGAACGAGCATCGGGATGGGGAACTGGTCGCCGGGCCCGATGTCGACCACGGTCTCCCCCTTCTCGTTGAGGTACTCGAACACGATCTCGATGGTGTCGCACGCCTGGAGCGTCTCGTTCTTCTTGCACAGTCCCCCGGCAAGCAGGACGACGTTGCCGGGCAGCGCGGTCGCGGTCAGAGCGCCTCGTGCCTTCTTGAGCAGGAACGTCCCCGCCTCGCCGGACCACTTCTCCTGCACCGTGTGCCAAACGCAGATGTCCTTGGTCGGCGACTGGTGCTTCGGGTCGGAGAATCCGCCGGCCACGTACAGGAAGTGCCGTTTCGGCACGAACGCGGCCGCATGCAGGGTCTTCTTGGCCGGTGCAGGGCTGTTCGGCAGCTGGTTGGAGCACAGGGAGACCGGCTGCGGGTCGAAGTCCTGGTTCGTGATGTCGAACACCTCCATGGTGTCCCTGACCGTGGTCGAGCCGGGGTCCCCGCCCCCCTCTCCACCCGCGATCACGACCACTTCCCTTGCCGACGGGTCGAGTTTCTTGGACACGTGGGTGGCCGTGTGTCGCCACCGCGAGCTCTGGAGTTGGCTGTTCGCGACCACTCCGTCCTCCGGGGTCCACACCTCCCAGGTCGCCTCGCCGGTGCCGTAGCCGCCGACCAGCAGCACGAATCCCTTGCCAGCGGACGAGATGAGCGTGGCCGTGTGGAAGGCCCGCGTGTCGGTCATCGGCGGCGGCGGCACGTCGGTCGGATCGCTCGGGTCGGGGCGGAAACCGGGACGGATCGGGTCGTAGATGTCCACCGAATTGGTCGGCTCACCGTTCTTGGTGAGGCCGCCGAAGATGGCGACCTCGCCGGAAGGCAGCTCCACCGCCGCGGCAAAGGCCCGCTTCTCGGTCATCACGACCAGCCCCGTGGTGCTTTCGACCAGCGAGAACGTCCCATCGGCCGGATTGTACAGCTCGCACGTGGACATCGCCTGTTCGGAGAACTTCGGGTTGGACCAGTCCTCGGGCGGAGGCTTGATGCTCTTCACGCCGCCGCAGATGAGGACGGTGCCGTCGAACAGCTCCACGGCCGTGGCGCCGTAGCGGGGTTCCGTGGTGGTCGTGACCTGCCCCGGCCCGCCTGCCGAAAGATCGCCAGGGGAGTAAGTGGGGCCGAAGCTGTTGATGCTCAGCGGAAGCATGTATACGCCCAGATCTTCCACGTTCTCGCCCTTGTCGTGCTGGACCGGGACCGATTGCCCGCGGGACACCACGTTCATGGGCGAGCCGGTCTGGTCCGCGTCGAGGCACTCGGCCACGATCACGAGTTCCTTTCCCGTCGGGAGCTTCGGCATCTTGATGTGGCCCGACAGGAAGGGCTGGACCTGGCAGTCTCTCAGCTTGGCCTCCCCCGCGATCCTGTAACAGACCTTGACGAACGAACAGTTGGTGAAGGGATCCAAGTCCGGATACTGCGACTTCGGCGGACCATAGAGCAGGACGTTGAGCCCGTGCTCGGTGTCTCCCTCTCCACCACAACCCAGGCTGCCCCCCGCGACCAGGAGTGCCAGCAACGAAAAAGCTGCCCGACAGCTTGCGAACCCACGCATTTCACGCCCCCGCCTTGTGCCGAAGAAGTCAGCGCCCCGTGTTCCAGTAGACGTCAGCGTAGTATACCGAAGCCCCGCCACCGGAGCCGAGCTGGTCATACAGGAGGTAGCCCCCGCCGCCCAGCAGCCCGGCGCCCACGGCGACGCCCGTCCAGAACCACCACTTCGTGGCGATTCCTCCCTTCTTGTCCTTCTTCTTCTCCCCCCAGTCCTCCCCTCCGACGGTGGGGCCGATGATGGGATTCGAAGTGGTGGTGCCTCCGGAATCGCCGCTTCCGGCTCCGCCGTCCGCGAAGATCGACGACAGGTCGCCCAGATCCTCCTGCGTGTGCGTCGGCTGGGTACGCGACGTCAGCTCCGGCTGCTTCTCGACGTCGTTCGAGGTGACCCGGATCGGCTGCTTCTCCTCAGGCCTGACCACCTCGACCGGCTTGACCACCTCGACCGGCTTGACCACCTCGACCGGCTTGGCCACCTCGACCGGCTTGGCCACCTCGACCGGCTTGGCCACCTCGACCGGCTTGGCCACCTCGACCGGCTTGGCCGCTGCCGCGTCGGCCCTGGCCTTCGCCTCCCGCGAGGCGAGATAGACTTCGGGAGTCCCCCGAACGACCTTGTTCTTCGGGAACTTGTCCAGTGCAGACGCCAGGTTCGCCTCGAGGAAGAGGAGGTTGACCTGCAGGTTCGTCAGGTTCTGGTCGAACGCCACGGGCTCCACCTCGGCCAGCGCGCTCCACTCGGCCTTGTAGAGGAACAGGGTCAGCTTGGTCCCCTTGGGCTCTGCAGACACGAACCCGAACAGGAGGTAGGGAACCTGGGCCTGGTCCGCAAACTGCTTGGCGACTTTGCTGAACTCCATGGCGTAGTCGCCGGTGAGCGCGAACTCGTAGGTCTTGAAAGCGACCCCTTCCCAGTCCCCTTTCACCACGACCTTCTCCTGCTGCACCTCCTTGAGCTCGGCCACGACCTTCTGGGTGCGTCCGGCTTCCGGCGCCCCCACCTTCTGGGCCCAGATCGTGTAGCCGTCCTTCACCACCTGGACATAGTGCTTCCCGCGGTAGAGACCGTCCACGTCGATGCCGTTCTTGCCCGCTTCGATCGTTCCCTTGAGCAGGCCGTCGACAAAGACCTTGGACCCCTCGGCCGGGCTCACCTCGACGCGGACGATGCCCCCCTTGCGCCCCTCGAGCAGCCCCTTGAGCTTCTCCAGCGAGTCCACGAACTCCTTCGGGTAGCGCTTCCGATCGACGGCCAGCGTGGGCCGCCACACGAGCACCTCCTTGAGCAGCTCCTCGCCGTTGTCCCGGTAGCCGGCCAGGAAGAAGGCGATCGAGAGCTGGAGCGTGGCATCGACGAGCTTGTCGTAGTCCCGGAGCTCGAGGTAGTTCGCCTCGTACAGGTCCCGGGCATCCGACAGGGTCTGGATCGCCTTCTCGAAGTTCTTCTTCTCGAGCAGATCCTTGCCCGTCCACAGCAGGTTGTCCGCCTTGTCGAGCCAGGGAGCGACGACCACGGCCGTCTTGCGCATCTCCTCCTTGACCTTGGCGGCCTCGGCAGCCTTGAGCTCGTCGTCGGAAACCAGCTCGAGCTTCGTGCTCATCTTGAAGAGGGTCACGAAGTACTGCTCGACCTTGTTGAACACCACCTCGGAGACCCCCTCCCCCCGCACGAACGGGAAGAGGTACACCTTCGGCTTGCCCTGAGGGGCGGGTTGCGCCATTGCAGTCGATGCCAGCAGCCCGGTCAGAAGCACAGCGACCCATCCTGTCAACCGCCCGGCCGTCCCTTTCGTTCCCACAGTGCTCATTGCGTGTCCTCCTTGTACCGAAAGAAATGGACCGCGCGCCCCACTTATGGTAACCATACTCCCTACCAGAAGCGAGGGCGCGCGTCAATGACTTCTTTGGGTACGACGGAGGAAGAAAAAGGGTCGGAAACAACCTCCGGATGGAGGGAACCCGTTCTGGTCACCCTGGGGGCATCCGGGGCGATTGCCCTCTTCTCCTGGCTCCCCCTGCTGCTGCCGTTCCTGGAACCCTATGCGTCTGCGCTCATCGCCGCTGCTTTCATCTATCTCCCCGCACTCGTGATCTGGCGGCGGGGCGGCCACCTCGGCCAGATCGGCCTGGTCCCCCCGGACAGGCTGACGCTGCGCGTCACCGGGGTCGTGCTGGTCATCGTGTTCCCGCTCTTCTGCGCGGGGTTCTTCGCATACCATCACCTGTTCTTCGAGCGCACCCCCTGCGCCACCGTCCAGCGGCTCCCGGCATGGCCCGAAGCGCTCTATCCCTCCCCGTACTCCGGTCTCCGCACGGGACTCGTCCTGGCAAAGGACGACAGCGAGGACCTGATCCTGCGCCAGAATCTTCCCGGCGAAGTCACCGTCTCGGCCCGCTTCGAGCCTGCCGACATGCTCGTCTGGCACGAGACCGGCACCGGCCGGAGCCGCCCGCTCGAAGGGGGGGCCCTGGTCGAGCGGATGGAACCGGGGGACGCGCTCCGTTTCCGTGTCCGCTCCGGCCAGGGGAAGGTCGAGATCGTCTCGGCCGGCAAGGTGCAGACCCTGTGGTACGGCAACCGGGAGGAACGGGACCTGCCCGTGAGCGAGACCTGCGACCTGACCTGGCTGTGGAGCTTCCTGCTCATCCAGGTGCTCCTCGTAGCATTGCCCGAGGAGCTCTTCTACCGGGGATACCTCCAGACCCGGCTCCGGCAGCTCCTGGGCCGCCGCTTCGTCCTGTTCGGCGGCGACGTCGGCCCCGCGGTCCTGATCTCGTCCGCGGTCTTTGCCGTTGGGCACGTGCTCTCCATCCCGTCGCCGACCCGCCTGGCCGTCTTCTTCCCGTCGCTGCTGTTCGGGTGGCTGCGGGACCGGACCGGCGGGCTGACCGCTCCGATCGCCGTGCACGTGCTGTCGAACCTCCTGCTGGCGGTGCTCACCCGGTTCCTCTGCTGATCCCCTGTCCGGCACAATGGTCGTCTACTCGAACCAGAGCCACCACTCCAGGTTGGGCGGTGTGCGCACGGCCTGCGTGGCATCCCGCACCGTCGCTCCCAGCAGGAACCCGGCGTCGTGATCCACGAAGACCGTCACGATTCCCAGCGGCTCCAGGGATGCCTCGATCGCCGCGGCGAACAGGCATTTCCCATCCGAAACGAGCCCGATCTCGCCGTCTGCGGCGTCCAAGAGGACCCGATCCGTCCCCCCGTCCGGCTCCGGAGCCGCCTCGGGCAACGCCGCCTCGGGCAACGCCGCGTCGGGAAGCCGCCCGTCGGCCGGTGACAATGACCGAACCCCTCCGCCCGCGAAAAAACTAGTTGACAGCCCCAGGGGTTCTCACCATAATGCGTCGGCTGCATTGCTGAAAGGAAGGTGATCGCGGATGAAGTTGAGAGAAGGACATGAGCACCGCCCCATCGAGGTTCACGTCGACAGCGAGAACGTGGATCGAGCCCTCCGTGCCCTGAAGCGCAAGATGGCCAACGAGGGGGTCTACAAGGAGCTCAAGAAGCGGAAGTTCTACCTCAAGCCGTGTGAGCAGAAGAAGCGCAAGCAGCGCGAAGCCGAACGGCGCCGCCGCAAGGCGATGCGCAGCCGTGGCCGCAAAGGCCCCGGCCGCTAGTTTCATCACGCCGCAGGCGCACCGCACCCACAGCTCTGCCAAGATACCACAGTCAGTGAGCTCCGCGACGAGAGGCGGGATAGGACTTATAGGACCTATAGGACTTATAGGACTTATAGGACTTATGGGACTTTAGGTCCTATTCGTCCTATTGGGGCGGCGGCGTCCTATTCGACCTATTCGTCCTATTCGTCCTATGTGTCCTATTGCAGTTCCCCCGCCGCCGCCCCCGCCGCCCCCGCCGCCGCCCCTTCACCCGATCAGCTTCTTCAGCCGTGCGGCAGCGCCGGCCCCGGCCCGGCGGGCCAGGAGTCGTTTGTGCATCCCCCCGCGGGTCTCGGCATCGCAGAACCGCAGCATGGCCGAGATGCACGGGTGGCCGTCGTGGTGCCACATCATGGTCGGCGTTCCCATGTTGCCGGGCGGGCAGATCCGGCACACGCCAAGGTCGGCCAGTGCACGCTCCAGCACAGGGCGACGATCGTCAGGCGCCGCCACCGCGGCGTTCTGCAGCAGGTCACCCAGCGGCGCCACATGCTCCAGCGCCCGGAGCAGGTCCGGTACCGGGACCACGCGGACGAAGCGACCCAGCGGAGACGGCCGGAAGACCTCGCACTCCTGCACGGCGACGATGCCCCGTTCGATCGAGCCTGCGAAGAAGACCCGGGAGCGGCCGTCCAGCGCCAGCATGTCCAGCTCCTGGCGGACGGACAGTCGTTGCGCCAGCGTCCGCGTCCCGGGCGGCAGGTCGTCGGCCAGCCGCTCCATGCGCCCCGCAATCCGCTCAGCCAGCCCGCACGCCTGGTCGAACGTCCCCTCGACGAAGATGACGTGCGGAGCCAGGCAGGCCTCCTGATCGAACAGCACCGCGTCGTAGGCGAGGGCCAGCGGCAGCTCGAGCGAGCCGACTCCGACCAGGCCGAGCGCCTCCCGCCCCGCGTCGAGGATCTGTTCCAGGCCGGCCCCGGCCGGCCGGCCCCCGGGAGCTGACAGGTAGCGTCCCACGGCCGAGCGGAGTCCCGTGCCGGTCGCCCCCGGCATGCGGTCGGGCGAACCTCCGGATCCAGGGGAACGGTACCCGCCTCCCTCCAGTGCCTTCCTCAGCTCACTGCCGGCCACCAGGGCGAAGCCGAGGCGGTGCCCGTGCAACAGCGCCCGCAGCCTGGCGGGCTTCTTCGCCCGGAGCGCCTCCATGGCCTCCCGTCCCCCGTACGCGATCAGGAAGTCGACGCTGGCCAGAAAGGCCTGAAGCGCCTCCTCGTCCTCCCGGCCGAAGCTGACGACCGCCACGCAGCGGGCCACTTCGGGGTCGATCTCGTGGAGGGTCTGGACGTACGCAGGCAGGAAGTCGGGCTCCGAGACCGACGTCTTCACGATGCACGGGGCCTTGACGATGAGACTGCGCATCACGGTGAGGTGGGGAAGCGCGGGGATGTTCGATGACACGATCCCCCCCACCAGCTTCGGTCCGACTGCGATCGTCATGCCGTCCGAGTGCGGGTTGTAGGCAAACCCGTCGAGGTAGTCCGGATTGCCGATCTCGTTTCGGATTGCGGCCATGAGGTCAGGTGCGAGCGAGCTCTCCATTTCGTGGACCGTGGCCCGCTCCACCATCGGCATGGACATGCCGGTGGACCGGGCGATCCGTTCGAGGGTGTGCCGGATGCCCGGGTTCCGGATGTCCATCCACGCCAGGCTGGCCTCGTGGAGCACCTGGACGATCCGGTCGAGCGGAATGGCCGCCAGGGCCGGCTTGCGTCCGGCAAGCACCCCGGCCAGGCGTGAGATCGTCGCGCCATCCGGGCTCTGCCGTCGACTGCCCACGGTGCCCGGAGGAAGGTCGGGGGGGTACCAGCAGAGGCTCGATGTCATGGCCGGCTCCGGGTCAGCTCGTCGATGGTCAGCGAACAGCCGCGGGAGTCATCCGACGACAGCCTCCCGAGCACCTCGAATCCGTCCGGCCGGCACACGCCGAGATCGTCGGTCAGAACCGCCATGGGAGTGTCCAGATTCGCCAGGTCGAGGTGAAGCAGCACCCCGTCGCTGCCCGCCGGGACGTCCTCCAGCGTGAGCGGATCCACGGCCCGAGTCCTTGTCCACGGCGGGTTCTGCTTGAGCCCGCAAGGGACCCGTCCCGCCACGGTCGCCTCCACGCCGTCGTCGTAGAACTGCGATGCCAGCTCTGTCATGCCGAGCAGGTTCACCGCATGCCCGTCAGCGATTCCGAACGTCTCGGAAATCCAGGTGCGAAGCTCGGCCCGGGTGAGCACCCGGGACTTGCCCTTGAACCCGCCCGCATCCATGGTGCGGGAACCCGGGGGAAGGGCAAACGCGATCCCCTTGCTTCGGAACCCCTCGATGAGATTCACGAATCCAAAGGACGCACCGATCAGGGTCACCGGGGTCGTGCCTTTCGAGAACCGGCCGAGGAGGTCGACGAGCAACGGAACATCGAGCCCGCTCCTCCCGATCAGGAACCGGCTCTCCGGGGTACCGAAGTGCCGGATCAGCCGGTCCATTCCCCAGGCCATGATCATCTGCGGCGCCAGCTCCGGAGACGGCGCCAGCACCAGGATGTGGCTCCGGTCGATATCCGGGAACAGCATGCGGCGGGCGTTGACCACGATTCCGGCCTCCATCAGCTCGAGCCCCGGGGTCGAGAAGTGGGAGCGCCCCCGGTTCGTCTCGCCCCCCGTGGTCCCGCTGGTGGCGAACACGGCAGCGACGGCATCATCGCTGCCGGCGAAGAACGCTGTCGTGCGGAACAGCGATGTCGAGACCGCGGGGATCGCCCGCCAGCCCCGCACCGTCTCGGGCATCCCGCCCCGGGCATTGCACAGCGCCCGGTACGCGGGCATGGCCTCGTACTGGTGGGCGAACAGGCGCAGCGCAAGCCCATCGAACTGCTTCTCGTCCAGGTATCCCTCCGGGGCCTCGATGGCCTCGCCCAGGATGCCTGCGAGCCCGGCCGGGCGGACCCTTCCTCCGGTCGGCTTTCCCGGCCGCCCTTCCGTCCGACTGCCTTTCGTGCGGCTCATCCTTCTCCCCTCTTGCCGAACCGTTCCGACCCGCCCGGTGGTCCGCGGTCGGCGTGGCTCATCTCTCTCCACCCGTCTTCCTGCTCTCGACGGGAGGGCGCACCGTCAGTGACCGGTCCCGGATTCCCTGGTAGATCAGGGCGAGGACCTGGTCCTGAGGCAGCCCGCTCTTCGATGCGATCTCGTCCAGGGTGAGCCCGGACAGCCCCGCCAGCGCGTGGCCGGCAGGGGGCTTCTGGAGCCACTCGAGGCGGAACCCGCCGTCGACCCGCGGCAGCTCCGTGTCCAGGAATCGCTCCGGAGTCTCGTTCACACGGTAGGCAAACAGCGACGGCTGCGTGCCGAACAGGGCCTCGTACGCGAATGCATAGGCACCGAAGCCGGCCGCGATCCCGTCGGCCATGGCCGCTGTCACGCTGGCGTACCGGCAGGTGACGTCGCCGGCGAAGAAGAGCCCCGGCACGTTCGAGCGCAGGAGCGAGTCCACCTTCGGGACGCCGGGGCGGGCCGTGTCAAACGGGAACCGGAGCTGCGGCATCGCAGGCTGGGCCTGGTAGGAGATGTAGTCGAGGAGCAGTGCCCCGACACGGCGTTCGACCGTGCCACCGGGAAGTGCGAGGGCCAGCACGAAGCCGTCGGAGTCATGGCGCACGATCCGCCACGAGTCGCATCCCACGACCGTGCCGGGCATGTTTTCGAGCCCCTCCACGTCATCCGGCGGGACGAGGTACAGGAAGTTCCGCCGGTGCAGGTCGAACGCACGCCGAAGCCGCAGCACGTGCCGGTTCGTCACGATCGCGACGGTGCGGTCACCCGCCTTGGCCAACGCCCGCTCGATGATGCGGGGCAGCATGCTGATACCCATGTACGTCAGGTAGACCCCGTCCTCGAACCAGTCCAGCTCGCCGGCCAGCCGCCGCGACCCGGTGGCCACCACCACCGAAGCGGCCGTCACCGATGAGCCGTCATGAAGCCCCAGCACGAAAGCCCCGTCCTCGGTACGGTCCACCGTGCGGACCCACCGCGGGACCACCGGGATCTCCAGGCGCTCGACATCGGCGATGAGCTGCGCCAGCAGGGACGAGGTGTCCACCCTGTGCGACGGCCCGGATACCATCCGCCGCTCGCCGGCCCGAAGCAGCCCGCCGAGCGGGCCCGGCTCGAGCAGAGCGACGGAAAGAGGGAGCGCCTCGTGAGATCGGACGAAGCGGACACGGATCGCGGCGGCAAGCCCCGCAGGTCCGCCGCCGATGATCGCTACGTCGCACCTGTGCTGCAAGGGATGGGCCGGGCCCTCCATCGTCACGACCTCCAGTGCCAGTCGCTGGCTTCGAGGAACGGCAGCAGTCCGCCGGCTTCGGCAAGGTCCAGCTCGTACGGTTCGGGCGGCCGGAGCGGGAGCTTTCCCAGCCCCTCCACGTGCAGGAGGCCGAGCGCCGGGTCGACGACGGCCGAACGTCCGCCCACCTCGGGGGGCAGCACCCCATCGAGGACCAGCGCCGGGATCCCAAGTGCCCACGCAGACCGGCGGAAGATGTGCGCAAAGGAGCGGGCAAGAAGTGCGGCCACCCCCGCCTGCCGCAGCGCCCGCATCGTCGATTCGCGGCTCGACCCGCAGCCGAAGTTGATCCCTCCCGCGACCAGGTAGGGCGGCGGCCCCAAGGCCCCCGCCTCCAGGCCAAGGCCGGCAAACGCCCCCTTCACCGATTCCTCGACCCGCGTCGAGTAGAACGCCGGCGGATGGATGAGGTCGGTGTTCACGTGGTCCCCGAGCAGCAGCAGCGTCCCCGTGAGCTTCATGGCAGCACCTCGACCGGCGAGACGATCCTGCCCGCCACCGCACTGGCCGCGGCCGTTGCTGCCGACGCCAGGTAGACCTGGCTGCCGATCCGGGCACGGCTCCCGTAGTTCCTCGGCCCGGTCGAGAGCGTCACTTCCCCTTCGGCCGGTATCCCCTTGTCGATGCCGCCGCAGAAGCCGCACGACGGGTTGAGCAGCACCGCCCCGGCCTCGACCAGAGCGGCCGCAGTCCCGTTTCGGATCGCGGCCTGGAGGACCGAGCGGGTGGCCGGCGTCACGAACAGCGACACGCCGTCGGCCACGTGTCTTCCGGCAAGCACCCTGGCTGCGCTCTCCAGATCCGACAGCCCGCCGCAGGTGCACGAGCCGATGTGCGCGGCATCGATCCTGACTTCCCCCAGGGTTGCCGCATCCACGACCCGGTCGGGCGCCCCCGGAAGCGCTACCACCGGTCGCAGGCCGGTGAGGGACAGGCTCGTGCCGGGCCGGGAGCCCGATTCGTCCCCTGCCATCCTCTGTGCGAGCAACCCGGACACCGCCCCCATTTCCACGGTCATGTTGGTCAGCACCGAGGCAGCCTCGAGCGACAGGCCGTCCGGCGTGGAATCCACGAACTCCACGACCTG
>VGRX01000006.1 GCA_016875215.1 Deltaproteobacteria bacterium
GGGGGGCCCCCGTACCTGAGAACAGGTCGAGAACGAGCGCATCCGGGATATGGTCGGAGATTATCGAGAAGAGCGATTCCCGCACGCGGTCCATGGTGGGCCGCACCTCCATTCCGGAAACCGTTGAAAGTTGAACGCTCCTGAACTCACCGGCGATGATCCGCACGCCAGGCCCACCTCCTTGCAAGGTCCGTCCCTTCTACCATCGAATCTCCCGGTTTGCAAGGTGGCCCTCCGGGCCTGCGCCTTTGGTGTTTCGTTGTAGCGCATCCTTGACAGGGCTTGGACGCGGCGGTTATCATCGCCGCGGCAGCTCAATCTGTCAGTCGCAGGGTTTCCAATGGCGGCGCCGTTGCCCACTCTTCGCAAGTACCAGTTCTTTCAGGAGGGGTATTGCCTGCGATCTCAGGGGTTCACCGGTACGCTGGAGCTCCAGGATGCCGGCGGTAGTCTCTCCGTGGTGTTCACCGGGGGCAGTCCGGTCCGGGCCTCCAGCACCGAGGTCGCCCTCTCCTTCCCCGCCTTCCTGATCATGAAGCGCCGGGTCAAGAGGCCGGAGATGCGGGAACACCTCGAGGAGGCAGCCCGGCGGGGGATGAAGATCGACGATCTCCTCCTGGCCATCGGCACCCTCTCCCCCAAGGACCTGCTCCGCCTCAAGCGGGAGCTGAGCCTGCACGTGTTCGCCATGGCCTTCCACAAGGATCGGGTGGGATTCCGAACCCTCCCCGGCGAGACCGGCACCGAGGATCTGCTCCACGGCCGGGAGGTGCTCGAGCTCCATGAGGGGCTGTTCCGGGCCGTGGCGTTCGATCGCGACACCGACTTCCTCTCCCGGATGTTCCACGGCCATTGGGAGACCTCGCTGGTCAAGACGGCCGACTTCTACCGGTATCTCATCCAGTTCCGGTCGGTCTTCTATGGCGAGGACATCTCGGACCTCCTGCTCGAGCCGGGGGCATCGGCCCAGAAGGTCATCGATACCGCCGAGGACCGTGAATCCGCCATCCGCCAGCTCTTTGCCCTCACCTACTCGGGGATGCTCATCTTCGAGGCCGGGGAGGACGCTGCGGCCCACACGGACACGGGCGAGGTGCTGTTCGCAGGGGAGAACGCTGCGGCAACGGAAGCCAAGACCGTGGTGATCCTCCCTCAGGAGGCGCAGCAGGCGCAGGTGACGTCGTTCCTCGGGGTGGGGGAGATCCCCTTTGCCGAGGAGGCTGTGCCGGAACCTCCGGCATCGCCGCCCAAGCCCAAATCGGACGTGGAGGCCTTCCTCGAGACGGGGTTTGCTGCCCGATTGCCGGACGAGAAGCCCGACTTCGAGCTCGATGCTTCTCCGCCATCCCGCACCGGCGCGGGCAGCACCCGACATCGGGCCTCCGACTCTGCTCCTGCCGAAGAAGGGCCGCAGGCCGCACAGCCCGCACCGCAGACCTCCGGGCCGGTCCCGGAACGTGAGCCCGAGGCCGCCGGACCGGCCCGCACCGATGTCCCTCAGGACCAGGTTGCCGCACCGGCTCGGGGCGCAATCCCCTCCGACCCCCAGGTGACGGCGCCGGCCGGGCCGGCAGTCGCCCCGGCGCCGCCGCCCGAGAAAGCGGAGTCGACTGCGGAACAGGTCGTCGTGCCCGATCGGGACGAGGCCGCCGCCCTGGAATCCCCCCCGGCTGAAACGGATTCGGAGGATTCCACCCCCAGGGCGGGACCGGGCGGGATGCAGAGCCTTGCGGCCCTGGTGCCCGAGGCCGCGGCATCGAAGACGATGCGCATGTCCGCTGGCGACGACGACGGTGTCGAGGACCTCCTGGAAAAGGCGGTTGCTGAGGCCGAGAAGTTCACGGAGGCCGCACGGGGCACCCCCCGCGGGCCGCTGGCCGAACCCATTCCGCCCCAGGCCAGGCCGCAGGCCTCCACGTCCCGCCTGGCCCTGTCCGACCCGCCTCCGCTGCCGGACCGGGCTCCCATGCCCGAGCCCGGCACGGACGAAAGCATCGAGCGCATCCTGGAAGAGGTCTACCGCGGCATGCTCTCCCGCAACCTGTACCAGGTGCTCAACGTCACTCCGTTCACCCCCCTGTCCAGCGTCCGCGAGTCGACATCCCGCCTGCGGACGAAGTACTCGATCGGCCAGTTCTCACGCTACATTCTCTCGGCGCGCGCCAAGCTGCTCCTCGAGTACATCGGCCGGGAGGTCGAGAGGGCCGAGAACGTGCTGACCGAGCTGGCAGAGCGCACCGTCTACGACAACCGGGTCGGAACCGACTACGGCCAGGACCGCCGGGTTGCCCTCGCGTTCCTTTTCGATGCCGAAGAGGCCTTCCTGGCCGGCGTGGTGCTCGCGGAGCGGGGCGAGTGGGCCGAGGCCTTGCAGCGCTTCACCCGGGCAGCGGAGCTGAACCCCCGCGACCCGGAGTACCTTGCCCGCCGAGGATGGGCAGCCTATCAGGCGCTCCGCACCGGCCAGAGCACCGACAGCTTCGCCCCCAACAAGGCCCGTAACATCCTGGAGAGGGCCCTGGCCGTCGACCCACGCCACGCACACGCCATGCTCTATCTCGCCCGTATCGAGAAGGAGATGGACAACCTGGATGTTGCCCGCACCTGGTACGAGCGTCTTCAGAAGGTCGACCCCGGCAACGAAGAGGCTGCCATCGCGCTCGAGAAGCTCCGGAGCATCACTCGGGATGGCCGCAAGCCGGAATCGATCAGCATGTGGGAGAGGTTCAAGGGGATCTTCCGCAGGAAGTAGCGCGACCACCAGCGGTCCGGTGCCAGACGCCGAATCGACGCAAAGACTCCGGCAGCCACACCCCACCCGGGCAGCGGCTGTTTGCGAGGGCACTTGAGCAGCGCGACCAGCGTCTCATCTCCGCTGGATGCGAAGAGCGCCGCCACCCGGCTGCCTGCACCCTTGAGCGTGTACTGGCCTACCGCGCATTCGTCCGGCCAGCGGATCCGTTTTCGGATGCTCCGCCGGCAGGATGGCGCAAGCTCGTTCGACCCGAAGTAGATCGACTCGTACAGGGCCGCAACCTCCGGTGCCGAGCCCCCCGGGTTCCGCTGGATCTCCAGCCGGCATCCCCCCTTGCCGTCCCGCACGACGAGGCCGTCCGAGTACTCCTCGAGACGGCAGTCCCAGTCCTGGGGGACCTCTGCGGCCAATCCGCTGCGTACCGACATCACCGGCCGCAGGTTGGCCTTGCCGGTCACGCAATCGGCCGCTGCGGCCGGAAGCGACACGAGAAGTGCCAGCGCCCACAGTGCCGCCAACAGCGGGGCACCCCTACGGCTGGGGCCTGCGCACAGCCAGTGGCACTGCCTGCTACCCGCGGCCCGTCGCTTACGCTCCGGGTGGTGTGGCGGGCCACCCACACGGCTGGGGCCTGCGCACAACCAGCGGCACTGCCTGCTACCCGCGGCCCACCCTGCTTCGCCAAGGCTTCGTAGGACACGCTGCTCGCTGCTCACCGCTTCTTCTCCCACTCGAGGAACTGGGCACGACTCGACAGTTTGGCACCGGTAAGCGCCTCTAGCGCCTCCCTGGATGCCCGCCGCACGCTCGGGATGCGGGAATCGAGCTGCACAGCGAGCGCTGCGAGGACCTCAGCCTCCTTGCAGCCGAGCACGGCTGCCGCCCGGATGGCTTCCTTCTTCAGGAACACGTCGTTGTGCTCGATGCACGCAGGCAGCCCGGGACACGCATCCGCCACGTCGAGCTCGGCCAGCGCCTCCACCGCAATCCGCGTGTAGCCCCAGTTGACGGAGCGCACCTTGCCGAGGGATATCGCATCCAGCAGGATCGGACGTCCGCCGTCGCCGCCGAGCTTCTCGACTGCAAAGGCGAGCCCGTAGCGGAATCCCGCATCCTCGCTCGGCTCCAAATCGTGAAGCCTCTTCCGCAGCCGTTCCAGCTCTCCCCGCTCCCCCAAGCGACCCAGCGCCATGGCGGCAGTGGCTCGGGCCTGCCAGTGGGAATCGTCCAGCCGCTCGACCAGGAACGAGAGCGCTGCCGGGTCGCGGATCCGCCCCAGCAGCTCGATGATGTGGAACTTCTGGTAGCCGGGCCGCTCGAGCTTCCCGTACCGGGCGATGAGCGGCTGGACGGCGTCCGGACCCGCTGCCAGGACCTCACGCTCCGCAGGACACCCCATGACCGGGTTGCAGGAGGCCCGCTCGCTGATCTGTCCGATGGCCCGCTCGAGCGCAGCGGGATCCCGCTGCGACTTCGGGTTCCGCCTCTCCGGCGCTGCCTCGCTGCCGCGGGCATCGCCCTGCGGAGCCTTCATACCGGGTCTCCCTTCCGCCGGAACGTAACCCTGTCGGGTCTCCAGCGGGATGAGCTCCGGCTTCACCTCCACGAGGCTCGGCCCCCGGACGACCTCTTCCCGGACGGCCGAGGATCGGGGCATCTGCTCTTCGACATCCGGCGTGCGCTCCTTGCGTCGGCACCCCGCGTCCATCAGCAGGACGAGCACCAGCAGGGCAATCCGGGCGGACATGGCAGCACCTCGTGAAGTGGTTCCTTCCGCTCTCATCCTACCCTGCAGCCTACTGGATTTCCACGCCTTTCCGATTGGCCCAGGTCAGGCCGACGGTCATGTACAGGAGCGCCAGGAACAGGAGGTACTCAGGCAGCTCCCGCAGCAGGATGAGCACCGGGACGGTCACCGCGTTGAAGACGGTGAAGTAGTTGACCGGACGGGACTTGCGACGCCCGACCTTGGGAAGGTAGAGGCGCGACACCATGAGCAGCCCCAGCAGCACGAACAGCGGAGGCACGTATGGGGCCGCAACCGGGAGAAGCTCGTGCCGGCACACCACGACCAGCAGGCTCGTCATCGTCGCACCGGCAAGCGTCGTCGGAATCCCCTGGAAGAACCCCTTGAGCCCCTCCCCCGATTGTGCCGCACAGTTGAACTTCGCCAGCCGCAACGCCCCGGTCAACACGAAGAATGCCACCGGGCCGTAAACCAGCAGCCGCATCGGCCAGGCCGCAAACGGCGACTCCGCCGACCCCAGCAGGCCGGCCCAGATCACCCCCGGCGCAACGCAGAACGTGATGAGGTCCGAGAACGAGTCGAGCTCCATGCCCATCTCGGACCCCGCCCCGAGCAGCCGGGCCGTCGTCCCATCCAGCTTGTCCAGCAGCACGCACACCATCAGCAGCCAGCCCGCCTGCTCAAACTTCCCGTGGAACGAGAAGAAGATGCTGACCAGCCCGAGCACCAGGCTCGTGCACGTGATCGTGTTCGGAACCAGCGCACGGATTCGCTGCGTGCGGGATGTCGTTTCCACCCTGGGAGCCTCAGAACGTGAAGAACTTCTCCTGCTGCGCGTACTTCTCGATGATCTCCATCACCTCACTGAAGTTCAGCCCCTCTCCCGCCTGCTTCACGTCGTTCAGGTTCTGGAACATGTTGCCGAACAGGAGGCCCAGGTTCTCGACCTCCGTCTTCTTGTCCCCGCCGATCCGCTCCAGCAGCGGCATCAGGTGCGCCCGCAGATCCACCTTGAACAGGCTCTCGAACTTGGCGGTCAGAGGCTTGCCCTCCGAGTCCTTCACCTTGACCTTCCTGAACGGCTTGACGACCTGCGTCTCCTTCTTCTCGAACGTGTCGATGAGCCGCTTCTCGGTCTCCGGTTCCCCCTTGGCCGCACCGCAGATCGGGATCTCGAGCTCCATCGCGATCGGCTCGCACAGATCCTTCGTGATGAGCTCCTTGTCCACCTCGGGAGTCCCCGATACCTCGACCTCGATCACCGGCAGGACCTGGTCCGCCTCGTTCTCCGCCTTCTTGGCGACGACGAGCACCTCCGGCTTCAGGTTCTTCGGCATCTCACCCGTCAACGTGTAGCTCTCGATGAGCTCGATGGCGACGTACAGCGCCTCGACGCGTGCCCGCAGCTTGTTGGCCCGGTCCGAGAACTCCAGCAGCTTGGCCCCGAGCTCGCTGGCATAGAGCTGCCCCTGGAGAATGGTGCCAACCGAGTACTCCTCGACGTTGGAGAGGAAGTCCTTGCAAAGCGCCTTGGCCGGCTCCAACTCCTCCTTCTTGATCTTCTCCATGTCGAAGTCGGGCGGCAGCTTGCCTTCCGAAAACAGCTTGGTCAGCACCGAGAGGTTGTTGAAGTGCTCTTCGAAGTACTTGTCGAACGTCTCGATGAAACGGGTGGTGGCATCCCGTCGGGATGCCATCTCGCGGCCCGCTGCATCGACGACTCCCTGGGTGATGTGCTCGCGCACATAGACCGCCTGGTCCACCGCCTGGTTGTGCAGGACCCGCATGCCCATGCTGGTGCCGAACTGGTAGCCGAGCCAGATCAGGACCAGGCCCACGATGGCCAGCACCACCGCCATCGCGATACGCCGGCCCAGCGGCTTGGAGGCACGGTGCGCGGCCAGCTCGATGGCTGCAAGCTCGGCATCGGAAAGCCCCTTCACCTCGGCGCCGGTCTTGCCGAAAGAGAACTTGAAGTCGTCGGCCGATGGCGCCCGCGGAGCCGCTGCCCCCGGAGCCGCGGATTCCTTGCCTGCTGCCGGCTTGGCGAGCCCCAGCTTCGCCTTGAGCGCTTCCAGGTCCGTGCCCGGCTTCCCGCCCGGGGTTCCGGCTCCACCCTTCTTTTCCTTGTCGTCAGTGCTCACGTCCCGCACCTCCCTCAGTTCAAACAAGAAATGCACGGCTCACAAGCCTAGCATGTCGTGCCCCCGTGTCAAGCGGCTTGCAATCGACGCGGCTTAATGGCAAACAATCGACATCGGCTGCCCCTCCGTTCACACTCAGCGGAGGCAAAGCCCTCCATTCATGAAAGGAGTGATGATGCGCATGCGGAATCGCTTGGGAATCCTGTTGCTTGCCGCCCTGGTCTTGCTTCCCATCCGGAGCCTCTCGGCCCAGGAGAAGCTCTCGGCCGCACCGGTCCTGGACAAGCTGGACAAGGTGGCCAACGGCTTCGACGACCAGGAGATGGACATCGAAATGACCATCATCGACACGGGCGGGTCGAAGAAGAGCTACAACTTCAACATCAAGCAGAAAGGGAACGACCGCCGCCTCGTCCGCTTCCGCAGCGGCGAGATCAAGGGCATGGCTACCCTCACCGAGGCCGCGAACCGTGCCTACGTCTACCTCCCCGGCTACAAGAAGGTGCGCCGGGTGGCCGCACACAACATGAACCAGTCGTTTGCCGGCTCCGACTTCTCCAACAGCGACATGGCCACCTCCTGCTGGAAGTGCCTCTATGACGGGACGGTCGAGAGGGAGGATGCCTCTCACTACACCCTCACCCTGACTCCGAAGAAGGGGACGGACACCGGGTATGCCAGGGTGTCGATGAAGGTCTCCAGGCAGTCGTTCCGCCAGGAAGACACGGACTACTTCAATGCCGCCGGCGACCTGGTCAAGACGTTCCGGGTATCCAACACCAGGACCTACTCCTGCGGCGTGACGCAGCCCGAGACCATCGAGATGGCCGACCCCCGCAGCGGGCACAAGACCACGCTCACCGTCAAGGAGCTCAAGGTCAACCAGGGATTCAAGGATTCCATGTTCACGGAACGCGAGCTTCAGTGGGGAAAGTGAGATGGGAGTTGGGGGTTGCGATCCCAGCCCCGACCACGCGGGAGGGGCCCCATGGATATGCCGTGGGCAGCCTGCCACGCCGTAGCCTTGGCGGAGGCGGGTGGGCAGCCTGCCACGCCGTAGCCTTGGCGGAGGCGGGTGGGCAGCCTGCCACGCCGTAGCCTTGGCGGAGGCGGGTAGGTGCAACGGGCACGGAGAAACGGAATGAGGAACGCGCTGCTGGCCGTACTGGCACTGATGGGAATCTTGGGGAAGGCACAGGTCGTCCACGCCCAGAGCTGGGCCGACATGACGGAGTTCTCCGGCTACCTGGACTCGGACGTGCGCTTCCTGGTGGAGGATGACCGGGGGCCGACGGCCGGGGACGGCTACCGGTTCGACATGAACCGCAACGACCTCGACCTGAAGCTCACCATCCGTCCGTTCGACCAGGTCAAGGCGGTGGTGGATTCCAGGCTGAGGTTCTACGGGTTCAACGAGGCAGCGAGCCTGCCCGAGTTGGTGAAGCGGGATCCCATCGACCCGTACAGCCTCTACCTGGACGAGGCCTACGTGGGGATCCAGGGGTTCCTGTTCGAAGGGATCGACCTGCGTTTCGGCCGGATGGTGCAGACCTGGGGGGCCGTGGACCAGTTCAATCCGACGGACAACCTGAGCGCCCGCGACCTCTCCGACCCGTTCAACTACTCGGCCAAGGTCCCGAACCAGATGATCGAGCTGTCCGCATATCCGACCGACTGGCTGACCCTGACCGGTGTGTTCGTTCCCGTGTTCAAGCCGGCCCAGCTTCCCCCGTCCGCGCTGATGGGATTCGCGGTCGAGTACGATGCGAACGGCTGCTTTGCCAAGGCCCCGGTCCCACCGCTGTCGACTGCGGACGTGGCGAGTCTCCAGGAGCTGTTCAGCGCGGTGAGCCCGTGCAACCTGAACTTCGTGGACCCGGAGGTGAGGACCCTGACTCCGGAGAGCACCATCGAGAACTCGCAGGCCGGATTCAAGGCAGCGTTCCAGGCCGGCGACCTCGATTTCTCGCTGAGCTACTACTACGGCCGGTTCGCGTTCCCCGTTGCCTACACGGCCGTGGCGCATGTGGATCCCAACGTGCAGACCCCGGGGGTGTTCGACGTGAAGTACGTGGCCGAGGTTCTCTACCCCCGGATGCACGTTGCCGGAGCGGACTTCAGCTACTCGGCCCCGTGGTTGTTCGACATCGGGTTCGTCGGCGAGATCGCAGTCTACTTCCCGGAAGAGGTCATCTTCGGAATGCGGGCCTTCCAGCAGACCGAGCCCGGCTCCGCTGAGCAAGGTCCCCCGAAGCGTGCCCTGGTCGCAGAGAAGTCCGCCCTGAACGTGCCATCCGACCCGTTCATCAAGGCCACGGCGGGGTTCGACTACACCATCCTCCCCTGGTGGTACGTCAATGCCATGTATGTCCGCGGATTCTTTGATGAATTCAATGATGCCTACGGGATCCGGAATTACGCGGTGGGAGCCACGGAGCTGAAGTTCTTCGAGGACGAGGTCGTGCTCCGCCTGGCCGCGGTGCTGGCCGTGGACGACCTGTCCGCGACGCTCAACCCGCAGCTCACCTGGATCGTGTACCCGTCTGCGGAGATTGCGCTGGCCGGCCTCATCTTCCTCGGAGACACGGAACCCGATGACCCCTTCGACTACGCGGCCAAGGAGAAGTTCGGCCAGAAGGCGGCCGGCCGCAGCACCGTGGCGCTTCGCGCCCGTGTAACCTGGTAGGGGAGACCATGCGAACGACAATGCAAGCGCCCCGTCCGCTCGCACTGATCATCATCCTGCCCCTTCTCTCCTCCTGCGACTGGCGCTCGGACGGAGCGGCGAGGCTCGAGGAGCTCTACCCGGTCCCCGAAGTCATCATCGAGGACATCGTGATTCCCGAGGTCGACCTCGGAGACATCGGCACCGCAGAAGGGCTCGGCGGATGGTGGGTGATGCGGATCGAAGAGCACGGGACCATGCCGTTGGTGGGCAAGATCAACCTGACCGACCTCTTCGTCGTGAGGGTTCCTGCCGACGGGGGCAAAGCCGAGCTTGCGTTCTGCGAGCAGATCGTGGATCTCCCCGAGTCGGGCGGCCTGGGAGCAACGCAGATGCCCGATGCGCTCAAGACCGCGCTGGGGGAAGTGAAGCTCGAGCTGTCGCTGGATGCCGAGGCCCTGTCGCTCAAGGCGCAGAAGCTGGCCTGGACGTGGGGCATCCAGGGGATGAAGGATCCGTTCGGCGACCCGCTCCCGACCAAGCCCGACGATCCGCTGGTCTGGGACCAGGACGGAGACGGGAACCCGGGAGTCACCATGCACGTGCTGGCCCCGGAAGGGGACCGCTACATGGTGCGTCGGGAGGTGCTCGATTTTGCGGCCGGGACGCTGACCGAGGACGGCCAGTGGCTGGCCGGCAAGCTCGAGTTCGACATCGACGAAGGCGCGGTCGGGTACAAGGGCAGCGAGACCCTGATGAAGGTGGTCCCCATCACGGCCGTGGAGGGGGGCAACGTCTACCATCTGCGCCGGGTCGGCTCGGACCCCGATGCCGAATCCCCCTACGATTGCAGCAAGCTGGTCACCGAGCACCTGGGGGTTTTCCAGGGGGCACCGGAACCGGGGCGTGGGCCGATGCGGTGAAATCACAGCCCCGACCACGCGGGAGGGGCCTTGTGGATGTGCCCCCCACAGCCCCGACCACGCGGGAGGGGCCTTGTGGATGTGCCGTGGGAATGGGCAGTTCACAGCCCCGACCACGCGGGAGGGGCCTTGTGGATGTGCCGTGGGTCGTTCGCGACAGGGGGATCGGATGCGTGGGTCAGTGAGTAGAAGCAAGATCGTCCTCCTCGCACTGGCAGCAGCCGTCACCGCGGCCGCGTCCCTGTACGCGCCGACCGTACCATTCGATGCCGATCCCACCGCGTATCTGCCACCGGACGATCCGGCCGTGGGCTTCTGGCTGGAGCAGACGCGGCGTTTCGGTGCGCTCAACGTGATGATGGTCGGCATCGAGGAGCCGGGAGAGCCGTTGCGTACCGAGAGCCTGGAGCGGCTCAAGGTCATCACGAACCGCCTCGAGGAGCGCAAGGCCGAGGGGATTGCGCTGGCCCGCAGCCTCACGAACTTCTCGACGCTGCGCGAGGGCGAGGACGGGACGCTCCACGCCGAGCTGCTCATGGAGACGATTCCGCAGGACGAGGCGGCCCGGGCGGCCCTGGTCGATCGGATCCGGGCGGACAGCCAGGCCCGCGGTGCCGTGGTGAGCGAGGATCTCAAGGGGTATCTCATCCTGGTCACGGCAGACGCACGCCACGATGCCCGCGAAGTGGCCGGACTGGTACGGGACATCGTCGAGCGGGAGAAGGGACCTCTGGACGCGGTGTACTACGGTGCTCCGTTCATCTCCGGGCTGCTGACGAGCCAGATCTATGCGAAGCTTCCCTACATCATCCCGGCCTTCCTGGCCCTGCTGCTGGTACCTCTGTTCCTGTTCCGGACAGGGGCCGGCCGCTCGGTGGTCGTGCTCCTGTGTGCGGGGATCTCGCTGGTGTGGTGGCTGGGGCTCATGCGGGTGACGGGGGTGGAGCTGACCACGCCGTCGTCCGGGGCAGCCCTGCTGCTCCTGGCCGTGGGGGCCGTCGCCTTGCCCCGCTGGCTGTCCGGGACCGGCGACCACCCCTGGCGTACGCTGCTGCTGCTTCTGGCCGGGGCGGCCTCGTTCTATGCCGTGTCGCTCGCACCGCTGCCGTTCCTGGCGCATTTCGGGCTCGTGACCGCGCTCGGCTTCGTGGCCATCGCCCTGTGTGCCGTGCTGGTCGCTCATCCCCTGTCCGGCCTGATCCCGGTGCTGGCGGGAGCTGAGGCGGCGGGAGCAAGGGGGGCCTCACGACCTGCTCCGCCCGACGGCGGATTCCCCGCGGACATCGGGCCCGTGCCGGACGGACGAGCCTTCCCGCAGGAGGGGGAGGCCGGGGCCGTCGCGGCGGCGCGGCCCGGTGCGGGGCTCCGTCTTGTCGTTCGCCCCGTTCCTGCGGCAATCCTTGGATTCCTGCTGCTGGCGGGAGGGCTTGCGGCCGCGTACCAGGCCCGCTTCCTGCTCTCCCCCCGGGACCTGTTCTCGTCCCGGGATGAGGTCGGTGCATCCATGGATTTCCTGGACCGGCGCTTCGGCGGGACCGATTTCCTGCAGATCAGCGTGCAGGGGGACTTCTCCCGGCCGGAACATTGCGCCCGGCTGCTGCGGCTGACCGACCTGCTCGACGGCTCCGACATCTTTTCGGACGTGCGCTCGCTGGCCAAGGTGCTGGCGTTTCTGAACGAACAGTTCGGAGGACGTCACCGCATTCCGAACGATACCGAGGCGCTGGGCAACCTCTGGTTCTTCCTGGAGGGGAACGAGGACATCCGGCCTCTGGTGCTGCCGGACCGCACGGAGGCGATGGTCGCGGCCCGCATCGCTCCCGACGTTGCCATCCCACCCGTGCAGTGGGTCCGGCAGGCCGAGGACGCGGTCGAGCAGTCGCTGCGGCTGGACGTCACAGGGGCCGCCACCCGCATCGAGGCGTTGGCCCGACGGTACGGCGTGTCCCTGTCCCCAGCGGACGTCGAGGCCGTGCTGACCCCCGACCCTACTTCGCCTCCCAGCGCACGACATGCCCATGCAGACAACATGGGCTACGTAGGGCAAGCCCCCCGACCCCTGACCCTTGACCCCTCCGCCGTTTCGTCCCCCTCGGCCGGTGCGTCGCCTCCCCCCGACCCCTTCCAGGCAAAGGCCCTGTCCTCCATCCACGACTACATGCAATCCGGTGAATCCCCGTTTGCTCCCACGGAGGAGGAGTGGAAGCGCATGGCCGAGGTGCTCGCCTCGCCGTCTCTGGGCCGGATCGAGCGCCTGAAGACGGTCGTGGCCGACCTGCCCGGCTTCAAGGCCATGGACTATCCTCCCGACGTGGCGCAGCAGGTCGCCGAGGTGCTCGAGGAGCAGCTCGGCAACGCACTCGCAGATTCCCGGGTGGCCGCCCAGGTCGACGACCTGCTGAAGCGGGCCGGAACGGAGCGGGGCAAGGCCCCCGGGGCGTTCGTCAGCCGCATCGAAGGAGTGCTGCACGACCTCGTGGAGTCCCCGTCGGCCGACGGAAGCGACCTGGAGATCACCGTGAGCGGCTTCCCGGCCGTGATGGTGAAGGTCGAGGCCGACCTGGTCCACGGCGTCTGGTGGGCCGTCCTCGTCGTCTGGGCCGCCATGCTCGTGCTGGCTCTGGCCGCGACCCGCCGTCTCTTCGGTACGCTGCGCGCCGGGGCCGAAGCGGCCGTTGCGACCGCACTGACCCTGGGGATCGGCCGGCTCGCCGGCGTCCAGATCGACTCAGCCGCGGCCCCGCTCTACCTCCTGGCCCCGGTGGTCTCCTTTTTCCTCTCCCCATGGGTTCACGGCGGGGAGCTGGGCCGGGTTGCCCCCATGGCGCTCCGTCCCGGAAGCGCTTCCGGCTCTCCCGTCGGCTTGGCGCCGATGGATCCGGCCTCCCGCTGCGCCTTGACCATGGCCCTGGCGCTGGCCCTGGCCCCCCTCTCGCTGCTGCTGGCCGGCGTGCTGCCCGTGATGCGCCTGGGGTTGCTCATGGCCCTCGCCCTGGCGGTGCCCGCCGCGGTCACCTACCTGTCGACGAGGGTGCGGCGAAGCTGATTTCGGCCCTGGAGGGGCCGCTCCTGTCTCGTTTTCGAGACGGCAGAGACGAGAGGGACGGGATGGCTCTGCAACCCGTGGCCCCGGGAGTTCATCTCCTTCCTGCCGCTGCCACGGCTCCCTTCACGACGAGAAAGATCAACAGCGATGCTGCCGCCATGCTCGCCCCGGTCGGAAGGGAAAGCACGAACGAGGCCCAGTAGCCGAGGAACGCAGCAAGGGCCCCGCACGCAGCCGATACCGCCACGAGCAGTCTGGGCCTGCGAACAACGGACAGCGCCGTCATCGCAGGAAAAACGGCAAACGCAAACTCGGGCAATGCCCCCACGACCCGGGTTCCGGTGGCAATCGCGACTCCCATGGAAAGAAAGAGCAACCCGTCCAGGATTCGGATCGGCACCCCGTGTGCACGGGCCGTCAGGGGGTCGAAGGCGTGTATCAGGAACGCGGGGGCCAGGGCCAGGTGCAGCGCGACGATCACTACCGATACAATCACGGCCTCCAGCATCTGCCCGGATGCAATGACGATGGCATTCCCGAACAGCACGTCGTTGACATCGTGAAGCTCCTGCTGGATGAAGCCCCCGACAAGGAGCACGGTGGCCGAGGCACCGATGAAGACGGTTCCGAGCAGCCATTCGCGTGTCACGCGCCGCCCCTCCCGTACGAACCCAAGCAGCAAGGCCCCCAGGCATGCGAAAACCATGGCGAGCGCTCTCGGGAGCATGGGAGGGCAGTGGCCGTGCTCGTCGTCGGAACGCGTTGATCGGTGGTCACCTGTGGCGGCCCCTCCCGCGTGGTCGGGGCTGGGTTCGGAACGCGTTGATCGGTGGTCACCTGTGGCGGCCCCTCCCGCGTGGTCGGGGCTGGGTTCGGAACGCGTTGATCGGTGGTCACCTGTGGCGGCCCCTCCCGCGTGGTCGGGGCTGGGTTCGGAACGCGTTGATCGGTGGTCACCTGTGGCGGCCCCTCCCGCGTGGTCGGGGCTGGGTTCGGCAAAGACGTTGGGATCATCCGCCATGGGGATCGGAAGGGGCTCGGTTTCGGGCACGTTGCCGGATTGGGTCTCCAGGCCGTGAGAGTGAAGGGAATCGAGGCCGGGCTCTCCCGACGTCCCCGCGTCGACCGGTGCCGCGGGAGTCACAGCAACCGGTTCCTGGGCCAGGGTATGGACCAGGAGGAACGCCACGACCACGCCGGCCCCGGCAAGCTGCGACAGGGCAGCGGGCATGAAGACGACCCGGCGCAGAGTCGTGTGCACCCCGATGGCCCCTGCGGCCGCAGCAATGGCGGCTGCCGCGATGACGATGTCGAGCCAGAGGAAATGGGCATCGAGGAAACTCATGGCCGTCCCTCCCGGGCCGGGCCCGCCAGGACAACGCGGGGGCCCTCCGCCTCCACCACGATCGAGATTGCCCGGCCGAAGAGGGCGGAGAGCCGCTCCGGGGACATCAGCACCGACACGTCGTCGATGGTGATGGACCCCTGGTCCTTGTTCAGCAGCGCAATGCGATGGGCATGTCGGGCCGCCAGCCAGAGTTGGTGGGTGACCAGGAGCACGGCCATTCCCCGCCCTTCGGCGAGCCGCTTGACCAGATCCATGAGGTCACGCTCGGCAGGCAGGTCCATGCCCGCGGTGGGCTCGTCCAGGGCCAGGATGTCCGGTTCCCGTACCAGCGCCCGGGCCATGAACACCCTCTGCTGCTGGCCTCCCGAGATCTCCCGGAACGGGACTTCCGCCAGGTTCGCCAGTCCCACCAGGTCGAGCGCTGCCAGAGCTTTGTCGGGGCGGGACAGCAGGGAGCGGGACACGATGCCCTCTGGCCGACCGCCCCGTCCCCCACCCCGCACCACGTCCAGGGTCGACAGGGGGAAGATGGGATCCCGCTGGCCTCGCTGGGGGACATAGCCGACCCGGACTCCGGCCGCGCTCCAGGCCTTTCCAGCCAGAGGCGCAGTCAGTCCCAGCATCGTGTGCAGCAGGGTCGTCTTTCCCGCTCCGTTGGGCCCCACCAACGCCAGGAAGTCCCCCTTTCGGACCTCCATGTCGATGCCCTCCAGGAAGGGATGCCTGCCGTATCCGATAGCGACTCTCGAGAGCCTCACGAGCACTTCTGATCCTGGGTCACCCCTCATGGGATCTCCTCGCATGCCGATCCTCACTCCTCATGCATCTCGGGCACGCAGTACTCCTTCGCCCCGAATGACTTCACGGTCCCGTGATCGCACGGGCAGTCTCCGTCGGCCGGGCAGAGGCATGCCGCATGAGAAAGCTCGTGCTCCTCGTGACCTGCAGCATGGTCCTCTTCCACGGCGTCCCCCTCCACGGCCCCGCTCTCCGCCGGTTCCTCCTCACAGACAGCGGCGATCTTGTCGGGTGTGACGCAGGTCGCTCCGTCGACGAGGTAGCCGTCGTCGCAGTGGCAGTGCCCGTCGTGCTCGGTGCCGTGTGCTCCGCAATCCAGCGCCTCGACCCCAGCCTTCCCTTCCTCCGCACACCCTGCCGGAAGGAACGACATGCAGAATACGACAAGAAGAACAGATACTACTTGATCAAAGCTCTTCATTTTAGTTCTCCGAATCCGTTGCGATGTGGTTGACAATAAAATCAACCATATCGATATAGCTATTCATTCCCGATGCTCCGACCATGGTGGGCAGCACGAGCAGCCTGGCTCCGCTCTTGTCTGCGAACTGCCTGGACAGCTCGGTGGGATAGAACGACTCCTGCAATACGAACTTCACTCCCGAATCCTGGACCACCTTGAGCAGTCCCGCCACGTGGGAGGGGCTGGGGGGGATGCCCGGCTTGGGCTCCAGCGCTCCCGCTTCCACGAGGCCGGCGAAGTCCAGGAAGTAGATCCAGCTCTTGTGATACACGACGACTCGGGTTCCCTTCACGGGCTCGAGCCGTTTCGTCCAGTCCACGATACGGGCCTGGAGCCGTTCGACAAAGGCATCGCAGCCCCTCTGGTAGTCTTCCGCATGATCCGGGTCGATCGCAGCGAGCCGTTTGGCGATCCCCCGAGCGATGCGGATCCCGTTGCGGGGGTCGGTCCAGTAGTGGGGGTTGCCTCCGGGGTGGATGTCCCCCTTCGACCTGTCCGGCGACTGGATTCCCATCGGGGGAATCAGGGTGGAGCAATCCAGGTACCCGTCCTCCCCCTTCTGGATGTCTGCGTTCCGCGCCCCGACCAGGAGCGGCGGCAGCCAGCCCCCTTCCAGCTCCATCCCGACCAGGAGCAGCAGGTCGGCCCGGTTGAGTGCTACTACGAAGGCTGGCTTGGCGTCGAGGAAATGCGGATCCTGGGTGGGACGCACCATGGCGACCACGTCCACCCGGTCTCCACCGATCTCCCGGGCGATGGCCGCGAAATCCGGGATGGTCGAGACGATCTTCACCTTAGCCGCCAGGTCTGCGGGGAACAGGAAGAGCCCGGACAGGGACAGCAACATGGCGAGCATCTTCATGACTTGACCTCCATCATCAATAAGCATGGGCGCCATGGGCGCCTGCGGAAACCTCGACCTGGACGAGGCCGATGTGGTTGAGCTCGAATCCCTCCACCCGTTCCAGGGTGTACTGCAGCCTCAGCCTTGAGAAGTGGCTCGGCAGGAAGGACAACGCGATGCTGCCCCGTTCCGTGTCCAGGCCGAACTTGTCCCGCCCGTTCTCCTCGTCGGGGTCGGCACCGTCGATCCGTCGCCACAGCTCGC
Source organism: Deltaproteobacteria bacterium (assembly GCA_016875215.1). GTDB lineage: Bacteria > Myxococcota_A > UBA9042 > CAIXZC01 > CAIXZC01 > CAITUV01. The sequence continues at coordinate 16,998 of VGRX01000006.1, forward strand.
CTCGCAAGGCGGTCTCCCAGCGTTTTGCGAGCCCGACGACCAGGTCGCAGTAACCCCCGGCGTCGGTCCAGACGTCTGCGGGGACCTCCATCTGCCGTAGCCATCCCTCGACGAGAAGCGACACGAAGGTATAACCGGTTTCCCCCCATCCGATCGGCCGCCACTTGAGGAAGAAGTCCCCTCCGTAGGCATAGGAACGGTTCCCGACGTCCGGCCCGATGGCAGACGGCCCGAGAAGCGCATTTCCGGCCACCTGCAGGGCCCAATCATCGGAAAGATCGAAGAAGCTGGTCAACCGGAGCGGATAGAGCATGTCCTGAAGCGAAGGATCCCCCGAGCTCAAGGGCAGCGTTCGGAACGCCCCCCCCTCTCCATGCTGCACGGCAGCGGTGAGCTCGGCATACCAGGGCAGCGGGGCGAGCCAGGAGACTTCCACGCCGGGGGCCCCGAGCCCCTCCGCACCGAAGAGGTACTGGTTGGGCAACGGGTGGAGCACGAAATGCCAGGAGTGGGGATGGGTTGCGTTGTTGCGCCCCAGTCGTGAAAGAAACTGCCCCGCCCGCACCTGGAAGTTCCACGGAAGTGAGAGGGTCGTCAGGACCATCTCCTCCAGGTGCATGTGAGCGAAGCACAGTGCCATGTCGAACCGGAAATAGGGATCCACGTTGGCCGATGCGGCAAGCTCCCCGCCGGTCAATGCCAGACCGGTCGAAGTCGGCGCGTGCCCGCCCATGTGGACGCGGTCCGCTTCGGAGAAATAGGTCCCGACAAAATCCAGGATCAGCGAAATTGAAGGATTCGTCTCGTTTCCGAAGACCTCCTTGCCCAACAGGCTGCCGAGGTCCCCCTCCTGGGCATGAAGGCCCTGGGGAACGGCAGTCAACGGCACGGCCGACAATGCCATGGCCGACAGCGTCAGGATGACACTCCGCATGCAACCTCCGCCAGACAGCACGGTTCATACCAGCCGGAAAGCCGACTCGCGCACGAGCGACAATCCGCAGGGAAACTCAGGAGATCGTGCTGGGCCGAGGAGGCGAATTGGACGGGGAAAGCAGGTAGAGGCGTTCCTGGATCGGCGTCGATTCAAGGAGCGACGTCAGTGGTGCATCCGGCAGGGAACCGGCGAGGATTGCAGCAGAATCCGCCGCCCGGACCGCGGCAGCCTGGTGCAGGGCGAAACAGATCGGGCAGGGTTCTTCCCCACTCGTTCCGCTGCCCCTGTTGGAACCTGGAACGGGGAATCTTGGGGGAGCGTGGCAGGGAAGCTCGGAAGAAGCGTCGTCCTCGATCGCCAAAGGGGCTTCGCCCAAGGCCTCATGAGGGGCGTGCCCCGACGGGATGGAATGGTCGTGCCCCGACGGAGCGGAGTCCGACACCATCCCGTGCGGACAGACCATGAGGTGCACGAAGGCCGCAAACTGTGCCATGAAGAAGGCAAGCAGAACCGCCAGCGACCAGCGGAACAGCCCGCTGCGCATCCTGGCAAGTCCTGTTCTGTTCCTTCCCCTCACTCCCACGAAGCGAACTCCAACGCTGGGCTGGCCCCGTGCATCGGAAACCTGTGCACGACACCAACTGCAAGTGATTCCTACCCTGCCAAGGGCCCGGTGTCAACCCACGGATCGGAGCGAAGCTCACCGACCACTATGTCTTGTCCAGAGCGTAGGTGCGGTGCGCCTGCGGCAAGATGGCTGCAGGCCCTGCCTGCCTACTTCCACACGCACATGCCGACCCAGCCGTTGTCGGTCGTGCCGTTGTCGCAGATGGCCTCGGCCTGGTTGTCGCAAACGGCGTTGGAGGTGTGCCAGATGCCGACCTCCTGCTTGCCCGCACCACAGCCGACGAACTGGGTGTTGGGGCAGTCGTGCTCGTAGACCATGGCGGCAGCGGTGTTCACGCCGTTCTTCACGCACAGCACCATCCAGCCCGCCTTGATCGTCCCGTTGGTGTACCCGTGGCCCGATTCCATCCAGCACCACGGCTGGCCGTCTCCGACCTTGCCGACGTGGAACTGTCCCGCTTCCTTGAACCCCGCAGGACAGCCCAGGAACGGGTGGTACGCACCGCAGTCGTCCGCCTTCACCTCGACCCGGTACCTGGCCGGGTCGGTCGTGCACAGCGTCATCCAGCCCACGTCCACGAACTCCTGGAGGTAGCCGCGGCCCTCCTCCTGGCCATCCATCTTCCCCGGTCCCGTGTACCACTTGCCGGCCGAGATGAATCCCGACAGACAGGTGCCATCGGCCCGCACCATCACGTCCGGCTCGCACTTGAAGTTGGTGCACCAGTAGCTGCCGGCACATTCTCCGCAGCTCTTGCCGCACCCGTCGTCGCCGCACTGCTTGCCCCCGCACGAGGGGAGCAGGACGTTCCCGTCGTTGCAATCCCCCTGCTTGGTCACGGTATAGGGGAAGACGGGATTGCACAGGCACCTGGCCGGCACGCCGTCCTCTCCGAGCCCGTCCCCGTCCATGTCCTTGAAGTAGCTCTTGCACCCGTTGCTGTTCTCCGGATCGACCAGCGTGTCGCAGTCGTCGTCGATGCCGTTGCACTTCTCCACGGCCCCCGGCTTGACCGCCCCAGAGCCGTCGTTGCAGTCGAGGTTGTTCGTCGCGGTGTATTGCCCTTCAGGTCCGCACAGGCACTGGGGGACCGTGTTGGCATCGCCGTACCCGTCACCGTCCGCGTCCTTGTAGAGCTGGAGGCAGCCGGGCATGCCGGGCGGATCGAGCTTGCCGTCGCAGTTGTCATCCTTGCCGTTGCACTGCTCGGCGGCCTTGGGGGAGACGGCCGGGTCGGAATCGTCGCAGTCGGTGTGGTCCGGCGTCGGGAACGCCGGGTCCCCCTTGCACAGGCATTTGCCCGGCGATGCCAGGCTGCCGTAGCCGTCGCCGTCCTGGTCGGGGAAGTAGGCCTTGCATCCTGAGGCGCCTTCCGGATCGACTGCGCCGTCGCAGTTGTCGTCGAGGCCGTCGCAGAGCTCCAGTGCCCCCGGGTGTACACCGGCGACCTTGTCGTCGCAATCCCCCTGCACCTGGGCGAAGCCGGGAGTCAGCGGGCACGCACACCCGGTCTGCGCCGACCCGTAGCCGTCGCCGTCGCCATCCACGAACAGGGGCTGGCAGCCGAGGGCATCGGGCTCGTCGACGAGGCTGTCGCAGTCGTTGTCCTTGCCGTCGCACTCTTCCGGAGTGCCGCCGCCGATGTTGGGGTCGAAGTCGTTGCAGTCGCCGCCGTTGGTGGCCGTGTGCATCCCCTCCGGTCCGCACAGGCACTGGACCGACGCGGCCAGCCCGAGGCCGTCCCCATCCACGTCGAGGTAGTAGCTCTGGCAGCCCTCCGCTCCTTCCTCGTCGATCCCGAGATCGCAGTCGTCATCGATTCCGTTGCATGCCTCCGGAGCCCCGGGGTTCACGGCAAACACCCCGTCGTCGCAGTCCTTGTCAACCACAGCATGTCCCGGGCTTCCCGGACATGCGCACAGGGCCTTGCCCGTACCCCATCCGTCGGCATCCTGGTCCACGAACTGGGCGATGCAGCCTGCGGCCCCAGGCTCGTCGATGCTGCCGTCGCAGTCGTCGTCGGCCCCGTTGCAGCTCTCGAGTGCCCCGGGGTTGACCGAGGGCTTGTCGTCGTCGCAGTCGCCGGGGACCTGCACCAGCCCCGGTTCCGACAGGCAGTAGCAGCCCACCCCAGCGCCTCCCCAGCCGTCTTTGTCGAGGTCGTGGAACTGAGGTTGGCAGCCCGTTGCCCCCTCTTCGTCGATGCTGCCGTCGCAGTCGTTGTCGATGCCGTCGCACTGCTCCGGAAACCCGCCCCCCACCAGCGGATCCTGGTCATCGCAGTCGCCCGCCACCAACGCCGAGTATGGAGGGGCCGGCTGGCACAGGCACTGGAACTGGGCTTCGAGGCCCGAACCGTCCGAGTCCTCATCCATGTAGTAGACGGTGCAATCCGCCGGGCTTCCCTCGTCGGTTTCCGAGTCGCAGTCGTCGTCCAGGCCATTGCAGAGCTCTTCCGCTCCCGGGTGGATGGCAGGGTCGTCAGGGGCGCAATCGCCGGACTCCGCCACGTAGTTCGCAGTGCCGGCGCAGACGCAGTCCGCGGCACCGCCTCCGAACCCGTCCCCGTCGGCATCCGGGTAGAGGTTGATGCACCCTGTGGCCCCGGCCTCGTCCACTTTCGCGTCGCAGTCGTCATCCGCACCGTTGCACAACTCCTCGGCCCCGGGATGGACGGCCGGATTCCCGTCGTCGCAGTCCTCGGGCACCAGAGTCCCCTGCCCGGGAACGTCGCAGAAGCACCCCAGAAGCCCATAGCCGAACCCGTCGTCGTCCCCATCCTTGAGGTACTTGCTGCAGCCGCCGGCCCCTTCCTCGTCCGTGTCGCCGTCGCAGTCGTTGTCCAGGCCGTCACACTCTTCGGCTGCCGCCTCGACCGCGTCACACACGGGGGGCATTCCGACTTCAGTACACAGGCGCTTTCCCGAGCAGGTACCCAGGTCGTTCGTCACGCTGCACGAGGACCACGCACCGGCTGTCACCGCGGCCTGGGGGCAGAAGCACTTGTCTTCCGGACGGCAAAGGTCCTTCGTCACCCCGCCGACTTTCACGGCAAGACAGGCGTATCCGGGCGGGCAGGTTTCGTCCCCTTCGCACTGCGTCGCGCAAGTCCCGGCATCCCCTTCCGGAGACTCATCGAAAGGCCGGCTCCCATCTCCCGGGATGCAGAAGTTGTCCCCGAATCCACCGGTAACCGCACAATCTCCGTCCGTGTCGCACGGCCAGCACAGCCGCTGGTGGGGCCATGTGCAGACGAACAGCACGTCGGGCCGACTCTGGACCTGGGTGCAGAGCCACCCCTGCGGGCACTCCTCCACGCACGGTTCGGCACAGACCTTTCCGTCCGGCCCCGGAACGCAGTAGCCCGACTCGCAGTCCGCGTTGCCCTGGCACGGCTCGTAGGTCACCCCGCCGTCCCCGGGCAACCCGTCCCCAGCCGCCCCGCAGCCGTCGGTCCCGGGCAGGCAATCCCCCCCCGTCCCGTCGCCGCCGTCCGGGAACAGGACCTCGCCGATCCCGCCGTCACCGCCCGCATCGCCGGAAAGGCCGTCGTCGGCCGCCCCCGTGTCCTTCGTCGTCGTCGCACTGGAGCACCCGACCAGCCAAGCCGCGCACGCCAACGCAATGCCGACCCCAACAAACCCGCCCCGAATGTGTCCCATCGGCTGCCTCCGTTCCCCTGCAGTGTACCACCTGCACGGGCGGGTGCAAGGGGGACAACCCACGGATCGGGGCGAAGCCCATCGGCCGTCATGTCCCAGCCAATCCGTGGGTGCGGTCGCCTGAGGCGTATCAAAGATGCAGATCCAACTCGTACGCGGAGCACTGGCCGGTCTTCTTGACGGCCACGTACAGGGTGCCGGAATCGTCGACGCCCGGGCATTCGGGGCCGAACTGGACGAAGAGGGGGGCGTCCTGGCCCTGGCAGCGGAACCCGGAGGCCGGGCCGGTTGCCCCCGGCAGTTTCACTCCGAGGTCGGCCTCCTGCTTGCACCCCTGGCTGTCCACGAGGGTGTAGTCGGGCGGCGTGGCTCCGGACAGGCACACGTAGGCGACGATGACTTCGAACGGCTGGTCCAGGCCGAGAGTGACCTGGACGAACGGCTCCATGATGGCCCACTGCACGTCCGAGGCGCCGACCGAGTACCAGTCCTCCTCGCCCTCGACTGCCGCCTCGATGTGCGTCATGGACTCCACGTCCTTGTCGGTGAAGTCGCCTACGTGGAAGGCCTGTGCGGGGGAGTCGTTCGGCTCGTACGGGTCGATGCCCGAGCAGCCGCACTGGCCGGCAGCAGTGCACAGCAGGCCCGGGGCGCAGGTACCGCAGTCCAGCTCGTTCCCGCAACCGTCCTCCTTCGGCCCGCAGCTCTTCCCGGCCTCGGAGCAGCTCTTCGGCGTGCAACCGACCAGGGTGTACAGGGTCCCAACGGCCTTGCGGTCCGGGTGGCCCGCGTACTGCTGCTTGGCCTTGTGGCAGTCCCCAGCCGCGGCGGCCAGCGCGTACACCGAGTGGACCCCGCTCTTCTCCGGTGCGATGACCGTGCCCGTCTTGTTCCCTGCCGTGGTCTTCGGGCACGCGGCCGGCACCCCCACTTCCACGCAGAACTGAGGTTCCTCGCCGATGCCGAGCACGACCTGTCGCCCGCAGGTCGGACAGCCGTCCGGGTTGCCCAACTCCCAGTCGATCCACGCACTGGTTGCCTTGCCTGCCGGTGCGGAGCCGACCTCTCCCGAGCCTGCGATGCCCGCGGCGGTGATCTCGAACACCCCTTCCTTGCACGGGCTGTCGCATTTCCCCTGTCCGGTGCAGGCCGTCCCCTCCGGGCACAGGCCGCAATGGAGGATGCCGCCGCACCCGTCCCCCCAATCCCCGCACTCCTTCCCGAGCGCGGCGCAGCCGGTCGGAAGGCAGCTTGCTTCCACGGTCACCGTCCCCACCTGGACGGCCACGGTCTTCCATCCCGTCTGCTCGAACGCGGCCGATGCGCCTGCACAGTCCCCCTCGCAGAGCGTCTGTGCGAACAGGACGTGCTCCCCGACCAGTTCCGGTGCTTCGATGAACGCGCCAACGCTCCCCTGGACCGACTGCGGGCAGACGGGCAGCGCCCCCAGGTCGAAGCATGCGGCCGCCTCACCGGGGAATCCGAGCACGAGCTGGATCACGCCCCCCCCACATCCGGCCCCTCCGCCGGCCTCGAAGACTGCAGCGACCGGGACCTGGCCGCCCGGTGGTGCTCCCGTCGAGGTCCCCGGGCCTCCGATCTGGGCCTGCAGCACGGTGAACAACCCGTTCTGGCAATCCGGCGATCCGCAGATCCCACTTTGATGGCACACCTGGCCCCCCGGGCAGATTCCGCAGCTCAGATGGCCTCCGCAGCCGTCGCCGAGGTATCCGCACTGGGCCTCGAGCACGTCACAGGTCGCCGGCTGGCACCCCCCCACGACGTGCAGCGTGCCGATCACGGTCCAGGGCTTTGCTTCCGCGTACCCGGCCGTGGCCAGCGTGCAGTCGTCCTCCGCAGCAACGACCAGGTTCACGGAGAACGTCCCTCCGACGGCCGGCGCCTGGAACTTCGCGCTGCCAAGACCCGGTGCCGTTGCAGGACAGGCCGGAGGGGTACCCACCTCGATGCACGAGACCGCCGTGTCGCCAACGCCCAGAACGAGCTGTCGGGGCTCTCCGTCCAGCGCCTCCTGGCTGCCGAGCTGGTACGAGAACATCAGCAGCACCGGCTGGCCCGCAGCCACCTGGGCCGAGCTGGAGAACCCGTTGATGAACACGTCGTGGACCTCGAGGATGTCGAGCGCACAGGCCGGTGCCGGCTCGCACGATCCTTCGGCCGAGCACAGCTCGCCCGCACCGCACGCGCCGGGGCAGACCTTGCCGCTGCATCCGTCGTCGAGAAGCCCGCAGGAGGCGCCGAGCGAGCTGCAATCGGCCGGTGTGCACGGTTCATCGACGACCAGCTTGCCGACGGTCTGTGCGGTGAAGTCCGTGCCGAAATCGTGTGCCTCGCCGCCACATCCGGTCGATGGCGCCAGCTCGGCAACGAGGGCATAGGAACCCGGTTCCAGCGGAGCGACCAGTTCGCCGACGCCGTGCCCGGGGGAGGTCCCCGGACATGGGGCGGGAATGCCCGCCCCCATGCACGCCGGAGAGCCGCCCTCCACGCCCACGGCAAGCTGTCGCTCGCAGCCGGGACAGCCGTTCCCGTTGGCCGCACTCCACCCGGCGATGATCGGAACCGGGGCTCCCGGCTGTACCGGACCCACGGACGGCACCTCCAGGGAATCCGTGTTTCCTCCGACCAGCAGCTCGGTCACCCGGAGCTGGTCCTGGGTGCAATCCGGCACCGGCCCGCACTTCCCTCCGGCAGAGCAGAACGTGCCTTGGGGACAGACCCCGCAATGAAGCACCCCGCCGTCCGTCACCCAGGTGCCGCACTCGTATCCCGCGCCGCCGCAGCCCGGCGGCAGAGAAAGCGCATCCGTCTCCGGGCCTCCGTCGATGCCCGGAAGGTCCGAGTCCGCACCGGCAGTGTCCTTGTCCGTCAGCCCCTCGGTCCTCCCGCTGTCCGGAAGAAGTGGCCCGGTCCCGTCTTCCAGGGATACGGTCGTGCCCTTGTCGCATGACGCCGACGCAACGGCCAGGACAACCGAAAGGCCGACCACGACCAGCCCATGTGCATAGTCCCGCATTGCTGTCCTCCCTGCTGGGCAGCAGTCTAACACGGATGCCCCCGGGGGGAAAGGGGATAGGGCAATAGGACAATAGGACGAATAGGACGCCGCCGCCGCCGCCGCCACCGCCGCGAATCTCCTTGCCGCACCGGCGTGCGGCTTGTACCATGAGGCGGGTTCTGGCGGAGGAGCGCATGGAGGAGCGGGAACGCTACATCGCAGCAGGGCTGTTCGTGGTGACTGCGCTGGCCCTGCCGATCCTGTTCCGGGCTCAGCCCGATGCCGAGCGCTCTGCGGAGCAGGTTCCCTTTCTGCTGCGGAGCGCCTACCTCGAGCTCAGGCTGGACGCTGCCATGTCGACGGTGAATCCGGGGGAGGAGGCCCCGCTGAAGTTCTTCGAGCCGCAGACCTGGCTCGACACAGCGCAGACCCTTCCCGGTCCGGACAGGGCACGCTTCCTGCGCCGGCTTGCCGTAGCCTGCCGGACGGTCGGCCGTGAGGACGACGCCGGGCAGTTGATCCCCCCGGGGCGGCCCGAGGACGTGGAGCCGTTCGTGTGGCTCATTTCGGGAGAGCCCCTGACCGATGTCCAGCGCCTGGCCGGGGACGTGGAGGTGGCGGCCTTCCCGGCCTGGATCGGCAACCTGCTGCAGGCGCGGGCGGTCCAGGGGGCAGCGACCCTTGCGCCGCTGGCCGAGGGGCAGATGGAGGCGCAGCTCGAGGACTGGCTGGGGCGGGTGGTGATGCTGTTTGGCGGAATGGGGCTGCTGCTCCTGGTGGGGGCGGTCCTGCTTGTCCGGTGCCGTTCGTGGATCCGGCGGCCCCCGGGCGAGCACCAGTTGGAATCGCTGGGCGGATTCGGGGCGGGGGCGGTGCAGACCTGGGTGTTGTTTGCCGGCTGGTTCGTGCTGACCGGAGCCGCATCCTACGCGGTACCGGTGCTCAAGGAATCGCTGTCGCGAGGCGGGGTGATGATGTTCCTCTACCTGGTCACGGCCGGGGTGGGGGTGATGCTCATCCGCTGGCGCGGCGGCCCCAGGCGGGAAGACCTGCTGACGAGCGCGGACCTGGATGTCGGGAGCCTGGCGCCCCGATCCATCTGGCTCGGGTTCCTGGCCTACCTGGCGGCCATCCCGCTGGTGACTTTGCTCAACGTGGCGAGCGCGGTCCTCCTCGGCGGCGGGGAGGAAGGGGTCAACCCGGCCATCCCCGTGCTGATCGACGCCGGTGCGTCAGGCGAGATGCTCCTCATGGCGGCCAACGTGGTCGTGGTGGCGCCGCTGTTCGAGGAGTTCTTCTTCCGCGGGTTCCTGTTCCAGCAGTTCCGGCGCTACTTCGGCGTTGTGCACGGGGTCGCTCTGTCCGCGCTGGTGTTCGCTTCGGTGCACATGTCGATGGAGTCGTTCCTCCCCCTGTTCGGCCTCGGCGTGATGCTGGCGCTGGTCTACCACGCGACCCGGAGCCTGTGGGCGTCGGTGGTCACACATGCCCTGTGGAACCTGGGGACCGTCGTGATTGTCTTCGTGCTGTTCGATTGACTTCCCCCCCTTGCAACGAGGTGATTGGAATGAGAAGACAGTGCCTGTTCGTATTGTTGTTGCTGGCTGTTGCGATGCCTGCATTCGCCGTGGAGTCAGACCCGGGGAAGATCCTGGATTCGATGGAGAAGGAGCTGAAGCGGAACAAGGAGCAGCTCACGCTGCCCGACTACCCCAGCCCCTACTTCATCTCCTACCTGATGCGGGACGTCCAGACCACGTCGCTTGCCTCGCGCTTCGGGGCGCCGGTCTACCGCCGGCAGGACCGACAGCGGGTGCTCTTCGCAGACGTGCGGGTCGGCTCTCCCGAGTTCGACAACACCCAGGATCCCTACCCCGGATTCGATTTCAACTTCATGAGCTTCGATCCGCTCAAGGACCGGGCTCCGCTCGATGACGACGACCTGGCGCTGCGCAAGGTCCTCTGGCAGACGACGGACTCGGAGTACAAGCAGGCGGTGGCCAGCTACCTCAAGGTCAAGGCGCAGCGGGTCTACCAGGCCGACGACCCGGAGTTCTCGGGCTGTTTCTCTTCTGCACCTGCGCTGCGCCACGTGGACGATCCGGCGCGGTTCGCGGCCGACCAGGCCCGCTTCGAGAAGGAGATCGTCCGGCTCTCCCGGAAGCTGTCCGAGACCCCGTTCATCTACGATTCCTCAGCCGCGTTCGACGCCCTGCGGCAGGATCGCTACTACGTGAACAGTGAAGGGAGCGCATCGTTCACCTCGCAGACCTGGTTCTCGCTGACCATGACGGCCATGGCTCGGGCCGAGGACGGCTCGGTCGTGCCCCATGCGGTCGTCATCTACGCCCGAAACGTCGAGGAGCTGCCCGACCGGGCCCGGCTCGATACGGCGCTGGACGAGATGATCCGCGAGCTGGATGCGCTGCGCCGGGCCCCGGTGCTTCCTCCCTACAACGGGCCGACCCTGCTCGAGGGGGATACCGCGGGCGTCTTCCTCCACGAGGCGCTCGGGCACCGGCTCGAAGGGCACCGACAGGCGGGGGGCGAGGAAGGGGGCACGTTCCGCGGCAAGGTGGGCGACCCGATCCTCCCTGACATGATTTCGGTCTACGATGATCCCACGCAGGAGAAGTTCGAAAACGGGGGGGTGAACGGCTGGTACTCGATCGATGACGAAGGGGTCAGGGCGCAGAAGGTCAGCCTGGTCGAGAACGGCCGCCTGGCCGGATTCCTGCTCACCCGGCGCCCGGTCGAGAAGTTCCGGGAATCGAACGGGCATGCCCGCGGGAACGGCATGCAGAGACCGGTGGCCCGCATGGGGACCCTGGTGCTCACCAGCACGAAGTCCGTGTCCGAGGCCGACCTGAAGAAGAAGCTGATCGAGCTGGCCAGGGCGCAGGGAAAGCCCTTCGCCATCATCCTGCGCAAGGCGGCGTCGGGCATGACCAACACCTCGTCGTGGGGGTTCCAGGCCTTCAAGGGGGTTGCCAAGCTCGTGTACAAGGTGGACGTCGAGACCGGCGAGGAAGCCCTGGTGCGCGGGGTCGAGCTGGTCGGCACACCGCTGGCCAGCCTCATGAAGGTGGCCGCAGTGGGGGACACGCCGACGATCTTCAACGGCTACTGCGGTGCCGAATCGGGGTTCGTCCCGGTATCCACCATCACCCCGTCGCTGCTGATGTCCGAGCTCGAGTTCCAGAAGTCCCCCCCGAAACGGGAGCAGAAGGAAGTCCTGCCCCCGCCCGAGAAGTAGTTTTGGGCAGCCTCCCAAGGGCCTGCGACGAAACAACTTGCTGCATTCGGCCGCCGCTGCATCCCTGTCCGCTGCGTTGCGGGGCCCCCGTCTCCCCTTGCTCTTTGTCCATTGCCCCGAAAAAGCCGTTTGAAAAACCCTGCCCGGTCTGCTATCCATGCCTGGGACCTTGTCGCGTGGAGGGATACGCATGGTGAGTTTCGAACTGCCGGAACAGCATCAGATCCTCAAGCAGGCCGTACGGGAATTCGCCGAGGGGGTCATCGCCCCCCGGGCCCGCGACCTGGATGCCAACGAGGAGTTCTCGGTCGAGATCACGAAGCAGATGGGCGAGTTGGGGCTGTTCGGCATCTTCGTGCCCGAGGAATACGGCGGAGCGGGGATGGACTACCTCGCCTACGTCCTGGCCGTCGAGGAGATCGCCCGGGTGGACGGCTCGCACGCGGCCACGGTCGCTGCCGGCAACTCGCTGGGGATCGGGCCGATCTACAACTTCGGCAGCGAGGAGCAGAGGCGCGAATGGCTCCCGAGGCTCTGCAAGTGCCAGGCCATGGCCAGCTTCGGCCTCACCGAGCCCGACGCCGGATCCGATGCCGGAGGGACCAAGACCAACGCAGTCCTCCAGGATGGCCAGTGGGTCATCAACGGCTCCAAGATCTTCATCACCAACGCGACCAATCCGCTGGCGAAGGTGGCCGTGGTCCAGGCGATCACCGGACGCAAGGACGACGGCCGCAAGGAATACTCCTGCCTGCTCGTGCCGCACGGAACGCCCGGGTTCAAGACGGTCACCATGCACGGCAAGATGATGTGGCGGGCTTCTGATACCGGCGAGCTGTACTTCGACGACTGCAAGGTCCCGGAGAGTTCCACGCTGGGGAAACGGGGGGAAGGGTTCCACCAGATGCTCAAGACCCTCGATTCCGGACGGCTGGCGATCGCGGCCATGGGTCTCGGCGGCGCACAGGGCGCGTTCGACAAGGCGCTGGCCTACTCCAAGGAGCGCCGCCAGTTCGGCCGCCCCATCTGCGACAACCAGGCCATCGCATTCAAGCTGGCCGACATGGCCACCGAGATCGAGGCCGCCCGCTCCATGCTGTACCGGGCCGTCTGGCTCAAGGACACGGGCAAGTCCTATGGCAAGCTCGCCGCCATGTCCAAGGTCTACTGCTCCGAGGTCATGGGCCGGGTCGTCGATTCCGCGGTCCAGATCCACGGCGGCTACGGCCTCATGCGCGAGTACGACGTCGAGCGGTTCTACCGCGACCAGAAGCTCCTCACCATCGGCGAAGGCACCAGCGAGATCCAGCGGATCGTCATCTCACGGCAGCTGCTCAGCGAGTAGGCCCTGCGGCCGCCCCAACGCCTGCCCTATCTCTTTCTTCCCGCCAGGCAGATGGTGAGCACGAGATCCTCGAGCAGGAGCTTGGGGGAGAGATTGGTGGACTTGAGGCGGCGGTCCACGTCGCGGACCTTGTCCAGGGCCGCCACCAGCTCTGATTCGCTGAACTTCCTGGAATTGGTCAGGATGATCGAGGCCGCCGTCTCCTTGCACTTGAGGGCTGCGGCAAGCCCCGCCGTATCCATGGTCGCTTCGAACTTCTTGGCCACGGCCATCCGCCTGAGCTCGAACTCGAAGCAGCTCGACAGCAGGAAGAGGGGAAGGCCCGAGGTGGCCACCTTCCGCTTCGATTCGAGCAGGTTGTGGAACATCCGTTCGAGGATTGTCAGCGCCTTGCGCACGTCCTTCTGCACCACGGCCCGGTTCAGGTCGAACACGTCGTGACCCTGCAGGCGCTGGACCATCTCCTCCACGTCCTGGGCGGTGATGATCTTCGCCTTGCCCGCATACTCGGCCAGCTTCTCCACCTCGGCAGCGATGGCTTCGGGCGAGGCGCCGAGCGCATCGGCCAGCGCGGTCACGGCCCCGGGGTCGATGGTGATCCCCCGCTTTCGAAACGCCTGCCGGATGAACTCCTGGACGTCGGACTGCTTGTCCGACATGTCGAACGGCTGCACGCCGCCCACCTGCCGGAGCTGCTCGCCCAGCCAGGAGCGGGCCGGGACCTCCCCGGCGGTCAGCACGATCTGCCCCTTGGGCTTCTCCGTCCGGGCGTATTCGGCGAGCGCGGCCAGCCCCGGATCGTCTGCGGAATCGCGCTTGAGCCAGGCTTCGACGCCGGTCACGACGACCATGCGCCGCTTGGCCAGCATGGGGGCCGAGCGGGCCGCGGTCAGCCAGTCAGAAGGCCTCGACGAGTCGCCGGAAAACGGGTGGTAGTTGAGGTCTTTCCCCCCTTTCTGGAACACGTGGTCCGCCAGGATCTCGATGGCTTTGCGGATCAGGAGGTCGGACTGGCCCAGCAGCAGGACCACGCACGGCAGCCCCCCCTCCTGGATCTCCTTTCGCCACTGCTGGATGCGGTCCGTGACCCGGTCCGCCATGGCTCCTCCGCTCGCTCCGGTTCGTCCGCTCTCCCTGTCTTCCGTGGCGGCCTGACCGGGCTGTTCGCCGTCCCGGCCGGCGCAGTATGGCACTGTTTCCGGCATGACACAAGCGGTTGCCCGGCCCCCCCCGATTGGTATAGGATGGGGCCGGCACCGAGAAGGGCCCGAGCCGGAAAGCGAGGTGAAGAATGGCAGATTTCCGCGAGATCGGTACGTTGACCAAGGTCCTGAGGATAGGGCGTAACGCGTTCTCGTCGACCCTCGATCCATCCGTGGCCGGGTGGCGGGTGGATGGGCCCGAGTTCACCATCCGGCAGGCGGATGCCCTCGCATACGCGCTGGCCACCGAGGACTTGAATCCGGCGTACTTCGCCAAGGAGGGTGCGGTCGTCCCGCCGCTGTTCGCCAGCCGGATCGTCAAGGATGTGCTGGAGCAGGCGATCCTCCACCCCAAGCTCGGCATGAACGTGCTGCGGATGGTGCATGCGGAGCAGTCGTTGCAGTACCTCGTGCCGCTCCAGGTCGGGGCGACGGTCATGTCCGTGGCGGTCATCACGGGAATCCGGGAGGTATCCTCCGGGCAGCTCTGCGACGTGGCATTGGACGTCTTCCACAAGGGGGAGCGGGTCGTGGCGGGCAGTGCCTCCCTCTTCGTCCGGGGAAAGAAGAAACCCTCGGACAAGAAGGGCAAGGACAAGGGGAAGAAGGAGGAGGCACCGGAGCCGGACCAGGTCCTGGCGACCTTCTCGGTGGCCCCGGGACAACCTGTGCGGTATGCCCAGGCCTCGCAGGACTACAATCCCATCCACAGAAAGCCGCTGGTGGCCCGCCTGGCCGGGTTCAAGGCCCCCATCGCGCACGGCATGTGCGTCATGGCCATGGCAGCGGGCAAGCTCGTCGAGAAGCTCGGGGACAACGATCCCACCCGCCTCGAGCGCATCGCGGTCCGCTTCTCCACCCCCACCTACCCGGGCGAAGAGCTGACCCTGAAGGCCCGCGAGAAGGCCCCGGGCAGGCACGAGTTCATCCTGGTCAAGGCCGACGGCAAGCCGGTCCTGACCCGCGGGGAAGTGGCGTTCAGGGGGTAGTAGGTACCAGCAGCTTCCCCAGATTCGCAGGCTCGGCCCGCTGCCGGCGATTCTGGCGAAACGAGTAGCCCCCCCCCGCAAGCACGGCAGTGGGAATCCCCGTGACCTGTCAGGCGCACAGTGCAGCCGATGCGTCCTCCAGGTACGGTCTGACGGGCCGGAACGGGGCGCAACGGGACGCAACGGGATGCAACGGTCCAATGATTTCAACGGGTTCGGCCTGGGGGCTCGGGTGACGGGCACTTTCCCAAGCTGAATGTCGCGGGTTCAAGATGCAGATGTGCCTTGGGCGCGGGCAACCCGGCGGCCCAGGCGACGAGACAGACCGTTGGTGCGGGCAGTCCCCGCCCCCACTGTGTCCCGGAAACACCTGGTGACACGAAGCGCAACGGATGGTATCGTCAACGTTGGCAAGGGGGCTGCACGATGCACGACCGGGTCGTCGAGAGATTCAAGCTGGAATACGGCAAGTTGGAGCAGTTCTGCCGTCGTTGGAACATCGTTGAGCTCGCGGTTTTCGGCTCTGTCCTCAGAGACGATTTCGCGGATGACAGTGATGTTGACGTGCTGGTGACGTTCGCTTCGGATGCCACCTGGAGTCTGCTCGACTGGGCCGACATGATCGATGAGTTGGAGGCCCTCTTCGGGCGTCCCGTGGACATGGTCGAAAAGGAAGGTCTCC
This sequence comes from Deltaproteobacteria bacterium, assembly GCA_016875215.1. Classification (GTDB taxonomy): domain Bacteria; phylum Myxococcota_A; class UBA9042; order CAIXZC01; family CAIXZC01; genus CAITUV01. The sequence goes on from VGRX01000006.1 coordinate 32,718, forward strand.
GCAATCCGTTCCGACGCAAGGTCATATTGTCCAGTGCCGAGGTAGTCTATGCTGCGGCCTGAGGACCGGGATCCGGCATACATCTGGGACATGCTGGAAGCTGCCCGCGAGCTCTCCGACTACATCGCGGGGATGCGTTTTCACGACTACGAGCAGAACTCCATGGCTCAGGCCGCCGTGGAACGTAAGCTGGAGATCATTGGTGAAGCCGCTGGTCGGGTGTCGGAGTCCCTCAAAGGGGCCCACCCTCAGATCCCGTGGCGGGGGATGATCGGCCTTCGCAACGTGCTCATCCACGAATACGGGGAGGTGCGAACGGAAAGAGTGTGGCTCGTCGCCTCCGAGAGGATCCCGAAGTTGATCGAAATGCTGACTCCACTGTTGCCGGCGATACCCGAAGAGTCGTAGTTGCCGGTGCGGCCTCCCGGACGCCCCATCGGCCTCCCGCACGTCGTTGGGAAGTGCCGGCCAGGTGCCCCCACCGCTCGGGGCGGTGCCCCTGGCGGCTTCATTCAAGGTCGGACGGGCCGCCCCAGCCGGTAGTGGATGTACTTCTGGAACACGGTGAGCGCGAAGTCGGAAGAGCGGGCGCAGGGGATCCCGGCCAGGTGGAAGGCGGAGGCCAGGGGATCGTACGGCGTGCTGGAATCGATGACCACGGCCACCGGCTTGTTGTGGCGGACCACTATGGCAGGGACCGTGTTGGGCAGGGCATCCGGGGCCCGGAAGGAATCGATGCCCAGCGGGTCGAGCCCGGGAGGCAGGGTTTTGAGCGCCGGGGTTGCGGGGACGACCCCGAACATGAGCGCATCGACCCCCTCGTCGGCAAGCAGCGCATCGAGGCACGCGGCCAGCACCTTGTCCGACACCATGGGGGTCAGGTCGAGCGGGTTGTGCACGTTGATGAGCGATTCCAGGCGGACGCCCGAGAGGATCGCGTGAACGCGGTCTCTGGCCGCGGGGGAAAGCCGGGCCAGCGAGAATCCCCGGGCCGAGTCGATGTTGTCGGCCATGCCCACGGTCTCGAACCCCGCATTCGACAGGATGGCCAGCCGCCTGCCCGAAAAAGAGCACTCCTGGAGCTGCGACGCGATGGACAGGAACCCGGTGAACTCCCGGAAGGAATCGGCCACCAGCGCCCCGGCATCCCGGAACAGATCGACCGTGGAGCGGTAGTCGCCCGAGATGGATGCCGTGTGGCTCGAGGCCGCGGTGGCTCCCTCGGAGGTCCGGCCCGCCTTGTAGAGCAGCACGTCCTTTCCGAGGTTTCGGGCCCGCTCGACCAGCCGGGCCAGGCGGAGGCCGTCCAGCTCCTTGAACCCCTCGATGTACAGCGCCAGGATCGGGACCTTCTCGTCCGGGATCAGGCACTCGACGAAGTCCACGAGGGAGAGGTCCATCTGGTTTCCCGTGGAGATGGAGTACGCGGGCGAGAGGTACGGGAGCTCGTTCATGCGGGTGATCATGAACGCGCCCGACTGGCAGATGAGGGCCGCGTTGGAGAGGTGTCCCACGGGCAGCGGCAGCTTGGTCTCCGGGATGAAGATCGAGTCGTAGCCGCCCGGCAGCGAGCGGATCCCCAGGCAGTTGGGGCCGACGAGGACCGGGGCGAACTTCCCGTTGGCGCGGGCTTCGGCCAGGCGGGTTCGGGTATCCTGGTCGGCCTTGCGGCCCGCTTCGGTCTCCCCCATGCCGCCCGGGATGAGGATCAGCGACGCGGCCTTGCCCGAGTCGAGCACGTCGGCCATCACGGCCGGTACCTGCGCCGCTCCGACCGCGACGATGAGCAGGTCCGCGACCCACGGCAGCGACTTGACGTCCGGCACGCAATCGATGCCGTCGAGCGTCTGCGCATCAGGGCGGACGGCCCGCACGTTGGTCAGCGGGAAATGGTCCGAAAGCAGCTTGCGCAGGATGGTCCGGCCGACGTTCATCCCTTTGGCTGATGCTCCGACTACCGCGATGGTCTTCGGGTTGAGCAGGCGGCGCACCATGGACACGTCCACGGTTCGTTCCGAGGCCGGGGAATCGCTGAATCTCAGGAACGCGTCGACCGCGACGAGGCGGCCGTCAAAGACGAAGAACGGGTTGACCTCGAAGTCCTCGATGACCACGTTCAGCTCGGGCCGGTTCGAGCATTCCCGGGCCAGCCGCGTGAAGAACTGAAGCACCTGGAGCACCGGCGCATCGGAGACGAGCCGGCGGCCTCCCCGGGTCGCGCCCGCAAGCTTGCGGCCGGCAAACGAGCGGGCCAGCTTGGCCAGCCCCTGCTCCGGGCTCGACAGCTCCGGCGAGTAGACCACGTTGGCCTCCCCCTGGCGGAAGCGGGCGGAGAGCTCCTCGGCCTCGAGCCCCCCGAAGCCCACGGTGAGCACGTGCCCCATGTCGCGGGAGAAGCGCATCCCCACAAAGACCTGCCCGCCGAGCCCCGGCTCACACGGCACCAGCTCGACCGCCAGGATGCCCCGGACCGTGAGGAACAGCTCCTCGCCGCCCCGCTCCCGCACCGTCGCGAGCACACCGGCAACCCCCTCGGCCAGCGATTCCGGCGTGTTCTCCACGATCCGCACGCCCCCCATCTCGGTCTTGTGCGTGATCGCAGGGCTCACCACCTTGAGCACGAGCCGGTCACCGGGCAGTCCCGGACGAAACGTCGCAGCATCGCCGTCAACGGGCAGGAACGCGAAGGCGGGGACATCGAGCCCGCCAGCCTTCATCAGATCATACAGCTCCGGCTCGAGCAGGGTGCTGCGCCCCTCGGACCGCGCCCTTGAAAGGAGGCTGGCAACCACCCGGGTAAGCTCCATGCTCATTCCTCTGTCGGCTCTGCTGTTCGTCCACACGCCGATCGATTCGCCCGCAACCATCCGCCTTCGCACGAGGCTTCGGCAGGACTTCGTCGACCATCGACCATCCTCTCATCTCCGGAGGTCCGCCTCCCGCCTCAGAGGCTCGTGTGGGTTTCCCGGTAGGCGGCGTCGGCGGGCATGCCGGCGTCGAGGCGTTCCTTGACGGCCATGCCCATGCGGAATCCCTGGGCCAGCACGGCCTGGTTGGCCAGGACGGCGTGCTCGCCCTTGCGTTCGAACTGGGCCTTGATGAACGGGTCGAAGTCGGCCAGCTCGAACGGCAGGAAGGGCAGGGCCGCTCCGAGCATGGCCATGTTCTCGGCCCTGGGCATCTTGTTGGCCGTGGCGATTGCCTTCGCATCGACCAGCAGCGCCCGGGGCAGCTCGAGGAGCGCATCGAGGATCGCTTTCTCGTCCGGGTAGTCCGGGATGTTCTTGAACGGGTGGACCGAGCTGACCACGACGCCGTCGCGGTGCAGCAACGGGAGATACCGCTGCACCTCGAGCGGCTCCACGGACAGGATCATGTCGGCCTGCCCCCTCGGGATGAGGTCGGAGACGATCTCGCGGTCGGAAAACCTGAGGTGCGAGTACACCGCGCCGCCCCGCTGGGCCATGCCGTGGACCTCGGCCTGCCTGATGCGATAGCCGCGGGCCAGGGCCGCGTTGTCCAGCATGTAGGCGATGGTGAGGATTCCCTGCCCGCCCACGCCCGCCAGGATGATGTCGTATTTCATCGCTGCCCTCCTCCGCTATCGCTTGGCCTGCACACAATCTCGTTTCGGGATGATGACCGAGAGCCCCTTGTACGCGAGCTCCTCGCGGATGATGCGGGCATTCTCCTCGAGGTTCTTGGGCAGGGGGCTGAGCACCCGCACATGCTCGGGCTCGACCCCGAGGCCGATGACCGCATTGACCAACGCGTCACCCGTCAGCAGCGTGTCCTGCTTGCCGGTCATGGCCACGGTCCCGTTGTCGAGGATGAACACGGTCATGGGGAGCTTCTCGTACGCGGCGGTGAGCAGCCCGGTCATGCCGGAATGCCCGAAGGTCGAGTCCCCGATGGAGCACATGACCGGGTGAATCCCGGCATGGGCCGCGCCGATGGCCATGGCGATGCTTGCCCCCATGTCGACGCAGGAATCGACCGCGTTGTACGGGGGGTAGAACGACAGCGTGTAGCACCCGATATCGCTGAAGATCGGGACCTTGGGGAAGTCGCCGGCAGCGAGCTTCAGTGCCCGGTAGGAGTCCGCATGCGGGCAGCCGGGGCACAGCGCGGGTGGCCGGCCGGGGAGCTTTTCGAGGGTCGGCGCAAACGCGGATTCCATGGCGATTCCGAAGGCCCTGGCCGCGATGGCCGGCGTCAGCTCGCCGGTCCGCGGAAGCCGGCCGTCCAGCTTCCCATGGACCGCCTTTCCGGCAACCCCGACCACGCCCCGCAACAGCTCCTCCAGGAATGGGTAGCCCTCCTCGACCACCACGATCTCGTCCACGGTTTCGACGAGCTTGCGGATCATGCCCATCGGGGTCGGGTAGCACCCCACCTTGACGTAGGGATGCGGGATCCCTGCCGGGAATGCCTCCCGCACGTAGTTGAACGCCATGGCATTGCACAGGATGCCCAGCTTCCGGTCTCCGTCCAGGCAGATCCGGTTGTGCGGGGACTTCGCCGCGTATTCCTCGAGCGCGGACTGCTTGGCCGCGAGCTTGTCGTACTGGATCCGGGCATTGCTCGGGAGCAGGATGTACCCGGCCGCGTCCTCCGTAATCCTGAGCGCGTTCTGGGCGCGGCCCTCCATGGTGACCACGCCGGCCCGGCTGTGGGCCAGTCGGGTGACGATCCGCACCATGACCGGGGTCTTGAACCGCTCCGACAGATCGAAGGCTTCCCGGGTCATGTCGTAGGCTTCCTGCTGGTTGAGCGGCTCGAGGCACGGGATGAGCGCGAACCGGGCCAGGTAGCGGGAATCCTGCTCGTTCTGGGACGAGTGCATGCCCGGGTCGTCGGCCACGCAGAGCACCAGGCCGCCATCCACGCCGGTGATCCCCGAGTTGACAAAGGGGTCGGCAGCCACATTGAGCCCCACGTGCTTCATCGAGGTCAGCGCCCGTTTGCCGCAGTAGGACATGCCGATGGCCCCTTCGTACGCCACCTTCTCGTTCGCGGACCAGCTGGCGGTCACGTTGAATTCCTTCGCCCTGGACTGGACGTATTCCAGGATCTCCGTGGCGGGGGTTCCCGGGTACGAGTAGGCCCCGCTGATTCCCGCATGAAGGGCAGCCAATGCCACCGCCTCGTCCCCCAGGAGCAGTTCCTGCTTCTTCATCGATCGCCTCCCCTTCCCCGCATGCCTGCTCCGCCCGGCGTCCCGACGACCGGGGGGGCCATGCAGGCAATGTCGCAACTTTCTACCGTCCGGCCGCGCGTGGGGTCAAGGGAAATATTTTACAAGATGCCCACACACAACCACCCCCCCGGGAGGAGGCCGCAGCGAGTGGGGCGGATCCGCATGGAGAACCCGGGGGAACGGGGGACTACCGGAGCCGCTCACGGGCCTGGGCGGCATGGCGGGACCAGGGGCACTCGGACAGCAGCATCCTGAGAGCCTCCTGCTCCAACTCGTCGTTTCCGAGATCCGCATGGACCACGGCGATCCGCCACAGGGCGTCGTCCTTGAGTGCCAGGCCGTCGTGGAAGTTGATGACCAGCGCGTACTCGAAAAGGGCCTTCTCGCGTCGGCCCTGGCGCTCGTAGAGCCGGGCCAGGCGGTAGCGCACCTTCTGCACGAAGCGGCCCGACAGGGCATCGGTTCCCCAGCCCGGGTGGGGCAGGAGCGCCTCTTCGAGGACGGCCGTCTCGTCCCCCCGGTACCCCCGGTCACGGCAGATGTCCGCGGCCAGCCACACCGCATCGTCCCAGAGCGGAGAAGGCGAGTGCTCGTCGATCAGCCGCAGGAGCAGGTAGAGCGCCAGGCGTTCGTCCTGGTCCTGGCCCGTGCCGGCCATGAGCTTTGCTCCGTGGAAAAGGAGGTGTGCGGCCAGCGGCGACCTCGGATCCATCGAGTAGTGGGCAAGCAGCACGCCCGCTGCCGAGACCCCCTTGCGGGCCAGCGATCCGTCCATCGCTGCCACCTGCTCCACCGCCTGCCGGGACCAGTAGGCATCGTCCCCCTCCTCCAGGATGGGTTCGAGCAATCCGAGGGCGGTGAGAGGTGAGCTTTCCAGCGTTCTCGCATCGAGCACGCGGGCCTTGCGGTCCGAGGGAGACAGCGGGGCGTCGGAAGCGCCCCGGAGACGCGTGGACGCGCAGGCGCCCGTGAGCAGAATGGAGACGGACAGGACGATTGCAGCGGCAGCACCCCGCCGGGCCGGACGGGCATTTCCGTGGCACGAACGCCTCATCACCTTCCCTCCGCCTCGGGCCTTCCGGAGAACAGGGCAGAAAGCAGCCGGTCGTGGATGCGCCCGTTGGAGGCCACGATGTCGGGGTTGAACGGAGTGTATTCCTGGCCGGCGAATCCGGTGACGCGGCCGCCCGCCTCTTCGACCAGGAGCTGCCCGGCCGCGGTATCCCACGGCTTGAGCCCCCGCTCCCAGAAGCCGTCGAACCGGCCGGCAGCGACAAAGGCGAGGTCCACGGCAGCGGCCCCCATCCGGCGGACCCCCTGGACATTGAGGATCATCCGGCGCCAGTCCTCGAGGATGGTCTCCACCACCTGGCGGCGGTTGTACGGATGGCCCGTGGCAACCAGCGATTCGTTGAGGTCGCCGGACGTGGTGACCGACAGCCGGGTCTCATTGCGCCAGGCGCCCATCCCCTGCCCTGCCCAGAACAGCTCCCGGGTCACGGGCAAGTACACAACGCCGCCCCGGGTCCTGCCTCCCGAAGCGATCGCTATCGAGACTGCGAAGATCGGGTGCCCGTGGACGAAGTTCGTGGTTCCGTCGAGCGGGTCCACGATGAAGGACCAGCCCGAGCTTCCTTCCCGGGTCCCCGATTCCTCCCCCACGATGCAGTCCGCAGGGAAGCGGTCCAGGAACCGGTCGATGAGATAGCGCTCGCTGGCCCGGTCGGCCTCGGACACGAGGTCGAGGTTGCCCTTGCGGTCGTACCCCGAGAGCCGGCCCCAGTGCTTCATCAGGATCTTGCCGGCATCCCATGCCGCAGCCTTGGCGAGGGCGAGTCGCTGGAAGCTCCCCTCGTCGAGGGGGCGTTCCTGGCGGGGGGCTCCGGGAAGAACCGGCACTTCCCTGTCCGTCGTCATGCCATCCTCCGTCATCCGATCTCGGGGCGGACCGCATAGCCGATCGGATCGGCCGCGCCCGCTTCGGAAAAGCCCTTCAGCCTCAGGAGACACGACTCGCACCGACCGCAGGAGAGGCCGCTCTCCGTCGGCTGGTAGCAGCTCAGGGTCAGGCCGTAGTCCACGCCCAGGGAGAGCCCGAGCCGGATGATCTCCCCCTTGGTCAACCGCATGAGCGGCGCCCGGATCCGGATCGGCCGACCTCCGGAGGAGCCTTCCGCCACAGCGAGCCGGGCGAGCCGGTTGAACGCCTTCATGTACTCCGGCCGGCAATCGGGATAACCGCTGTAGTCGACCGCGTTGGCGCCGATGAAGATCGTGTGCGCTCCGAGAACTTCGGCCCAGCCGAGCGCCAGGGAGAGAAGCACGGTGTTGCGGGCCGGTACGTAGGTCTCGGGAATGCCGAAGCGCCTCGACGCCTCGTCCGGACCGGGGACCTGCCGGTGCTCGAGCAGGACCGAGCCGCCGATGCTCTTGAGGTCGATGGCGATCTCCTGGTGGCGAACGGCCCCGAGGGAGCGGGAGACCGCAGCCGCTGCCACCAGCTCGCGCCAGGCATGCTGGCCGTAGTGGACACTGAGGGTGTGGCACTGGAACGAGCGGCTCCGGGCAACGGCCAGGGCGGTGGCGGAATCGAGACCGCCGCTGAGCAGCACCACAGCCTTCTCTTCCGCTCTCTTCTTCATCGAAGGACTACCGCTCAGGCGGTACCGGTGGTTCCTGCCGCCCTGGCAGGTTCCTTCGCGACGCCGTCGCTCTTGTCCGCTCTCTTGTCCGCTCTCTTGTCCGTGCTCTTGTCCGTGCTCTTGTCAGTTGCGGAGGGGGCGGTTTCGGTCTTTTCTTCCTTGTGCGAGGTGGAGTTGGTCTTCTTGCCTGCGTAGTCGGTCACATACCAGCCGCTCCCCTTGAGCTGGAACGAGCTCATCGAGACCTGGCGATGCACATCCAAGGAGCCGCACGCGGAGCACGCAGGCCGGGAGTCGTCGGTGATGCGGCGCCACTGCTCGAAGTCGCGTCCGCAGGCGTTGCAGCGGTACTCGTAGATGGGCATCTGCGTCTCCTCCCTCGCTCGATCCCGGGCTCTAGATAGTCGCAGCGAGGGCGATTGTCAAGGGTCCCACTCCCCGCCAACCGGCATTTCGGGCGAGGGGGTCCTACAACTCCAGGTCCAGCCCTTCGCGAGCGATGACGGTGTTTGCGAACTCCCGCCTCGCCGTGTCGGCAACCCGGTCCATGAACTCGTCATCGTGGTTCGGGTCGTGGTGGAACAGCACGAGCTGCTTGACTCGGGCCGCTGCAGCGATGTGGCAGGCATGCAGCCAGGAGGAGTGCCCCCAGCCCACGTGCTTCTCGTACTCCTCCGGGGTGTACATGGTATCCAGCGACAGGAGGTCCGCACCCTCGCAGAAGGAGATGACCGAGTCCTCGTACTCCGGCGTGTGCTCGTGGTCCGTGAGATGGACCAGGCGCCTGCCGTTGACGTCGAAGCGGACCCCGGTGGCCTCGTTGGGATGGTTGAGCTTGACCGTGGAGATGCGGGCCCCGGGGACGGAGAAGCTCTCCCCCTTGGGTACTTCGTTGAACGTGAGCGTGGCAGGCAGGCCGCCCAGGTTGACCGGGAAGTTGGGTTCCTGCATCTGCCCCTTGAGGACCGATTCCAGGCTGACATCGGCCTTGTGTCCGGAGTACACGTGGATGGTGTGCCCTTTGCGATAGTTGGGGAGGAAGAAGGGGAAGCCCTGGATGTGGTCCCAGTGGAGGTGGGTGAGGACGAGGCCGAATTCCTCGGGCTGCGTCATCAGCCTGCCGAGCGGAATGATCCCGGTACCGGCGTCGATGATCACGCGGCCGCGAGGAGTCCGAACCTCGACGCAGCTCGTGTTGCCGCCGTAACGGACCGTGCCGGGCCCGGGCATCGGGACGCTCCCTCGTACTCCCCAGTATCGAATCGCCAGGCCGGACATGGGCAATTCCCCCTCCCAGTCACCAGAATTGGGCGTATTATACCCCATCCGACCTGTCGGTAAACAACAATCTGCCTTCCTTCCGCAACAGGTCTGCTCGTCAACCCGGCAGTGATCGGGGGCCGAGCGGACGATCGGCTGCCTTGACCCTGATCCGCTTCCCGGCTACCATGCGGGCTGGACGGGGAACCCAGAGAACTTCGCCCTCCCTGCCGTGGCGAGAGAGGGCAACCGTCGAGCCGCCGCAGCGAATCGGGAGAGCCGGCATGGACAAGACGAAATGTTCACTCCTGTTCCTTGGAAAGAAAGACGATTCTCATACAGCAAGAGCGTTGGAGTTCTGCCGGATGAACCTCTCCGACGTCTCCGCCCACCTGGGCCGCTGGGGCGACCCCATGCCGCAGGAGATCTGCACCTGGGAAGGAGACTACATCATCAGCTACTTGTCCAGGTGGGTTGTTCCTGAGCATGTTCTCAACAAAGCAAGAATAGCCGCAATCAATTTCCATCCGGCATCTCCGGACTACCCTGGCATCGGATGCAACAACTTCGCTCTCTATGATAATGCGCAAGAATACGGCACCACTTGTCATCATATGACGACGGCTGTCGATACGGGCACAATTATCAAAACGCGGCTTTTCCCTGTGTTTCCGGAAGATAACGTAGCGACGCTCCTTGCGCGCACATACGATGAACAGCTGATATTATTCTATGAAATAGCCGATCTAATAAAAAACGAAAAAGAACTGCCGATATCTGACGAGCAATGGACAAGAAAACCGTTCACCAGAACGGAATTCAATAAGCTAAGCAAAATAACCCCGGACATGGGCAAAGAAGAAATCGCCAGGAGGATCCGGGCGACCTCTTTCGGCACCTGGAAGCCGACCGTCGAGCTGCACGGCTTCGTGTTCGAGCTGAAGGCCTGAAGGGGGATGCATGCTCTTGCGCACGATGAAGATGAAATCCCGGATCGCTGCCCATTGAACTTGCTCCCGTCCTGGTGTAGGCTCCACCCGATCTTTGGGGAGGAGGAGGGGATTCCCATGTGGCCAAAGGACCTGTTGAGAATCGCGGACCTGACCCGGAAGGACATCGTCGATCTGTTCGACCTGGTCAAGCGGATGAAGGAGAACAGGCAGGAGTTCGCCAAGGCGTGTGAAGGCAAGGTGCTCGGCATGCTCTTCCGCAAGCCGTCCACCCGGACCCGGGTCTCGTTCGAGACCGCGATCTACCAGCTCGGCGGGTACGGCATGCTGTTCCGGCCCGACGAGCTCCAGCTCGGCCGCGGAGAGACCATTTCGGATACCGCCCGAGTGCTCTCCCGTTACATCGACGCCATGATGATCCGCACGTTTGCCCACGACGAGGTCGTGGAGTTTGCCAGGCATGCCGCCATTCCGACCATCAACGGGCTGACCGACCTGCTCCACCCGTGCCAGGGGTTGACCGACTACTTCACGATGTGGGAGCACCTGGGCAACCTCGACGGGCTGAAGGTGACCTATGTGGGTGACGGCAACAACGTGGCCCACTCGCTGATCCTCGGAGCGGCCAAGCTCGGCGTGCACCTGACCGTCGCCACCCCCCGCGGCCATGAGCCGGACGCCGAGATCCTCACCCTGGCGATGGCGGACAAGGACCGCAACGGCTCGGTCATCGAAGTGCTCAACGATCCGGTGCAGGCGGTCGCTGGCGCCCGGGTGGTGTACACCGACGTCTGGGCCTCCATGGGCCAGGAAGAACAGGCATCTGCCCGCAACGCGCTGTTCAAGCCATACCAGGTCAACATGTCGCTCCTTTCGCATGCGGACCGGGACTGGCGGTTCATGCACTGCCTGCCCGCGCATCGCGGCCACGAGGTCGTGGACGACGTATGCGACCACCCGCAGTCGATCATCTTCGACCAGGCGGAGAACCGACTCCATGTGCAGAAGGGAATCCTGTACAACCTGATCCGACGTAACGGCTGATGCCCTCCCTGATCCCTCACCCGACGGGGTCGGAAGTCGGTAGATGAGCCGAGACCCTTGAGAAGAGCGGCCTCGGGAGTTGAGCCCGGGCTGCCTGGGGGCTTGTAATGGTGAGCGTGTTGCATCCTGATTA
>VGRX01000007.1 GCA_016875215.1 Deltaproteobacteria bacterium
GTCTCTCGGCCTCCAGTTTCTTCATCTCCTCCATGGCTTTGATCGTCTCGCGGATGCCTTTGACGCGCAGCTCCATCTCCTTGAACTTGGGATGCTTCTTGTCGAGCCGGCGCTGGAACTCCTGGCAGGTGGCGAGCGCTGAGTGGAGGTCCTGCACGTACTCGTGCTCCAGGATGCAGAGGTTGTATCGGGCATCGGGCTGACCGGGATCCCGGTTGACGATGTCTGACAGGACCTTCCGGGATTCCGGGTAGTTCTCGAGACCACGGAGCGCGAGGGCGTAGGAGATCTGGAATTCCACGTTCTTCGGCTCGACCTTGAGGATGGTTTCGAACTCCTTGGCTGCCAGAGCGAAGTCCTTGTAGTTGAGGGAAACGGCAGCCAGGTTCTTGTGTGCATCGATGTAGGTGGCGTCCGCTCCGGTGGCGGCCTGGAAGAGGGTGATGGCCCCCTTGATGTCATCCCGCTTGAGCTGAATGAGGCCCATGAGGTTGAGGATGGTGGCGTTGTTCTTGTCGATGCGCAGCGCACTCTCGCAGACCAGCTCGCCCACGTCGTACTGTCCCTTGCGGAAGAGGGCGATGGCCATGTTGAGGTAGGCGTTCATGTTGTTCGGGTCGCCGAGGAGCGCGATCCGGCAATGCTTGATGGCCTCGTCCAGGTTGCCTTCGTTGAGGGCCTTCTGGGAGAGGAAGTTCCTGGCCGGAGCGCAGTACTTGTCAATGACCAGGGCGTGGTCGATCAGGGAGAGGGCCTTTGCGGTCTCGTTGCGGAGTGCGGCGAGGACGCCGAGTTGCGCCATGGCCTCGGAGAAGTCAGGGGAGCGGTCGAGCACCTGCTGGAAGTAGGACGCAGCCTTGTCCTGCATGCCGATACGGAGATAGAAGACGCCGAGGTCGTAGATGGCCTCGATGACGGGTTCCGAGCCGCCTGCGAGGCGGACGAGCTCGGCCTCTACCTCGCTGCCCTGCTGGAGCTGCGCCGGGTCGGTCTTGAGGCGCTCGATGGCCTTTCGGAGCTCGGCTCCGGGGCCGGTCTCATCGACGGGGACGGCGGCCCCCTCGGTCTCGGCGGCCTCTTCTTCGGCCGCTGCCTGGATGTCGACGGGGGAATCGCCGGTGGGGGATTCATCGATCGGCTGGGCCACGGCCGGCAGCGCAACGGCTGTCAGGCAGAGGAAGCATGCGATGCCAAGCAGCGTTCTCATTTCGACTCACCTCCCGGAGCGGTGGTTCCCGAGGATCCCGGGGCGGGGGCACCCCCCGGGGGCTGGGGATTCGGAGGTGCCGGCTTGTCTCCCGACTCATCACCCGAGGCCTTGAAGATCACGACCTTCCTCAGCTTGAAGTCCGGAGGGTTGGCCCCGGCGGACAGGAACCCGGGGCGGACGCGGTACTCCTTCATCCCCGCGAACTGGAACTCGAGGACCGACAGCCGCTGCTCGGCCTTCTCCGTGTACTCGTTGAAGAGGTGGTTGGCCTTGGCTCCTTCCAGGCACTTCTTGTACGCGGCGGCTGCCTTGAGTCGGAACAGCTGGGCAGCCTCGGAGAGTTGGAGCTTGTATTCTTCCTGTTCGTCCTCGGTGAGCCCCGACGGCATGGGGGAATTCTCGAAGTCATCGGCGAAGCGCTCCCAGGCACTGCCGATCTTGTACAGGGCCGCACTGTCCCAGAACGGCTGTTTGAGGCTGAGCACGGTGAGGTAGAGCTTCTCCGCATCGTTCGTAATGCGGATCTTCCTTTCCGTGTCCTCCTTGAGGGTCTTTCGGGTCAGCTTGACCGCCACGGCCTCTTCGAGCATGGCGTCTGCGTTGTTGAAGTAGGCCCAGGCGATGGCGGAGATTCCACGGCGGCCGACCTTCTTCTTGTCCTCGTCGGGCAGCTTCTTGAACGCCTCGATCACCGCGTCGAACTGCTTGCGGGCTTCCTTGTACTTCTTCTGGGCGGCGTAGCACTCGCCGATCTCCTGGTACGCGGCCAGAACCAGGTTGACTCCGCCGACGGTCCGGTAGCGTGCGAGATAGTTGTTGTAGTGCTTGATGGCTTCGGAGTACTTGCCGTCCCGCTTGTAGAGAGTGCCGATGTCGAAGAAGACGGCCGGGACCTTGGGATCCTTCTTGAAGAGGTTGATGTAACGCTCGTAGTTGCGGATGGCCTCCGCATGCTGACCGAGCCCCCGGCGGAATGCCGAAGCAAAGATGAGGGCCTCCTTGACCTTGGTTTCCTTGGGGTGGTCCAGGGCGTACTTCTCGTAGTAGTCAGCGGCCTGGTCGTACACCGCCGCTGCCCGATAAGTCTCGGCAATGAGGTACAGTGCCCGAGGGCCGAGCTTGGACGAGCGGGCGCAGCAGTTGTAGAGCTGGGCATTGGCCTTGAGGGCCTTCTCGTACTTCCGGGCCCGCTGGTAGTTGACGGCCGCGTTGTAGAGCGACTTGTCCATGAGCTTGGAGGTCGGGAACTTCACGGTGTAGTCCACGAAACAGTCCGCTGCGGCTTCGAACTGCTTGTCGAACTCGTACTGGAAGCAGCGGTTGAACTTCGCACGGTCGCGGATCTTGTTGATGATGGCCAGCAGCTCGCCCTGGGCCAGGGTGGGCATGGTGTACAGCTTGTCCGCCCAGGCGTTGAGGTTGTTGATGTCCCTCAGCATGGTGAAGCTCGAGAGGAGCAGCTTGGCCGAGTCGGGTGCGACCTCACTGGAGGGGTACTGCTGGATGAGCCCCTCGAGGCGCGGGGCGGCATCCTTGAAGTGGTTGAAATCATAGAGGATTTTGGCTGCGGCGAACTTGGCCTGAATGATCTCTTCGGGGTCGTCCGAGCCGATGCCCACGAACCGGTCGCAGGCCTGGACCATGTTGGCGTACTGCGCCGGGAGCTCCATCTCAGCGGCCTGGTCCTCCTCTTCCTCCCCTTTCACGACCGTCTTCTTCGAGGTATCGATGACCTTGTAGTAGCACATGAGGGCGGTGTAGGCAGCCTCCTTGGCGTACTTGCCCTGGGGGTCCATCGCGATGACCCGCTCCCCCTCGACGACCGCCTTCTCGTAGACCTCGAGCTGGTAGAGCAGAATGGCGTGGTTCATGAGCATCTGGTAGCGGCCGGTCCCCTCCGGGAAGAGACGGAGGTAGTGGTCGTACACCTCCTGAGCCAGGAGCATGGCCTTCTTCTCCATGGTCTTCTGGGCCTCGAAGTGGTACGTGATGGCCATGGTCCGCAGCAGCTCCTCGACCTTCTCCTTCTCCTGGGCGATGACCGAGGAGTTCTCCTTCTGGAGCGCCTCGGGCAGCTCGACCAGGCGGTTGATCTCGGTGCGGGTCCGGACCTTGTCCGCAGTCTTGTCCGCGGCCTCCACGATGTTGCGCTGGTGGGTGAGAACGGTGGGCGAGTCGGGGTCTTCCGCGATGATGTTGCGGTACATCGTGATCGCCTTCTCGTACTCACCCTGGTCTGCGAACAGGCGGGCCAGCCGGGCCGACAGAACCAGGTAGATCTCGGGGGCGATGCCCTTGAAGAACGGGATAGCCTTGGCCTCCTTGCCGACCTGGCTGTACGCCAGGACGATGTCCTTCTGCGCCTCGGCCTTGAGGCCGATCTTGCCGGTTCCGCCTTCCTTTTCGGCCTTCATGGCGTACTGGATGACCTCGACGAACTTCTTGAAGGCCTCCTCGTATTCGCCCATATTGTAGTGGCACCATGCCTGCTTGTAGATGGCGAATGGATAAATCTTTGATTCTGGGAAGCTGACGACTCTTTTGTAGAATTCGCTTGCAGTGTCGAATTCATCTTGCTGGAAATAGTACTCGCCGACATTTACGAGCGCATCGGGGAGGTACTTGGACTCGGGGAAGCTGGTGATGAGCTGGGTGTAGTAGTTGTAGCCGGCTTCGTAGTCGCCCATCTGGGTGCTGAAGTTGCCCAGGTAGAAGAGGACCATGTCGAGCTTCTCGTAGTCCGGGTACTTCTGCTCGATCTCCTGGAAGATCTTGATGGCCTTCCGGCGCCACTCCTTCTGCTGTTCGAGCAGGCTGTCGCGGCGGGCCTCGGCGACCCGGACGCGCTCCTCGTCGTTTGCGTTCTGGGCGGCGAGGATCTCCTTGTCCATTTCGTCGGAGTAGGCCTGCATGAAGTAGCTTTCGGCCTTTTCCCAGTAGAGGTTGGCAAGGCGGGCGTAGTAGACCGGCTTTTCCGGGTCGTCCTCTTCGGCGTAGTCGATGATGCGGTAGAGGGACTCGATGGCGGCCTGGAGTTTCTCCTCCGATGCGCTGGGCTTGACGCGGTAGAGGTCCTCGGCGGAGAGGCCCGGCCGGGGTTTTTTCCCTTTTGTGTCTTCCTTGGGTTTGACCTCCTCCTTTTTGACCTCGCCCGTCTCGATCTTGGGGACGTAGCCTTTTCCCTGGCCGAACGAGGGGGCCGGAGGGGCAAACGCCGCCAGGAGGGTGATGGTGACCAACAGGACTCGTTTCATGTTCTCTCCCGCCTGAGTGCTCCGCTAGGGCTTGGCCGGCTTCTTGGCCTCCGGGCAGAGGTTTTCCACCCGGAAGAGGTAGGAATCCAGCTCGTCCTTCCAGTATTCGCCGTCGAACGGCCATGCGAGGTGCTCGGCGTCCTTGCGGACCACCCAGCCGGCGCTTTCGCCCTGTGTCTTTGCGCCTTCCCGCTTGCCTTCGATGACTTCCTTGAGTGCGTTGAGCGACTCGAACTTGACCTTCATGGCCTGGCCGACGAGGCGCTGGAGCTCGCGACGCTTGAGGTCGAGGCGTGCGCGGGCCTGCTCGCCGGTTTCACCGATGGCCAGCTCGCGATAGGTCACGAGCTCGCCCAGGAGGCGCTCGGCCAGGTCCTTCTGGACCGCGGCCTGGCGCATGCTTTCGAGCAGGGCCTCCTCGCGGTCGAGTGCGACGATGAACGAGAACAGGCGATAGAGCTTCTTGTCGGCGAGGGCCAGGTTGAAGATCCTCTTGAGCTTGCGGGAGAACCCCTTGCCCTTGGCCGAGAGGCTGGCCAGCCAGTAGTAGAAGTCCGCGGGGTCCTCGTTCTGTGCGAGCTGGGAGTTGAGCTCCTTGCGCAGGTCGTCGTACTCCCGTACGAAGGCATCGACGACGACGATGGCATCCTCGAAGCGGCAGTTGGTGAAGAGGATGACGGCCTGCAGCACACGGGATTCGGGGAAGTACTGCTCCTCGAAGTAGGGGGAGTTCAAGGTGTGCAGGTTGCCCATCGCCCGCTCGTTGTTGTTGGCGCGGAAGAAGGTCCAGCTCTTCTCGAAGAGGGCCTGCAGCCAGTCCCCCGAGTACTTCTCGATCTCGTCGTAGTACTTGAGCGCCCTGTCGAAGTCGCCGGTGGAGTAGAAGATCCGGGCGATGGCCATGATGGCCCGGGAGCGGAAGGCCTGGGCGAGCCTGGACGGGGCAACGCTGCTCTGGACGTGGCGCAGCACCTCCTTGAATGCCTCCAGGGAGTCCTTCGCCTTGTTGCGGCGGGCGTGGATGGCCCCCATGAGATAGCGGGCGGGGAGGTAGTGGCTCTCGTCCTTCGCATCGACGATCCGGAGCGACTCGAGTGCGGAGTCGAGGTCGTCCTGCGTGTAGTAGAACTGGCCGACGGTGTGGGCGATGTCGTTCTTCAGCTCGGGGGGGTAATTCTCGGGGGGATACGCGGCAAGGTACTCGCGGACGCCCTGGAATCCCGGGACCTCCCGGGAGATCTGCACGAGCCAGGGGAGCGTCTTGAGGAAGTACGGGTGCGTGTCGCCGCCGTCCACGATCCGGGCGAAGTAGGTGAACGACGAGTACACGAGCCCGAGATTGTGGAGGTTGACGGCCATTGCGTACTCGGATTCCTTGAAGTACTCCTCCACCGGCTCCCCGCGTTCGAGGATGCCGTTGAAGGCCACGCAGGCCTCGTAGTAGTAGCCGCTCTCGGCGAGGGTGTTCCCCTCCTTGAGAAGGCCCAGGAAGAACTGGCGCTTGCCCGAGTCGGCAGCTGCCGCAGCGGCCGGCGACTCCTCCTCTTCCTGGCATACTCCCACGTTGCTCCACACCCCGAGGCACAGGATCACGGCCAATGCAGACAACGGTCTCATCATCCCCTCTCCCTGGTGCGCGCTGCGAAAGACCCCCTTAAACAAACACACTCATAGTCTCTTACTGCATAGGCGAGAGGGAGAGAAGTGTCAAGAAAAAACAGGGCATTCCGCCATCTCCGGACCCTCTTTACAGGAAGGGCCGTTCTGACGCATTATTCCCGGGCGTGGTCTTTTCCTTGAGGAGGTCGGCCATGAAAGAGGTTCGCCCCGGCACGGTGGCCGGGTTCCGCTGCATCCACTGCGGCACCGAGAGCAGGTTCGAATTCCCGGCGTACCGTTGCGCCTGCGGCGGCAATCTGGAGCTCCGCTTCGATCCCGAGGCCGTCCGCAAAGCGATCGGGAAGCCCACCCTGGGGGATCTTGCCCGGAGGGGGCACTTTGCCTGGCTGCCTCTGCTGCCGGTGACCGAGGCCGGCAGCCGGGCGTTCTCGCTGACGATCGGGGGCTCGCCGCTGGTGGAGCGCGGCGACCTGGCCCGCGTGGCCGGGGTCGGCCGGCTGCTGCTCAAGGATGACACCCGGCTGCCGAGCGCGTCGTTCAAGGACCGTGCCTCGTCGGTCCTGGTGGCCATGGCAGCGGAGCGGGGGATCGGGCGGGTCTGTACCGCGTCGACGGGCAACGCAGGGTGCTCGATGGCCTGCCTGTGTGCGGATGCGGGGCTCGAAGCGATCGTGTTCGTGCCGGCCACGGCCCCGAAGGCCAAGGTCGCCCAGCTCCTGTTCTACGGGGCCCGCGTCATCAAGGTGGCCGGGACGTATGACGATGCCTTCGACCTGTGCTGGAAGATGTCCCAGAAGCACGGCTGGCTCAACCGGAGCACGGGGTGGAACCCGTTCACCCGCGAGGGGAAGAAGACCGTGTCGTTCGAGATCGTGCAGCAGCTCGACTGGCAGGTCCCGGAGGCCGTCCTGGTGCCGGTGGGGGACGGCAACATCATCTCGGGCGTGTGGAAGGGGTTCACCGATCTGCACGAGGCGGGGCTCATCTCGAAGCTGCCGCGCATCGTTGCGGTGCAGTCGACGCTGAGCAACGCGGTCAGCCTGGCCGTGGCCCGGGTACGGGAGGGAATGGACCCTGTGGCCGCGGTGCAGCCCGTGCGGGCAACCACGAGGGCCGACTCGATCAGCGTCGACCTGCCGCGGGACGGCGTGGCCGCGGTCAAGGCGGTGGTCCGGAGCGGCGGCGACGTCGTGGAAGTGACGGACGACGAGATCCGGCAGGCGATCGTGACGCTGGCCGGAAGGACCGGGATCTTTGCGGAGCCGGCCGGCGCCACCGCATATGCCGGGCTTTCGCGCTGGGCGGCAAGGCAGCCCGATGCCGACCGCCAGACCGTTGTCTGCCTGGTCACCGGCAACGGTTTGAAGGACGTCGAGGCAGCGGCCGCACTGCTGCCGGCGCCGATCGAGGTGAAGCCGGGGGCGGAGACGGTACCGGGGCTCAGCTGATCTCCCGCAGGAAAGCCAGGGACCGGAGGTTGCTGCCGAAGGTCCGGACGAGGAGGGGCTCCAGCCGCTGAAGCACGGGCGAAGCGATGGCTGCCAGCTCCGGGCCGATAGGGAAGTCGGAGGGATCGCCTCCCGCCAGGGTCAGGAGCTGCAGTTCGTGCTCCTGGAGCGCCAGGCTCTGGGACCGGCGCTCCACGTGGGCATTGCACCTCAGCTCGCCGGTAGACCCGTCGAGCCAGGCCGGGAAGGTGGGCGCTGCCGCGTCCTTTGCGAAGCAGCGGCTGCAGACCAGCGGCCGCGGCAGCAGGTGGAGGCGGTGGAGGATTCCCCCGGCAGCTAGGAGTGCTGCCGGTTCGCCCGATGCCTGCTGTGCGGAGTCGAGTCGGTTCAGCACGGCGCAGGCGAACTCGAAGAGCGGACCGGCCTCGCCCGGCTCCACGTGGGCCTTGAGCAGCAGCTCGGCCAGCAGCGAAGCGGCAGCCACCTTTCCGATATCGGAGCGGACGTTCCACCACACCTCGACCACCTGGGCCGATTCGAGCGTCGGCATGCCTCTTCCCGAGCGGGACGAGAGCCTCACGTCGGCCAGGGTCAGCCGGTCGAGGCCGGAGGGGAACCGCTTCCGGCTGGAACGGGCCGAGCGGGCCATTGCGCTGACGTTTCCCCGGTCGGGAAGGAAGAGCCTGACCACGAGGTCCGCCTCGCGGTACGGGTGGGTATCGAGCAGGAGCGCGCGGGCTTCCAGCGCGGGACTCATCCCTGGACCATGGAGATGAGCGCGGTCGAGACCACGAAGTACACGAGCAGCCCGAGAACGTCCACAGCCGAAGTGACGAACGGTCCGGTGGCGACGGCCGGGTCGACGTGCAGCTTCTCCAGGATGATGGGCAGAAGAGTGCCCACGGTGACCGCGATGCACATGGCCAGCACCATGGACGTGGCGACCGACAGCCCGTACGCGATGTCCCCGCCGGAGAAGGCGAAGCTGACTCCGCCCACGATGAGCCCATAGGTGGCGCCGAGCGCCAGCGCCACCCGGATCTCGCGCCAGAAGACGGGCATCATCCTCTTCGGGTCCACGTAGCCGGTCGCGAGCCCCCGGACAATGACGGTGGCGGACTGGGTCCCGATGTTGCCCCCCATGGCCATGATGATGGGCATGAAAAGGGCAAGGTAGTGGTGGGTCTGGAGCTGGCCCACGAACGGGCTGATGACCGCGGCGCCGATGAGCTCACCGATGCAGCTCACGAGCAGCCAGGGGAACCGGGCCCGCACGCTCTTGGTCACGTTGCCGGTCTCCACCAGCTCCATGCCTGCACCGGCCATCTTCAGGATGTCCTCTGTGGCCTCCTCCCGGATGACGTCGATGACGTCGTCCACGGTGACGATGCCCTCGAGGACGTTGTTGTCGTTGACCACCGGGATGGCAAGAAGGTTGTATCGGGCCACGGTCCGGGCGACATCCTCCTGGTCGGTGTGGAGGCGGACGCTGACCACGTTGGGTTCCATGATCTGCTTCAGCACCGTTTCGGGCGAGACGATGACCAGCTTGCGCAGCGACAAGACCCCGACGAGCTGCTTGTGGTCGTTGACCACGTAGGTGTAGAAGGCCATGTCCACGTCCTTGTTGGCGCGGATGGTCTCGATGGCCTCCTGGGCATTGAGGTTCTCGTGCAGGGCGATGAAGTCGGTGGTCATGATGCCGCCGGCCGTATCTTCACCGTACTTCATGAGGTCGCCGAGGTCTTCGGCATCGCGACGACCGATGGCGTCGAGCACCTGCTTGGAGAGGTCCTCGGGCAGGCGGGCGAGAAGGTCGGCAGCGTCGTCGTTCTCCATGGCCTTGAGCAGCTCGACGATCTCCGGGACGGGCATGGTGGCGAGGAACTCGGCAGCATTCTCGTGCAGCATCTCCGAGAGCACTTCGGCCCTTTCGTCGATTCGCTCGATCAGGTGGAACAGGACGTCCCTGCGCCCGTTGTCGAAATGGGAGATGACGGCAGCCAGGTCGGCCGGATGGGTCTTGTCGAAGATGCGCCGGATGCTGGCGCGGGCATCACGTCGAAGCAGCCGTTGGGTGGTATCGATGAGGAGCTGTTGCTTCTTCCCCAGCATGGGAGCACCTCCACCCCCATCCCAAGGGGGGCTGGCGGCCTATTTCTCGGCATTCACCGGCGAGAACGTCCGGGTGGTACCCGAGTCCGCGTCAGTGGCTTCCATGGACGTCACGGCCTGGGAGCCATTCCTCACGGTGTCCGTGAGGAAGTAGGCGCTCAACATGGCCAGCATGGCGAACACGAGAACCAGCAGGTGCGCCACCTTGAAGCGGCGGCCGCCGGTCTCGTTCTCGTGAGCCGGCAGGCCGGCAAACGGGCTCGCCATCGCGGCCGGAGACGTCTGAGCGTCGAGGATGTCGAGCGCCCGGTCCGGAGGGGAGTGCAGCTGCTCCATGTAGGAGCGAACGAAGCCCCGCAGGAAAATACCCTGCGGGCAGACGTCCAGCCGGTCGTTCTCCAGGCTCTGGAGCAGGGACGAACGGATCCGGGTCGCAGAGGCAATCTGTTCCAGGGAAACGCCGGCTTTCTCACGCTGCTGTTTCAGGTAGTTGCCTATGGTCTCCATTGCCTCTCCTTCCCCCGACGATTCGGGCCAGACGGATAACCCGGCAAGCTGTAGCAAACCGAGGATCCGATGTCAAATGAAAAGGGTGTAGGGGGCACCGTGACCTCGGCTGAGGTCGGTCAGTTCTGCGGGCTCTTGTCGTCGTCCTCCTCCATGACGAATGGAGAGCGACGGGCAGCGGGGTCCACGGGCGGGCCGATGGACTCGATGTACCAGCCTCCCCTGGCCCGGGCCCAGTGCTGCAGCTCGTGGCCCGACTTCAGCGTCGTATCCCGGGAGGTGTACCAGGTGTAGCGGACCAGGACCGCCGCATGGTCGCCGTCCGCGGAAACCGCAACGTCCACCACCTCGCTTTCGGCCATCTCGACCGCCTCGGAGCGCTTCCGGATCTCCCCCGCAAGGCTGCCATCCGTACCCACTGCATAGCGGGCCACCACCGGGTAGTGCTTCCACGTCACCGCTTCCACCAGCTCGCGAACGGCCAGCGGCAGGTGCCGGGAAGGGTCGGAAGCTGCCGAACACGACCCCGCGAACAAGCCGGCGAGGAGCACCGCGATCCATTTTGAAATGCGGCGAGGGGAACCGGAGAGCACCAACAGGCTCATCGCCCTCTGGACGTCGTTGATGGTGGATTTGGGGGGTGCGGAATGCACAGGGCCGACCCTACTTGGCCGGCTCGGCGGGCTTGTCTGCGGCCGGTGCGGCCCCTTCGGCGGGCTTGTCCGCGGCCGGCGCGGCCCCTTCGGCGGGCTTGTCTGCGGCCGGCGCGGCCCCTTCGGCGGGCTTGTCTGCGGCCGGAGCGGCCCCTTCGGCGGGCTTGTCTGTGGCCGGCGCGGCCCCTTCGGCGGGCTTGTCTGCGGCCGGAGCGGCCCCTTCGGCGGGCTTGCCTTCCCCGCTCTTTGCGGCCTCTTCCGCTGCCTTCTTGGCCTCGGCCTCCGCCTGTGCCTTCTCCTCCTCGAGCTTCTGCTTGCGGACCGTGTCGAACTGGCGGATTGCCGCGTCGGCCACGATTTCGAAGAGCGGATAGGAGTCGCGCAGGGCAGCGATCTGAGCCTCGTCCAGCTTCTTGTCAGCCAGAGCCAGCGCCAGCAGCTTGTCGACGGTGGCCCGGATGCCCGCAGTCAGCGCGGAGTACCGGGTGAACGTTTCGTCCGGGATCCCCCAGCGTTTCTGGGTTTCGGCGTCGCCGAACACAGCGATGTCCTGGAAGAGGTGCCACAGGTCGTCGTAGTTCTCCATCAGGAACTCGACGAGCTTCTCGTCCGAGGCGAAGTAGGTGGCGGCAGCGAAGTCCTTGTTGGCCGCATCCTCGATGAGCGAGCGTGAAACCCACTTCTTGGTCTCGGCTTCCTCCTCCGAGTAGTCCAGTTTTCCGGACACGGCGAGGATGGCGCCGAGCGTGTATTTCTCGGGAAGTTCGAGGAAGTCGCGGTACTCCTTGAGGTCGGCCTCGGAGATTCCCCGGGCGCCCTGGCTGTTGTTGAAGTCGTCCTTGGCCATCCCGAGTGCGATGCCGACGAACTTGTCGATCACGCCCCGCAGATCGGCCTCGTCCAATGCCCACTTCTTGGTCTTTCCGAGGACCTTCTGAACCTTGGCCTCCAGCAGCCCCTGCTCGACCGCTGCCTTGAGGTAGGCCCGCGCCTTGGCCTTGATGTAGAATTTCCGCTCGATTTCTCTCTTCATGATGCCAAGAATCACTGCGGACCGGTAGATGTCCTGGGTGAATCCGAAGAACTCCAACTTCTTCTTTGTTAGCTTGTCTTCTGCCTCTTTCTGGCAGGAGATTGCTGTATTTTCGATATACTTCTCCATTGCTGCGCTATCGGAATACGGCGGGTAGTCCTTGATCTTGGTAAAGCAGATGTAGCGTACGGCCTTCTGGTACTTGCGCATGAGCTCGGCCAGCTTCTCTTTCTGCTGCTGGTAGCGCTCCTGGCGCTTCTTGATCTCGTCGCGGTAGGTCTTCTCCAGCTCATCGGCAGTCAGAGCGAGGTCGGCAAGCATCCTCTGGCGGACCTTCTCGATCTCGTCGGGGGAGAGCAGCTTGTCTCTCAGCGCGCTGACCTTGAGCTGCTCGAACTCCTTGGCCAGGGAGATCCCCTTGATTGCATTCTGGGCGACGAGGCCGAGCGTGACGCCGGCACCGAAGTACTCGGCGACGTCCGTGGCATCCGTGGCGACCTTCTGGAGCAGCTCGAGGCTGCGTGCGGTTCCGAGGTACTTGAAGCCTGCGACTGCCATGAGCCGCTTGATCTTGAGGTCGGAGCCGATCCAGTCCTCGACGAGGGGGGTGACCTTGGCGTCGACGCGCTTGTCGAGCTCGGCCATGAAGGCCGGGTCGATGAGGAAGTCGGGCTTCTCCGCCGCGGGGGCGGGAGCGGCAGCGGCGTCTGCGGGCTTGTCTCCGGCGGGAGCGGCAGCGGCGTCTGCGGGCTTGTCTCCGGCGGGAGCGGCAGCGGCCTGTTCCTTCTGCCAGCGTTCCTCAAACTCCTTGAGCAGGGCTTCGCGCTGGATCTCGACCAGGGGATCGAGGAAGTCGGAAACGACGCCGTAGAAGAACTTCGCCGGGTGGAAGCCCTTGACCGACAGGTAGGCCTTCCAGTTGGTCTGCTTCTCGCCGTCGATCTCCTTCTCGATCACGAGAGGCACGTCCTTGAGCCCCTGGATCTGGGACTTGTCGAGGAAGATCTGGGCCTGCTTGAGGCGTCCCATGCCGGTGCTGTCCCGGATCTCCGGGAGCTTGTTGACGATGACGGAGAGCACCTTGTCCAGGTGCTTGTTGACGTCCTTTTCGGGGACCACGTCATCGAACATCTTCTCGGCGATGACCAGTGCGTCGTACTGGGTGGCCGGGTCGACCTTGGGATTGCGGGCGAGGTCGAGCAGGTAGAGGACTGCGGCGGGGGAATCGAACTTCTCCACGATGACGATGTCGGTGGGCTCGAAGTAGGCCTCCTTGTCGGAATCCATCTGTTTGAACAGGGCGACGTGCTGGCGCTTCAGGGCCTCGAGGGCATCGGCCTTGTACTTGTTGGCGACGGCCTTCTTTTCGGCGTCCTCCTCGTTCGGGTTGTAGAAAGAGAAGACGAATTCGATCCATGCGAGGAGGTTCCAGGATTCCGACTCGACGCGCTTCTCGATCATGATCAGGGTGTACGGGATGGCGAAGCTGCCGAGGTCGCGGACCTGGTTCAGGGCGATCTTCTTGCTGACGAGGTCCCAGATCTCCTCTCTCGTCTTGTCGACTGCGACCCCTTTGAAGGCCCAGTCGGTGATGGCTTTCTGGGTGTCGATGCGGTGCTTCTCGTCCATGGTGCCGAGGAGCTGGAAGAGGCCGTCGCGGGCGGCCTGTGCCAGCTCTTCGTTGCCAGCGGAAAGCGTCTCGACGAGCTTCTCGGCCGAGGCGGAGGCCAGCTCCTGGGGATTGGCATACTTGGAAACGATGCCCCGGATGTTGGCGGACCAGCCGTTCTCGACAAGGATCTGGACCGCCCGGGTCTTGATATGGAGCGGCTGGTCCTCGTCCTGCATGAGCTCGCCGATCCGCTTCAGTCCTTCCTCGTTCTGCGACCACTTCTTCAGGTCATCGTCCGTAATGGGTCCGCACGCCACGGCGGTGGAGACCAGGGCGGCGATGACGACAGCGAGAATGCCTGTTCCTCGAGTGTGGAAGCCCTGAAGATGCATGGAAAACCCTCCTCTCAGGTCAGCTTCGGCCACTCTAGCACGCTCCCCCTGAAAGTCAAGGGTGCAAACCTGACAGACATGAGATAATATCGTGTCTCCGGGCCTGTGCGCAGGAGCGGGCACAGGAAGTCGGGTGCGCATGCGGGAAGCGGGCAGAAGACGTGGGAGGGACAATGAGGTCAGATGGGGCAAGCGAGGGACGGAACGCACGGTCGGCCGCGATTCGGGAAGGACTCCGAGAGGTGTGTTGCCCGCGGGCATGGGCGCTTCCGGGTACCTTTTCTCCAGGTGCTCGGAGAAGGGAGTGTTGCCCGCGGGCATGGGCGCTTCTCCTGGCCGGTCTTCTGGGATTGACCGCCTGCGGCGGGGATGAGACGGTTTCAGGCGGTCCTCCGGTGAACGGGCAGGATACCGGCGGGACACTGCCCCCCGAGAGCGACGTGACCACCGACCCCGGCCAGGATGCGGCTCCTGTGGACCAGGTTGTCCCGCCGCAGGAATGCACGCTTGCCACGCAGTGCCCGGGGGACGGCAATCCGTGCAACATTCCGACCTGCGAGGGGGGGAGCTGCAGCACGATGCCGGCCGACGGGCTGTACTGTGACGACGGCGACCCGTGCACCGTTGACGATGTCTGCAAGCAGGGGGGGTGCAACGGGAAGCCGATGCAGTGCGAGGGGCCCAATGCCTGCACGACCGGCCTGTGCGTCAAGGGGGAATGCAAGGTCAAGGTCGTGGACGACGAGAAGTGTCGCCTGGTTGTCGACGTGGAGACGCCGGTTCGAGGGGCGACGCTCACCCAGGACCCCGACGTGACGGTCTCGGGCAAGGTGGTGTCGCCGGCCGGTCCGGTCCAGGAGCTCACGCTCAACCAGGTTCCGGTGCCGGTCGGCGCCGACGGAGCGTTCTCGACCCAGCTTGAGGCCGTTTCCGGGGTCAACGTGATGGTGTTGCAGGCGACCGACGGGTTCGGTCGTTCGGACAAGCTCGTCCAGGCGTTCCTGTTCTCGGAGGAGCTGTTCCCGGTGGGCACGCAGGCCGCGCCGACGCTCATGCCGGAGAGCGGGCGGGCCTACCTTCGCTCCGATGTGCTGGACGACGACGACCTGTCCGACGTGGACGACCTGGCCACTGCGGTGCACAAGGTGGTCAACAACCTGGACATGGAGGCGTTGATTCCGTCCCCCCTGCTCGCAGAAGGGGAGGGGCCGTCGGTGGGCTGGTGCACCTGGACCGTGGACGTTTCGAAGGTGACCTACTTCCTGGACGACGTGGAGATCAAGCCGACGACCGGTGGACTGATCCTGTCCGGGACGATCAGCGGATTCCAGGCCTATGTGGATGCCGTGGCCCCGGGGCTGTTCTGCCCGGATGCGCATGGCTGGGTGCATGCCGAGAAGATCGTGTTCGAGTCGTGGATCGACGTGGAAGTCATCGGTGGGGACCTGGTGCTGGACGTGGTGAGCGTGGAGGTGAAGATCACCGGCGTCTGGGTGGACATGGACGGGGGGGCGGCCTCGCTGTTCGACTGGCTCGTGAACTGGTTCTCGGAGGAGTTCGCGGCCAAGATCGAGGACATGCTCGAGTCCGCGCTGCCGGAGAAGGTCGTCCCGTTGCTGACGACTGCGCTCAACTCGTTCCTGGACAAGACGCAGCAGTTCAGCATCCCCGCGATTCCGGGGACCCAGGGGCCGATGACGCTGGTGCTCAAGGCCGAGCCTGCGGCCGCGGATTTCGACGCGGGCGGGGCCGCGTTCTCGATCAACCTGGGGATCGGGAGCCAGAAGCAGTCGTCGCACCAGGCCCCGGGGACGTTCAAGCGGGGGGATTGCCTCGGGGAGGATCCCGGCGCATTCAAGCTGCCGGAGAGCCAGAAGGTCGAGGCCGCGGTCTCGGAAGACCTGATGAACCAGATCCTGTTTGCCGGCTGGTGGGGCGGTCAGATGGATGTGACGCTGGATGACGCACTGCTCGGGGATGCGCTGGCCGACTACGGGATCAGCGGGTTGTCCGTGCAGCTCTCTCCCTACCTGCCGCCGGTATACACGACCTGCACCCCGTCGGGCAAGGGGGAGTTCCAGATCGGCGATCTGCACGTGGATGCATCGTTCCTGATGAACGGGCAGCCGTCGTCGATGGAGTGTTTCGCTTCGGCCCGTGTCGAGGTGGACGTCGTGGTGCTGGCAAAGCCCTCGGGCAAGGAGCTGGCCCTCGTGGTCGGGCAGATGTCCGCACTGGGGCTCGACGTGGTGGACGCCGGGGGGGTGGTGGAAGGAGGGGAGGGGCTCATGGAGCAGCTCCTGTCCGATCTCGTGATCAACGTGCTCCTGAAGACCTGGCTGGCGGGTGTCGTGGCCTCCTATCCCGTGCCGGCCGTCGATCTGGGGCAGCTCGGCGACTACTTCCCGCCGGGGACCGTGGTGACGTTCGTGCCGCTCGCAGCGGAGCACAAGAAGGGCTTCCTCCTCCTCTCCGGAACCATAGACTGAGAACCCGCGGAGAAGTGACTCACTCTTGCATGGGCCCTGAGCTGAGCGCGTGGTTCTGTAACCTGGTCGTTGTCCCCCGGCTCTTCCCGTTCGAGAGAGGGGGGACGAGATGGAGCTTGGTCCTGCGACTGCGTTTCTTGGTGGGCTGCTGACGTTCGCCAGCCCGTGCGTCCTGCCGCTCGTGCCGATCTACCTGTCGGTGCTGGTCGGAGGGGATCTCCACGCGGTGAGCGGTTTGCGGAGCCGTTTCCGGCTGCTGGGGAACGGGCTGATGTTCGTGCTGGGGTTCCTGGCGGTGTTCGCTGCGCTCGGGATGGCGGCGTCGGCGCTGGGGCGTTTCCTGATCGTGCACCGGCTGGTCTTTCAGCAGGTCGGCGGGCTGCTGGTCTTCTTCTTCGGTCTCAAGTTCCTCGGGCTCGTGAACGGGACGTTCCTGGACCGGGAGAAGCGGCTGCAGATCGGGGGGAAGGGACCGATCACGCCGCTGTCCGCCGCGCTGATCGGGTTCACGTTCGCGTTCGGCTGGACCCCCTGCATCGGACCGATCCTCGGCTCGATCCTCACGTTCACAGCGGTCTCCACGAACAGCCCGGCCACCGGGGCGTGGTACCTGTTCCTGTACGGGGCCGGAGTCGGGTTGCCGCTGCTGCTCGTGGCGCTGCTGGCGCAGTCCGGTGCGAAGCTCCTGCAACGGGTATCGACCTTCCTGCCCCGGCTCGAGCGGGTGACGGGCTTCGTGCTGGTCGCCCTGGCCGTGCTGATGGTGACCGACAGCCTCGGGGTGCTCACGATCGCCTCCTCGTCAAAGAGCTCGTCCGAGATAGCCCTTTCCCTCTCGGCGTCGGGCTCGACTCCGGACGTGGGCCGCACCTCGCACGCCGGGGTTCCCACATCGGCCTCGTCGGAGGCGGGGAGCGCGGCGGCTGTCCCGGAGCAGTGCGAAGCCACCTCGGGATGTGGTCTGGGCGGAGCGGAGGAGTTCCCGGGAGCCGCGCCCCCGCAGGCGACGATCGACCTCCGGCGCCTGACCCGCGGGCCGGTCCTGCTGGACTTCCACCGCCCGGATTGCCCTGCCTGTCTGCGGATGGTCCCCATCCTCCAGGCGCTCGGCCGGTCCTGCTCCGGCCGCGGGCTCCGCATCGAGACGATCGACGTGTCGATCCCGGAGAACCGCCTGCTGGCGCAACAGATGGCAGTGGTGGGTACTCCGACCCTTGCGTTCTTCGACGAGGAAGGCCGGGAAGTCACCCGCCTGGTCGGAGCGCAGGAGATCGACACGGTCGAGCGCGCCATGGGGATCCTGATGGGCGAGCAGTGTGCGGAGTTCAGCCGCTTGTAGCCTGCGGCCTCTCGATTCGAATGGGGGATTCGGCGACGTGTGCGACCGTGCCCCGTACGGCGGGTCGCTGCGCCGGAGGACCGCGCCGCCGGGCCAATGGTTGAACAAGTGGGTTGACTCCGCGTTGGGTTTTCGGAATAATGCACCAAGCTTGCTTTCGGGGGAAAGCCAAATGCGCGGCACAAAAAAGTGGTTCAACGACACAAAGGGCTTCGGGTTCATCACGCTGGAGGACGGCCGGGACGTGTTCGTCCACTACTCGTCCATAACGACGGACGGGTACAAGACGCTGGCCGAGGGGGACGAGGTCGAGTTCGAGATGCGGGAAGGCCCCAAGGGGCTCCAGGCCTCGAACGTGATGAAGGCAGCCTGAAAACCGGTGGCGCTGGCAAATCCTGTCTGAGTGGCTGAAGGTCAGGGGTTGGCCTCCCGAGGGGGGCGTCCGCGGAAGAGACGGCAGGTGAGAAGGGCGGCGGCTTCAGGCTCCGGCTTCCCAGCGGAGTCTCTTCTTCACGCGCACAACGGCTTCCCGGATCAGCAGGTCGACCAGTTGGGGATAGGATATTCCGGCCGCCGCTGCTGACTGAGGGAGGAGCGATGTCCTGGTGAATCCGGGGATCGTGTTGGTCTCGATGGCGAAGCAGGCGCCGTCGTCCCGGATCAGGATGTCGGTACGGGACATGCCGGAGCAACCGAGGATGCGGTGTGCAGCCAGGCCGATCTCCTGGCAGGTGTGCGTGAGCTCGGGCGAGATGGGGGCGGGGCAGATCTCCTCGGAGCCGCCGACCTTGTATTTCGCCTCGTAGTCGAACCAGGCGGAGACCCTGGGACGGATCTCGATGAGCGGGAGGGCCACGGGTCGATCCTGGTCCGGGTGGTCGATGACGGGGGAGGTGACCTCCCGCCCCTGGATGAACTGCTCGACGAGCACCTCGCTGCCGTAGCGCATGAAGTCGATGAGGATCTGTGCAAGGCGGGGTACGTCGCGGACGATCTCCACTCCCACGCTGGAGCCGAGCTTGGTTGTCTTTGCGACGACGGGGAGACCGAGGCGGGCGGCGATTTCGTCCGGCAGGGAGCCGAGCCCGCGCTCCACCTGGTCCTGTCGGACGGCCACCGAATCCGGGGTGGCAATTCCGGCAGCCCGGTACACGTCCTTGGTGCGGGGCTTGTTCATGGCCAGGCTGGACGCGAAGTGGTCGCTGCCTGTGAACGGGGTGCCGAGGAGGTGGAACAGCCCCTGGACGGTACCGTCCTCTCCGTTGGGGCCGTGGAGAGCGAGGAAGACAGCGTCGATTTGCGGGCACAGGACCTGGAGGGCCTCGAGCATCGGCCTCGGGGCATCGCTGCCGATTCGCCAGAGCCCGTCCTTTCCGATGACGACGCCGAGGCCCTCGTATCGGTCGGGCATCAGGTTGGAGAGGATTCCGTTTCCGGAGTTGATGGACACCTCGTGCTCATGGCTCCTGCCCCCCATGAGGACGGCGATTCGAAGTCGTTGGGACATGGGATGCCTCCCGCGGCCTCGTGCCGGCGCGTGGTTCCCGCTCTGCGGGGACTCGGCCGGTGCGGTCGCTCCGTGCGGGGAAGTGTATCACATGCGGATCTGCGGGCAAGTTGCCGGCCGGGTGCGACGTGTGGCAGGGGCAGCCGGACATGAGCGGAGGGTTCATGGACAGGGAGTATCCAGCAATTGGATCTCATCCCCATACATCTCCAGGTACCGCCGGAACACCCCGGAGCACCGCGGTTTCCAGGGGCACGGCTCGCAGCGCGGCAGCAGCGTCTTGTCCGGCGGCACGTGGATCGGGCGGAGCTCGTCGGCCGGATCTGCGAACTCGCGAAGGTCGGGGAGCACGCAGGTCGGGATGGCGCAGTACTCGGAGAGCACGCCGGGAATGCCGAGGGAGCGGGAGAGACGCAGTGCGGAAAGGACTGCGGGGGCGGCCTCGGCGTAGCGGGGAATCGTGTCGTGCCGGTTGTCCCAAGCGAGCCCCATCGGCGCCACGAACGAGAGGGCCAGCAGGCTCGGCCTTCTGGGCTGACGGGCCAGCATGCGGACGAACCGGGGAAGGTCGGCCAGGTTCTGTCGGCAGACCACGAAGTTGACGACCACCTGGAAGTCGGAAGCGAGCAGGCGCTTCATCCCATCCAGGTGGTCGGTGGCGAGCTTGGGGCGCCGGGTGACCGAGGCCAGCACCTTCGCCGTGCTCCCGTGGGCCGAGACCAGGACCTCGTCCGGGGCCGTGGCCCGGAGGAGGTCCCAGGGGGTGGGGGAGGACGACCCCTGGAACGGATGGGAGCTTACCGATTGCGTTGCTTCGGACGCTCCGGGGGTGCGGTGCGTCTGCGACGTGATGGGTGCAGGCTGAGCCTGCCGTCCGCGACGTGACAGAAGAACGGCATTGGTCTGGAGGCAGATGTGGGAGAAGCCCATGCGGCGGGCTTCCCGGGCGAGCTCGGGGAGCCAGCGCACGAGGAGCGGCTCGCCGCCCGAGATCACGAGCTTGCGGGCTCCCCGTGTGCGTGCCTGCGATGCCAGCAGGACGGCCGAGGGCAGGTCGGTTGCCAGGTTGCTCGCTCCGAACCACGAATTGCAGAAGACGCAGTGCTCGTTGCAGGCCAGCGTGACACGGATTTCCAGCTGGTCGGTACCATAGACCAGCGCCACGTCGGCGCTGCAGTCCGGTCGAGGGGCCGGGTGGTGCTCGAGGGCGGAGGCCAGCGCTCTCAACAGCTCGTCCGCGCCCGGGGGCAGGTCTCCACGGTACCCGACGGACCAGGCCCCTGCCCGGGCAAAGCAGGCTTCTCCGGTCGAGGCCCGGAGCCAGGCCGCGACCGAGACGGTCCCCTTGCGGAGAGAGAGCAGCACCCGGTCGCCCTCGACATCGATGGAATCCAGCTCGAAGCCGGTGCTGCGGGCTGCATTGCGGGCCAGGGAGCGCAGCTCGGCAAGAGCTTCGGGGGCGAGGTTCGCCGGGCTCACGCGACCTCCGAGAGCGCCAGCTGCCGTGCGGTCTCCAGTGCCAGGTCCACGGCCTGCTCGACGGCCCTGTCCGCCTCTCCGGAAGGAGCGAAGGGGCGGTCGTCGCCGATGATTCCCAGGACGGTCCCGGCCAGGACGTCGGGCGGGTTGGCACCGGCCTTGCGGAGCTGGTGGGAGAAGAGCGAGGCCAGGACGAACAGGTGGCTCGATTCCATCTCGGATGCGACCACTCCCGACTCGTGGAGGACGTGCATGTACTCGCGGTTCGTCTCCCGCATCGGCCCTTCGCCGAACTCGCGTGCGAACAGCGAGTCCTTGGCATGGATGATGCCGAAGCGGGCCCTCTTCTCCAGCCGGAGCTTCCGGACAGCCATCTGAGCGGCAGCGACCATCGAAGCGGATGCCACGGCCGGGTACTCGGCGGGGACGTACAGCCTGGAGGTGTTCTCGTCCCTTACTGCAGCGGTGGCAACGACCAGGTCGCCGACCCGGACGTAGTCGGGTTGCAGCGACCCTGCGGTGCCGACCCTGAGGATGCGCCGGGTTCCGAGACGAAACAGCTCGTTGACGATGATGTCGAGGCTCGGGGTCCCCATCCCGGAGCAGACCGATGCCACGTCGACGTGACGCTTCCCGACCTTGAGCTTTCCGAGGTAGAGGTTGTGGGCGCGGGGGCTCGGGCGGACGGTCACGGCCTCGAAGCGGTCTGCGATCTCCCGGGCGCGACCATCGCTTCCCGGCAGGAAGACGTACCGGCCGAGGGGGCCGTTTCCGGCCAGATCATCCGCGGTTGCCTTGAGGTGGTGAGGTACGAAGTGTCCGGTATCCATGGGCATCTCCTCTGCGGGTTGCGCCCGCGGTTCAAGCGTTCTCGTCACTTCTGCTCGGGCACGATTCCCTGCAGCGTGGTCAGCCGGTCCCGGCATACCGCCTCCAGCGCCTCTGGGGTTTGGGCGTGGCGGAGGAAATCCGGGGTCCAGCGGGCCTGGCAGCTCTTCCACAGGTCGTCGAGCCACTCGTCGTCGAAAACCGGCCATTCGCGATGCTTGATCTCGAAGAACCTGCTGCGCTCCGAGTAGTGGACCTCGGGCCAGCGTTCCTTGAGCGCCTCGGCCAGCGTGTACCCTCGGCGGGCGAGCTGGCGGACCTGCTCCCAGTAACGGGTGACGTCCGCGAAGTACTCGGCCACGTCGAAGGCGCGGCTGCCGGCGTCGTAGATGGCGCAGCGTTCGAGAGGGGCAGCGAGGGAGGAGTACTGGGAGGCCTCGAACTCGGGGGAGAGCAGCGCGTGCCGCTTGATCAGATCGGTACCCTGGATTGCGATCATCAGGTGCGTGGACGAGTCGACCAGCCTGAGCTTGGCCTCCAGGTAGACGACGTGGGTCTCCTTGTAGGTCGGGAACCGCTCGGCGAGCCGGACATGGACCTTCTCGAGCACCTTCTCGATCTTGTGGCAGCCGATGGTGAAGAAGACGATTCCCGCGATGGGGGTATCGGTGGTATCGAGGTGCTGGACGATGACGTCGAAGCCGTTGTCCACCGTGACCCCGGTGGCTACGACATCTCCGACCAGCATGATGGCCCCCCTGGGGATCTGCATCTTGCGGTACATGTCCTCCTTGACGACCCAGCGTCCCTCTTTTCTCGATCGCTGGGAGCTCATGAAGCAGGTGGCGTGGAGGTTGCTGCCGAGCGAGTCGAAGAGTGCGTTTCGCAAGTCGAAGTTGAGCCCGCCGCGCAGGAAGTTCATGATGCACAGATGGGTGGAGGGAACGGAGCGCAGCAGGGGCACGAACGGTGCGGTCGACAGGGCAGCGGCCATGGCTTCGCGCAGGTTCCGGGAGAAGTCGACGCCGCACACCTCGGGCCTGTTGCACACGTCGATCGATTGGGGGGTGCTGACGACCCAGCGCTGGACGGCCCCCTGGTGTTCTCCGAGCAATCGGTACCAGGATACCTGCGGCGAGCGGCTCACGGTTTCAAGGTATTGCATGTCGACTCTCCTCTCCCGGCGGTGCGGTCATGCCGTCTCGTGGGGGCGTCGAGCCGTGGTCCGCGGCCAGCGCAGCCAGTCCGGTTGCTGCGGGTGACCGGGCACGACCCCATGCCCGATAGATGCCGATGCGAACCTCCGGCGAGGCGATGGCTGTACCGGAGATGAAATCCGACGTGTAGGGGCGGTTGGCGACATCGGCCTCGCAGACCGGCTCGAGCCTGAAGCCTTCCAGCACACGCAGGCACGAGGGGGTGACCCGGGGTGTGCCGGTTCGGTAGCAGCTCAGCCCCAGGAAGAACCAGGCGGGCGGGTCGCTGCCGAAGCCGGCGTCGACCGGAGCGATCCGGCTGCCGCGGGCCTCGTCGCCGAACGCGTCGAGCAGGTAGCCGCTGCGGTACAGGGTGAAGAGGTCCACCGGGAGCGGATCCGTGTCGCCCGGGAGAAGGACGGGGACCACGTCGGCAGGGACGTGCAGGGTGGTGCGCTCGGGGATTTCGGGGAGGCAGGAAGCCAGGAAGCGGTACTCCTGCTGCTGGTCGTAGTCGAGGTCGGTCACCAGAGGGAGGGTCAGGGGGAAGAACGGAAGGACGGGCGCTCCCAGGACGATTCCCCTCCAGTGGAGGCCCGCAAAGCCGCGAAGAGCGCGGTCGGCTCCGGCTCCGACGAGGAGGGCGAACGGCACCGTGGCGGGGAGCTGGGTCCGGAGCCCTTCGAACGGGAGCTCGCCGGTGGCCTTGGTCGAGGCCGCGGCCACAACCCCCCCCAGCCAGAGGACGAGCAGCAGCCGGACCGTGCGCTCTCCCGGCCCCGATCCCCCCCAGAGTCCGACCGCGGCCAGGAAGATGAGGCTGAGCGGGATCACTTTGGGGTTGAAATGCCAGAAGGGAACCGTGCGCAGCGTTTCCCCTCCCTCGAACCAGGGTACGGTGCCGGGAAGGAGGAATCGAGCGCCGAAGAAGGCCAGCCCGGCCGCACACAGGGCCGTTGTCAGGGCCAATCCGCCCACGACGGCCGTCCCGTCGAACCGTCGGCCCAGGTCCGTCACGAGGGCGGGTACCGCCAGCAGCAGAGCGAGGAGCGCAGTTCCGCCCAGCATGCGGGGAACCCGGTTGAATCCCAGGTCCCCCCCGCCCCCCTCCCCAAGCCGCGCAGCGAAGGAAGCCAGGTACGGGGCCAGCAGGATCAATGCCAGGAGCACGGGGAGCCCCACGGACCAGAAACCGGTCGGTCCGGACCGCGGCGGCTGCTCACCGGGCAGCGAGTCCGTCGATTCGGGACGGCCCGCCCTCGCCTCGTCCGTCCGCCCGAGCTCCGCTGCGGCGGAACGGCCCCATCGCCGCAGCCGCGCGGCCAGCGAGATGGGCGTGCTGCCAACCAGGAACGGCAGGGCAAGCGGAACCAGCAGGAATGCCACGGCCTCGGGGCGGGTCTGGACCAGGAGGAAGAGGCTCACGGCAAGGCCTGCCCGCTCGACCATCCGCCCACGTCGTTCGGCGTCGGGCGGACGCTCCGGACCTCCGCCCCGATCGTCCGCTCTCCTTGTCCGGTCCAGTGCGAACAGGAGCACCCAGGGAGAGAGCGCAAAGTAGCCGACCGAGAGGCTGTCCGCTCGGGCCAGCAGCAGCACGGGCGGAAGCGTCGCTGCAGCGATCCCCGCGGCCAGCGCCGCAGTCCGGGAACGCAGCATGGCCGCGGCCAGGAGCACGGTGCCCGCACATCCGAACAGCGTGAGGAGGAGCGACATGAGCGCCCACGCCCCCGGATTCCTGCCCACGAGCTTGACGAGGCCCGCGGCCAGCACCGGGAGGGCGAGCGGGTAGTCCGTCGGGAACGACCAGTGCCATTCGAGGTCTGCCACCCGATAGGCCGAGACGATGTGGGCCAGCCCGGTGTAGGTGCTCAGCACCGGGAGCCGCGGGCTGAACGCCAGGATGGCCGTCAGCCCGACAGCCAGAGTGACGATGAGAGGGACCGTGACGGTGCCGCCGTCCGGGAGGCGCTCTCTCAGGGCCCTGCGGAGCCGCACCGCAGCGAGGCAGAGCAGTGTCGGCCAGCCCAAGGCCAGCAGCAGCAGGACCAGAGGATTTGCCCCGGCGCTCTGAACGGCCAGGGTCTGCGGTTCCGGCATCCGGTCACTCCGCAAATGACCACACCCGGGCGCATTCTAGCACGAACCTGCGGTTCGGCAATCTGGTGCGAGCACCTCCGATGGCGGGCTCTACTCGGATGAATCGAGGAGGAACAGCAGGACCGCGGACGTGAACGCTGCCGAGGCCGCGGCGTAACCGCCGATGGCCGTGTAGCGCCAGGCCTCGGCATCGTTGCGCAGGTCGACGGTACCGAGATCCATGCGGTCCATCTGGTGGTTGTAGTACAGGTTGGAGGCCACGCCGCCGGCCAGGAGCAACGCGGAGGACGGCAGCAGGACCCAGCCGGCCACGGCCATGGGGGAGGTCCTTCGGGAGGAGAAGGACCGGAAGTCGACGAAGTACCGGCCGTCCCGGGGGCGGAGGGTGCGGCTCTCGCCGTCCGGGGTGACGAGGAGGGCGTCCCCGCTGTCGGGGAGCAGCAGGATCCCGGAGGAGCCGGTGCGACGGGCAAGATCCAGGGCCACCCGGCCCTTGAGCTCCTGCGGGAGGTCCTCTCGTGCGGTCACGGAATCCCCGGTGGTGTGCAACCCCCCTTCGAGAGTCATCTCCGGGGGGGCGAGCCGGTGCTCTTCGGTCAGTTGGATCCGGCGCACCCAGGAGCGGAGCGGTCCGCACTCATACCACACCATGTGGTCCCCCGGAGGGAGCGGGGTTGCCGGCGCAGGCAGGAGGGCGAGCCCGTCGACGACGAGGAGCCAGTCTCCTTCGCAGGCCGGTTCCGGGGCCAGCAGGTTGACCTCCGGCCCGATGCTGCGCGCCACCTCCAGAGCCCGCTCGGCCAGCGGAGGAGGCAGGTGACGCACCGACGGCTGCATGTCCGGCATGTGCACGGCCAGCCACTCGGCGACATGGTCTCCGGCCGCGGGGTCACGGCCGTTTTCCTGCCGGAACACGACCAGCAGCAGGGCGTAGGCTCGGGCCCGGTCCGCGGGCTCGGACGGGAGCAGGTCCGGACGGTCCTTCACCTCCTCGAAACAGGCGAGCAGGCCGGTCGTGCCCGCAGCAACGTCGTTGCCGTAGAACTTCGTGCCTGCGTCGTTGAGGCGCGCAAGCCAGGCGGACCTGTGCTCGTCGACGAGCGGGTGCGCCCCGGGAGGCACGCTTCCTGCAAGCTCGGCGGGCGGGATCTTCTCGCAGGCCGTATCGACCCGTGCGCCCGGATCCTCGCCGGCCGCTCGGTTCCCGCCAGCCGGAACCACCCCGATCCGACAGGGAGGAACCCGGTCATGGGCACAGGCGGTGAGGAAGAGCGCGGCCAGGCACAAGCGGAGAGACACGACGCCTGTTCCCAGACCTCGCGGTTTCGACGTTGTCCTGCCCCTCACCCTGCTTCGCCAAGGCTCCGTGGGGCAAGCCCTCGATTCTACTTCCTGCCTGCTGCGGTCGGCCTGGCAGGCAGGAATGGCTGAAGTCGAGGCTAGCATCCGCACCACTGGCAGATGTCGGCGCAGCAGTCGCCGTATTCCGAGCAGTAGCCGTCGCAGTAGCAGTTGCCCGATTTCCCTCCGCAGTGTCCCTGGCACGAGTTGCTGCCCGTGCCACCGGCATCGACCGTGGCATCGAGGGTGTAGGCGGTCCCGAACGTACCGGAGATACTCAGGACGAGCGTGCTCGATGGAGTGAGGTCCTTCTGGCCGGAGCAGGAACCCGCACCGCAGACGAGCCCCGTGGTCTGGCTCGGGCTGGAGGACGGGAAGAACTGCGCCGACACCGACGCGGCAGCAGGGAAGGTCAGCTTGACCGTGACCTTTCCGTTTGCGGCCGGGAAGGAGAAGAAGTCCTTGTCGCAGCAGAGGGTGAGGTTGGACAGCACCTGCGTGCTGCCGATCGACTTGGCCTGGCCCGCCGAGTCGTTGGGCTCGGAGGCATCCGCCGAACAGCTCAGGCCGCTTTCCTTGTAGACCTCGAGCTTGTAGGTGTTCGCCGTGGTCTCCTTGGGGTATCCGACGACGACGATGTGGACCTTGCCGGCCTCGGCAGCGCCGTTCATGGCAACGGTTTCGGTGTTCGTGGCGGGCTTGGCGCTCTGGTCGATGATGATCTCCCCGGTCTTGTCGACGAGGTAGAGATCCAGGTCACCGTTGGCGTCCACGAAGTCGATGCCCGCGGCGAGCTCGTCGCCGCACTGCAGGTCGACGGCAAAGACGTCCGTGTCACCGGGACAGATGGAAAGGCCGGTGATCGGGTTGCCCGCGGTGTCCGCCGGGCCGAGCGGGGTGGCCTGCGAGAGGGTGTCGTTGGGCTCCTTGGGATCCTTGCTGCAGGTGGAGCCCTGGGTTCGCGTGACCGTGAGGACATACGGGGACGCATACTTGCCGGCTCCGGTACCCACGATCCGCAGGAAGTACGCTCCTGGAGCGGTGGCACCGTAGTCCACGACCTCTTCGTCACCGACGCCCGGGGAGTAGAACACGGGCTTCTGCAGGTTGGACTGGCTGTAGAGGGCCATGTCCAGGTCGCCGAGCTGGTGGCTGAAGGTGATGACTGCGGTGAGATGCTCGCCGGACAGGAGGTCGAGCTTGAACCAGTCCTCGTCGATGGGGGAGGTCGTGGTGTCGCAGATGGAGAGCCCCTGGAAGCTCCCCTGGTTGATGAGCGGTGCGGTCTGCGCACTGTTGTTGGCGGGCTCGTACTGGTCGTCGTTGCACTGTCCCGCTTCCCCCTTGACCAGGATGGTCACGGAGAGCTTGACGGTGAACTGGGCGTCCGAGATGACGAACTGGACGGTGACCGTCTTGCCGGAATAGGACTGCCCCGGGGTCCAGTTGAAGACATGGGTGCCGGGATTGAACTGGGCGCCGGCCGGGAGTTCTCCCTGGTAGGCGAAGGTGAGCGTGTCGCCGTCCGGGTCGGTGGCCTTGATCTCGAAGGAGAGCGGCTGGCCGACGACCGCGTCGATGGGGGCGATTTCCTTGACCTCAGGGGGATGGTTGGACTGCTCTCCCCCTGCCACGACGAGCTTGACCTCCATCTGGTCGGACAGGCTGCCGTCGGTGACCTGGAAGTTGACGCGGGCGACCGTTCCGGCGTCGGCAGCGCCGGGTGTCCAGCGGAAGGTCGCGTTCGGAGCATCGAAGGTGGCCCCGGCCGGCGGGGCGCCGAGCAACGTGAAGTAGAGGTTGTCGCCATCCTCGTCCGTGGCATCGAGCCGCAGCTCGTACAGGACGCCGATCTTGAGGAACTGGTCTCCCGGATTGACGAACTTGGGCGCATGCTGCGTTTTGGTGGACACGGCCCTCAGCTCGACCGTCTCGCTGTCGAAGTCCTTCATGTCGGAGACGACGAACGTGACGAAGTAGGGCCCTCCCGGGGCGGTGGGTTGCCATGCGAACCTCCCCTCGGGCTTGTAGAACTTGGCTTCGGCCGGCATGTCGCCGTAGACCGAGAAGGTGAGCGTGTCTCCGTCCGCGTCGTCGGCTGTCAGCACGACCTCCAACGCCTCGTTGACCTGGACCTCCTTGTTGCCGACCTTGTGCAGCTTGGGCGGATGATTGCCGCCACCCGGCTTGACCGGGATGTCCGCAAAGACCGAGGCATCCGCGTCGGTAGTGGCTTCCTCGCCGGTGCTGCCGCCTCCGCAGGCGGAGAACAGGATGACACCGGCAAGGCAGGCTGCCAGACCGGAGAGATGAGCTTGCAACGAGATCCGCATTGTTTCCTCCCTTCCTGCCGGATGGGGCGGTCGAGACAGGTACCGGCCATCGCAGCGGGGGCATGGACCGGAAAGGAATTGTAGCCTACTCAAGACAATCCGCAACTCCGTTGCCGTTGAAGCCGGGGAAACCTTCGTCCACCTTCCCGTCGCAGTCGTCATCCTTGCCGTTGCATTTCTCCGGCATGGGCTCGTCCGCGCTGCAGACCACGCCGAGGCCGTCATCCGCACAGCAGGATCTTCGGCGGGTGCTCAGGCTTCGTCGGGTGTGAATGTGCGGACCTGGTCGATGTCCGAGGCATCGGTCAGCAACATGACCAGGCGGTCGATGCCCAGGGCGATTCCGACGCAGTCGGGAAGGTGGGGCAGGGTTGCGAGGAAGGCATCGGGCATCGGGGGGGGCTGGCGGCCAGCCCCGAGGATGGCGGCAGACGAGCAGCGGAATCGCTCCTCCTGGATCGAGGCGTCGGACAGCTCCATGAAGCCGTTGGCCAGCTCCATCCCTTCGACGTAGAGCTCGAGCCGCAGCGCGACCTGCGGATCCCGGGGATGCGGGCGGGCGAGGGAGGCCTGGGGCAGCGGGTAGAAGGCCAGGATCTCGGGCTTGCCTCGTCCCAGGTGAGGCTCGACGCGTTCGACGAGGTCCAGGTCGAACCGGTCTGCATCGAACTGTGCGACAGGATCCCATCCGGCATGGCGGAGGAAGACCTCGCGGACCGGGATGACCGTGTAGGGCGGGGAGAAGTCGACGGAGCGGCCCTGCCAGGTCACGAGGCGGCTGCCGACGGCATCGTGCGCTGCCTGGGAGAGCAGCATCTCCAGGTCGAGCCGCAGCGCATCGAGCAAGCCCGCGGTGCGGTACCATTCGAGGATCGTGAACTCGGGCACGTGCCGGGAGCCGCGCTCTCCGGCCCGGAACGAGCGGGTGATCTGGAAGATGCGGTCGAAGCCGGCCGCGACGAGCTCCTTCATCTGGAGCTCGGGAGAGGTGGCGAGAAACCGGTCCGCGCATCGGATGGGGACGATGTGCTCCTCGGGGGCAACGGTGGCCAGCAGGAGGGGGGTTTCGACCTCGACGAATCCGGCAGCCCGGAAGGTCGCACGCAGGGAGGCGAGGATGCGATCGCGCAGGATCAACCTTGCCCGCCGGGACTTCAGGCGCTCCAGGAGCAAGGAGTCTCCGCGGATGTCCTTCTCATGGGGCATCGTGGGATTCCCGGCGATCGAGGAGGGGGGCCATGATGTCCGCTGCAAGGGGCATGGTGGGATTCCTGGTGGTCCGTGACCGGCGGCCCTCAGGCATCTACCGCTTGACCCGCTCGACGTAGGCCCCGGTACGGGTGTCGACCCGGATGACCTCCCCCTGGTTGATGAACAGGGGGACCTGGACGACCAGGCCGGTCTCCAGGGTCACCGGCTTGGATGCACCGGCAGCGGTGTCACCCTTGATGCCCGGCTCAGACTCGGCGACCTGCAGGTTGACGAAGTTCGGCAGGTCGATGGAGATCGGGTGCCCGTCGAACACGAGCCCCTTGACCACCATGCTCTCCTTCAGGAAGTTGAGCGCGTCGCCGGCCGCGTCGCGGCGCAGGTCGAGCTGCTCGAACGTCTGCGTGTGCATGAAATGGAGGAAGTCGCCATCCGCATAGAGGAACTGGAGATCGGACTCGACCACGTCCGCGGTCTCGAAGCGCTCGCCGGAGCGGTAGGTGCGGTCATAGAGCTGGTTGGTGCGCAGGTTCCTGAGCTTGCACTTGTACAGCGCCTGCCCCTTTCCGGGCTTCACGAAGTCCAGCTCCGCGATGAGGTGCGGAACGCTGTCGATCAGGACGGCAATGCCTCTTTTCAACTGGCCGGCATCAATCACGCTCATGGGTCTTCTCCTCTGTTGCTCTCAGGAGCAAAAACGGCGTAGGCATATCCCCAAGGCTCAGGAATTGCAAGAGGAATATGGCCGGAAGGTCAGTCCTTGTCGGCCAGCTTCGAGGCGAGGCGACGCAGCAAGGAGGGACTCTTGTCCTTTTCCTTCCGGTTGGGTGGCGGATGCCCGTCGTCTTCAGGGGGGGGCGGCTTGCCGCGGTTCGCTGCCGCGCCCTGTCGGGCAAGCTCGCCGGCCTTCTCCGAGGCGGGAGAAGTTCCCGAGAACCGGACGTTCTCGAGTTGCTCCCACGCGGCCTTGCTCACCTTGATCCCGAACATGTCGACCATCCCGTCATCGGCCTGCGCCGGCCGGGCGGAAGAACCCCGTGGAGCGTGAGCGTCGGCACTCCCCCCGTGCGGCCGGGGAGACGCCGAGGGGGTGTGGGGGGACAGTGGAGAACCATGCCCTGCGCGCCCTGGCGGGACGTGCGTGCGTCCTGCGTGCGGGTCGTCACCACCCGGAATCGGTCCCGTGCTTCCGGCCGTCTTCTTCAGGTCGTCCTGCGTGCGACGGGCCAGGAGATCCAGTGCGTCTTCGGAGTGGGTTGCGATCCCGCGGCTCGGCACCCCGAAAGTCCCCGCATGGAAGTCGAAGAAAGCCATTTCGCCGTCGACGACTCCGTGGGGAGACAGACGGGAACGATCCAGGACGGCGCCGAGGACCGCCTGGAGGAACTCGAACAGCGCGGTCATCCCGGTGGGACTGACGGCTTTCTCCC
The DNA here is from genome assembly GCA_016875215.1 of Deltaproteobacteria bacterium. GTDB lineage: Bacteria > Myxococcota_A > UBA9042 > CAIXZC01 > CAIXZC01 > CAITUV01. Next base: position 31,096 of record VGRX01000007.1, read on the forward strand.
AGGTGACGACGAAGAGGTTGCGGTCTTCGTACACGCGTCCCACCTTGGCAAAGATCTGGACCGAGTTGACCGGTCCCGACAAGCCCGTGGCCTGGAGGACGATGGGCTCACCGTGGACCAGTGGAAACGGCGCGGCCACGAGGCCCGCGGTGGCCTTGATGGCCTTGAGCGTCACCAGGAACTGCTGGCCTCGATGCCTGGCGCGCATCGGGAGGTCCGTGTTCCGCTGTTCGGTTCCCTGATGATTCATCCTGCTCCCCACCGGCGAGATCGTTCTGTCCCCAACGACCCCGGCAGTTGAAGGCGATACTACTGAGGATGTTTGACCGGTGCAAGTAGTTCCTGGTCATTCTTCTTATGTTTCAGCGGCTTTCGGTTTCAGAAGACCATTCCAACAAATCCAACATCAGATCGTCTCGGGTGCGCAGCGGGCCGGGTCTCCCGCCCCCCATGCCATCGGGCTCCGCGAGCGGTTGAGAATGCGCCGAGACGGAGCTATAGTACGATTCGTGGCTGGGAGGTTCCCGATGCCCGTACCCGCGTTCTCGATTGCCGCGAGCTTGTCGTTGCAGCCCATCGGGTTGTTGGGTGGGGTGAGCTCGGGTGAGATCGTCGTGGTGCTGGTGGTGGTGCTGATCATCTTCGGGCCGAAACAGCTTCCCGACCTTGCGCGGACCATCGGGAAGGCGCTGCAGGGGGTGCGCAAGGCAGCAGACGATCTGAAGCAGGAGATCGGGCTGGACGAGCTGAGCCGGCCGTTCACTCCGAGGAGGGGGCCGCCGCCCCGCCAGATACCTCCGCCGGCTCCCGAGCCTGTGGCGCGGGATCCGGTCGAGGAGAAGGGGGGCGAGTCCGATGAGTAGCACTCCGGTGGATGCGTCCGGCCCCGAAGGGCAGACCTTCTGGGAGCACCTGGCTGAGCTTCGGAGGCGGCTGGTCTTCGTCGCGGTGACGCTGCTCGCGGGTTTCTTCGTCGGTTGGGGCTTTCGCGAGGAGTTGTTCGCCTTGTTGACAGCGCCTGTTCGGGAGGGGTTGGCGGTGCATGGGATCCACCGTCTGACCGCGATCGAGGCGGCCGAGGCGATGGTGGTGTACCTCAAGCTTTCGCTGGCGGCCGCGGTGGTGATGACCGTTCCGGCATCGCTGTACCAGATCTGGGCGTTCGTGAGGCCGGGGCTGCTGGCGGTGGAGATCCGGCCGATGCGCAGGGTCGTGGTGCTGGCGTTCTTCATGTTCGTGCTGGGGGTGCTGTTCTGCTACCGGCTGGTGCTGCCGCTGGTGATGGAGTTCCTGGCGGCGTTCACGCTGGGGAGCGGGGGGGTGGAGTTCCAGGTCACGATGAACAGTGCCTACTCGACGGCACTGCTGCTGCTGGTCGGGTTCGGCCTCGTGTTCGAGCTGCCGCTGGTGATGGTGCTGCTGGCGACGACGCCGCTGGCGGACTGGCGCAAGTACCTGCGCTGGATCCGGTACGCAGTGGTGCTGTCGTTCGTCGTGGGTGCGGTGTTCACGCCGCCCGACGTTCTGTCGCAGTTCCTGATGGCGGTGCCTCTCTGCCTGCTGTACGGGGTGGGGATCTTCCTGTCGTACCTGATGGAGAAGCGCCGGGAGCGGGGCGGAGAGGCAGCCCGCGGAGTCGATTGGGGGCTGCTGGGGATGGGGGCGGTCCTGGCGGGGCTCGTGGCCTTGCTCGTGCTTCCCCGGCCGATTCCTGCGGTTTCGTTCCTGCCGTACGGGGCCGAGAGCGTGTCCTGGACCGGGAGCGGGCGGATTCCGAGCTGCGGCGGGATGGAGGGCGCAGCCTCCAGCGTGCCGGGGGACGGGGCGGAGTGGACCTGTGGGCGCTATGCGGAAGGGAACCTGCTGGTCGGGAGCCGTTCCGGGGGCTGGGCCGACGGGATCTGCCCCGTGACGGAAGGGCAGGAGGCAGGGGAGGCGGCGAACGTCGGATCGGGGACGAGCTCGCTGGGCGGACCGTTGAGCCCGGCAGGCGGGAGCGGTCGTCCGGGGCGGGAGGGGGCGGGGGACGTCCGGGGAGCTTGCGTCGTGGACGGGGATGTCGTGGTGATGGGGCAGCAGCTCCTGGTGACGCGGTACGTGCACAACCGGAAGATGCGGCTCGTGGACTCCGACCCGGTGCTTCCTCCCGGGGCGGCAAGCGAGAGCCTCTGGGTCAGTCTGAGGCGCACGGAAGGGCGCCAGGCCCCATTCGTCCGCATCTCGCGGTCGGAGGAGGCGCCGGAGCGGATGCGGGTGGGCCTTTCCTTTTCCGATGCGCAGCGGGCACGCGAGTTTGCAGCGATCCTGGAGGAGGGGAAGGACCTGTCGCTTCCCGGGAGGGGAACGGCAGCGGAGCACGCGGGGTTGCATCTTGCGGTTGTCGAGCTGGCCGCTGCGGTGGACGAGCTGGCTTCCCGAGTGGAGGAGCCGACGGGTGTACGGAGCATGAAGGCCCGGCTGGAGCGGGTCAGGATGCTCCTGGTCGAGGCTTCCGATGCTGCGGGCGAGGGGCGGCTCTCGGAGTGCGGCGGGCCGGCATGTGCATATGCGCTGCTTTCGGAGCGGCTGCCCGAGCCGGACGGTGTGGAGGCCGCCGGTCGCCTCGTGACCGTGTGGTTCCGGCCGGAGCAGGTTCCCGCAAGCGTTCCTTCCTTCCTGGATGGGGCTATCGGTCGGGAAGCTGCTCCATGAGGCAGCAGACGGCGCGGGATTCGATCTCTGCGGATACGATCCGATTTGAGGAGTGAGCATCGTCCATGCGCCGGAACGAGGCGGCATCGAGGCCATGTTTCGGGGGGATCTCCTTGAGCAGGCTTCCCACCTGTTCCGGCCGGCCCGTGGAACGACAGAGGAACTCGGTCTTGGCCTCGGCATAGCGCTCCAGGTCCGGGCTGGCTGCCATGGCGGCAGCGAGCTCGTCCAGGTCGTTTCGGGTGAGCGGCAGGGCCTTGAAGCACTTGACCGAGGCGCGGATGGCGAGCTCGTCGACCTCCCGGACGGTGTCGTCGGCAGCCCGCAGGCCGCGGAACGTCTCCAGGTCCCCGGGGGTCAGGCGGAGCCGTTCGAGGCGGGCCGGGCTGAGCTCGGAGAGGCGGAGTCCCCGCCAGCCTGCCTGGAGGCGGGCGCCGATGACCTTCCTGGAGAGCGAGGCGTCCGGCAGGTCGCACCATCGGCCGAGCTGGAAGCGTTCGTCCCTGGGCAGATCCGCAAGCGGGGGTTGGGCCGGCTGTGCGACGGCCCCGGACGGGGAAGAGCCGCCGGAGGACGCTGTCTTGCCCGAATCCGTCGGGAGGGGCGTGTCCGCGGGGGCGGACGGCTCCACCTGCCCGCCGGCTGCGGCGGCAGCGGCCTTGGAGGAGGGGGCCGGTTCCTTCGTCGTGTCAGCGGGCCGGAACAGGAGGGCGAGTCCCCCGGCGATCACGAGAACGGCAGCGACGGGGAGGATGATCTTCCACTTCCTGGACGGTCTCTCCCGAGGGGCCGGTCCGCCGGTCCCCCAGGAATCCACCGCCGACCGCACCGGTGACGAGTGTGAGCCGGGGTCGCTCGCCGTGTCCGCCGTCTCCGGCGCGTCCTCGGTCACCCCGATCGAAGTCTCGTACCGCCCCGAGCGGTCGGCCGGGGGCGGGCTGTCGGACTGAGGCTTCTCCTTTTCCGTGGCGACTTCCGGGCGGGTGGACAACTTGGAGGACGTGATCTCGGTGGTCACGTCGATCCCCCTCTCCTGGAGGTCCAGCTTCGGGATCTCGCTCGACGGGATCGCCTCGACGCCGACCTCGCCGGCTGCCTCGTAGAGGGCTGCACCGAGTTCCTGACCGGATGTGAAGCGGTTGTCGCGGTGACGCTCCAGGCAGCGCAGGACGACCTTCTCCATGGCCGGCGGCAGGTCGGGCCGCAGCGACGACGGCGGCGGCGCGCTCTCGGTGAGCACACGGCGCATGATCTCGGCCACCGTGCGCCCGGCGAACGGGACCTGCCCCGTGAGCATCTCGTACATCATCACACCCAGCGAGAACAGGTCGGCCCGGGCATCCACTGTGCTCGAGTCCTCGAACTGCTCCGGGGCCATGTACTGCGGCGTCCCCAGCATGGAGCCGGCAGTGGTCACCTGCGAGCCGACCAGGTGTGCCGCGAGCTTGGCGATCCCGAAATCCATGAGCTTGGGAATCGCCTCGGCCTTGACCCGGTGGAGGTAGACGTTGGACGGCTTGAGGTCGCGGTGGACCACCCCCTGCTCGTGCGCATGGGCCAGCGCCTCGGCCAGCGGCAGGCAGATCCCCAGTGTGCGGGGCGGCGACAGCCTGTGGCCGACCTGCTTGAGGTACGTGTTGAGCGGGCAACCGTCCAGCAGCTCCATGACCATGCCGCTGGCATCGGCCAGCTCGAGGATGTCCTGGACGGCGAGGATGTTGGGATGTCGCAGGTTGGCCTGGATCCGGGCCTCGTCCACGAAGCGCGTCCGAAGCTGTTCGTCCCGCTGGTACTGCGGGTGGAGGATCTTGATGGCCACCACGTTGCTGAGCCGCACGTGCCGGCCTACCCAGAGGGTGGCCATGCCCCCGCGGGCCAGCTCGCCGAGCACCACGTAGTTCCCGAGCTTCTCCCCCTTCACCGCAGACAACCTCCAGCCGGGTCGGCGGTTGTTATAGCATGCGATGTCGTCCGGGTAAAGGCAGAGTCGGAAGGAGAGAGCGCAGAAGGTTCATCGGCTGGTGCGGAGGATGGCGCCGTCGTCCAGCGAGACGGCGTAGACGGTATCGTCGAGATAGCCGGTGATGTAGCCGGTCGTGCCCGCGGCAGCGATCTCCCAGGGGTTGGTACCGACGGGGAGGGGGGCGAACGGGCTGGTCCGCTGACCGGTCGCAGGGTCGTAGCGGGTCAGGTTGTTGTCCAGCGAGTTGACCGCGTACAGCATGCCTTCGTGGAACAGGAGCCGGTTGGGAGCGGACCCGGCCGAGAAAGGCCAGGTCACCTGGCCGGTCGCCAGGTCCACCGCAGCCACCCGGGACGAGATCGTGGCCAGGACGTAGAGCGTGTCGCCCGTGACCGCGATGTCAATCGGGCCTTCGTACGCATCGGTCTTGGTGATGTCGAGAGGATCCGCGACCGGGATCCCGGAAGCGGGATCCAGTCGGTACAGAAGCCCCGTGCGCTGCGAGGAGACGTAGAGGATTCCACCGGCCAGCGCCGGTACCACCAGGTCGTTGGTCTCCGATTCCGGGTGGACCGTGAACGTGTCGGCGACGGAAGGGGGGGCAAGGCTGACCCGGTAGACGTAGGGGCCGATTCCGCTCCCGGCCAGCAGGGCGTTGCCGGCCGGGTCGAAGACCGCGGTTCCCGGGAACCCCCCGAGCGAACCGGGCGTTCCGATCGGAATCTCGGTCTGGCCCACGACCGCCAGCGTCTCGGGCCGGACCAGCAGGATCCCTCCCGGCGTTGCGGCGAGCATGCGGCCGTTCCTGTCGGATTCCAGACGTCCGGAACAGACAACGGCGAGCAGGAAGCCGTCCTCGGAGCCGCCCTGCCCGTCACCCGCCCCGTCGACCTCCGGTGCGGGTGCACCCGTTTCTCCCCCGCGCTCCGGCTGCCCGTCGATGACCACCAGGGTCTGCGGGTTGAGCCAGGGGACATCGACGCGGCCCGTCTCTTCCAGCGTCTCGGGCGCGAGAGCGGAAAGATAGCCGGGGCCGTACGTCATGGTGCCGGTGGCGTCGTCGAGGGCGGCACAGGTGCTGGTCACGAAGACCCGGTCCCCCACGACCCGGATCCCCTCGGGGCCGTCCAGGAAGGAGGATGCCGGGGCGGACGTGTCCGAATCGTGGCCGGAGGGCGGAACGTCACCCCCACCCGTCGCCGGACATCCTGCCAGTGCAATGGCGAGCAGGCCCGGGAGGACGGAAGAAGAAACCGGGAGGAACCCCCTGCATGCGCCCATCCGGCGGGGGCCTCTGGCCCACCGCTCACCGCTCACTGCCCACTGGTTCACTTCTGCACCTCCCATGTCTTTGTGAGGCTGAGGAAGACGGATCGTCCCGGGAGCGGGTACTGCAGCGCATCCACGGCATCCCGCTTGTCGAGGAGATTGCGGGCATCCGCTGAGAGGCGGAACGACAGGCCGAGGTCCGCGGAGAGGCCGGCATCCCACAGGAGGCGGCCCTCTTCCCGGCGATCTGCCACGGGACCCAGGTAGTATGCGGTCCTCCAGGCAGCCCGCGTGTAGAGCTCGAGCCTCCAGACGGCCAGCCGGGTCTCCCCGGTACCGCTCCACGCGGACTTGAGCGGCAGATCGCCGCCGGTCAGGTCCCAGCGCGTCTGGAGGCGGGAGGCCGAGGCCTCGATGCTCCATGGGCCGAGCCGGTAGCCGGCTTCGAGCTCCCCCCCCGCGACCCAGGCCCGCTCCGTGTTGGCCGCCTCGACGAGGTAGGGGGTGGTCTGGATGAAGTGGATGCTGTCCACGACATACTGGTAGAAGCCGGTGGCTGCCGCGTGGATGCCGTGCCCCTCGCACTTGACGCCGATGTCCACCCCCCAACTGTCCTCGGGCAGGAGATCGGGGTTGCCCCGGATCCCGCTTCCCTCGAAGTAGAGCTCGTCGAAGGTCGGCAGGCGCCAGGCCCGGCTCCCCGAGGCGAAAAGCGAGAGGCCGGCGGCGAGCTCGAACCCGACCTCGAGAGAGGGGACGGGGATGACGCCGCCCCGCGCCAGGGCCAGGCGGAAGCCCCCGGCCGCGGTGACCGGGAACGACGGGCGGTTCCAGGCCAGGGAGAGGGTGACATCCGCCAGGCCGCGGTCGACATCCCGGGGCTCGGACAGGCGCCGGGCAAGCGAGGCGAGCTCACCGGTTGCCGTTCCCCGGAGGCCGGCCGTGAGGCCGTTCAGAGGCCTCCAGTCGGAACTGACCTCGCCGGTGGCACGCCACGTCTCGGTCCGGCTGTTCACCGAGGCGCCGAAGTAGGGTTCCGGGTCCGTGAACCGCCACTGCCAGTATCCGAGCGAGAGAGAGGCCCGGCTGTCCAGCCGGCGGGCCGGGAATGTCGGGGCTTTGAGGGTCGCTCCAAGGAGTCCCTGCGCCGAGGCCTCCCGGGCCAGCTTCGACGGGAACTGCTCGATCCCCGCGGAGCCCCGTTCGGAAAAGCTCGTGGTTGCGAGCACGTCGAGGCGGGCCTTCGACAGGATCCTGTCTCCCCATGACAGGGTGAGCCTGTCGCCGGTGCTGTCGTTGTTCGACCGGATCCTCTCGTTCCCGTTGACGTCGACAAAGGGGAACTCCCCGGCAGCCTGTCGATGGCCGTAGTGAGCGAACCAGTTGCCGAACCGGAGCGTGGCATCGCCTGCCACGTCATCGGGGGCCGAGACCTGGTAGAAGCCGGTGGCGAGCCGGACGGAGCCGCCGGGAGAGCCGCCCCGCTTGAGTCGGACGACCACGACGCCTCCGATCGCCCCCCGTCCGGCCGCGGCGCCGCGGGGTCCGCGGTAGACCTCGATCGACTCGACCGCTTCCGCCGGTATCTGGGAGAGGTCCGCAACCCCTCCGACCGGGTCGGCCGCATCGAGCCCTTCGACGAGGACCAGGACCTGGCTGCCGGTGGCGCCGCGGAGGGCAACGGCCTGCCGCTGGCCCGGAGAACCGGAAGAGACCACCTGGACGCCCGGTACCTTGGCGAGAAGCTCGGAGACCGTGCCGGTGGCGAGGTCCCCCTCCTCCGGCTTCACCACGGTGACGGCCGTGCAGGTATCGAGCATCGGGGGGCGGCCGCCGACCACCTCCACGCCGGACAGCACGATGTCCTCCGCACGCACCGGCGCCGCAGCCAGCAGGATGCATGCGAACGCTGCCATGCTCGGCAACCTGCGATTCGCACTCCGCCTGTCGCACGGAGGATGCGGTCGAAACGGCCAAGCAATTCCGGTCGGGCTCCAAACCACTCTTCCCACCCCGCGAGGTCGAGTCGAATTCGAGCCGTTCCGGCAGGTCTCCTGGCTCGCGGGTCGAGGTTGAATTCGACCTCCGCCTGTCGCCGCCTTCCCAGGTCCGAATCCGACTTCGCTCTCTCGGCGTGCAGCAGCCGGGAGAGCGAGGCACGGGGATGACCCAGTGGCATTCCGGCGCAGGCAACCCGCTCACAGTGGCGGGACCGCACGGGAGTTTCACCCGTTTCCCTCTCAGCGCCCCCTTCCCCGGGGGAACCGGAACGGTCACGAACGGAATCTACGGCGGATCCACCCGGGTGTCAACGAGCCATGCGCAACCCAGGGCTGTGCGGCGTGTTTGCCCGCGCATGTCGTGCATGGTAGGATGCGTGATACGTTGTGCGGACGTTGATTCCGGAGGGGACCGATGAACATGAGGATCGTGGTGCTGGCCGTCGCTCTGCTGCTGCCTGCGGCGGCGTTGGGGCAGGAGGCGCAGGATCCTGCGACGCGCCTGTCCAAGGCCCGCGAGCTGGCGAACGGCGGGCGGCTCGGGGAGGCCATGCAGATCTGGGCCGAAGTGGTGGAGCTGCTTCCCCCTCAGGAGCGCGTACCGGTCCACCTGGAGCTGGCCAAGGCCTGCCGGAAGTTCGGCCGGCTGCCGGAAGCGTGGTACCACTTCGATCGCTACACCAGGCTGGCCCCGCAGCCCGAGCCGGAGGCGTTGACGGAGAAGGAGACGCTGGAGAATGCGCTGGGCAGGACCCACTGCCGGGTGGAGTTCAGCTCGGACCCGCCCGGGGCGGCCCTGCATTTCGATGAGACCGGCGAGGGACCGGGGTTGGAGATGCCGTTCGTGTTCTGGGTCAAGCCGGGCATGCAGGCGGTGACCGCGACGCTGGAAGGGTACGAAATCAAGTCCATCCAGTTCGCATCGTGCGCGGCCGGGGGAACGGCGGCGCAGAAGCTCACGCTCAAGGCACTGGAACAGTTCGGAGTGCTCCAGCTTGCCGGGCAGGAGGTCGGGGCCGAGGTCTTCCTCAACGGAAAGCCCGAAGGGACGGTACCGTTCCGCAAGAAGGTGGCAGCGGGGACGTGGGACGTGGTCGTGACCAAGCCGGGGCGGCCGCCGTGGCGGATGCAGATCGTGGTTCCGCCCGGGGGAACTGTGGTGGAGAGGCCGGCCATCGAGAGGACCGGGAAGATCGTGGGGGGGGGGAAAGCGGGAGCGGAGACGGAGGAGTCGGGGAACTGGTGGAAGTGGGCCATGGTGGGAGGTGGCGTGGCCATTCTCGGCGTGGCCGGGACGCTCAACGGGATAGCCTACGGGCGGAACGAGGATCTCAAGGCCAGGTACCCGGACGGAAAGCCCTGGAACCCGGTATCGCCGACGGTGCCCGCCGCCTACCGGCAGGAGTTCGACGACACGGTGCAGCCCATGGCTACGAGTGCGTGGGTGTTGTACGGGGTCGGCGGTGCGGCAGCGGCGGCCGGAGCGGTCCTCCTGATCCTGGACGGGGCCGGGGATGCCGGGAAGGCAGTGGTCGTTCCGCTGGCCGGTGGTGAGGTGCTGGGCATCGGTGCGACGCTCAGTTTCTGAGGTCGATAGCAGCGTGCTGGGTATTGGAGAGACGTTCAGTTTCCGAGTGCGGGGGAGACTCATGCGGAACAGGGCAACTAGGTGGATCTGGCTGATCGGGTTGGCGGTTGCCGGCTGCGTGACGCCGTACGAGTACGAGCACGTGAAGAAGCCGAAGGACGTCACCGCAAAGGAGGACGTCCTGGAGGTCGAGGATGTGGGGGACGACGTGATTCCCGAGGACGTGCCGGACGTGGTGTGCAAGCCGGCCTGCAAGGGGAAGCAGTGCGGCGATGACGGCTGCGGCGGGAGCTGCGGCTCGTGCGGCGCCAACGGCCAGTGCGAGAAGGGCAAGTGCGTCTGTCCGTCGCCCCACGAGCCCTGTTTCGGGCTCTGCTGCGACCTCGACCTGGTGTGTAACGTGAACAGCGGGACGTGCTGCAACTTCAGTTGCTTCGACCGGGAGTGCGGCCCGGTGTGCGGCAAGTCGTGCGGGACCTGCCCGGACAACAAGCAGTGCAACCTGGAAGGCAAGTGCGCCTGCGCCAAGCCGCTTTGCGGCGTGGTCTGCTGCCAGAAGGACGAGGTGTGTGTTGAGGGCGTCTGCTGCAAGCCGAGCTGCACGGGCAAGCAGTGCGGGCCAGACGGGTGCGGCGGAAGCTGCGGCGAGTGCACGGTCGAAGGGGAGGAGTGCGTAGCGACGACCTGCGTGACCGGGAAGTGTATCACGAAACCTGCGGACGGGCCGTGCGACGACGGGGATCTCTGCACGACGGGCGACCAGTGCACAGGCGGAATCTGCGTCGGAGCGGACCCGGATTGCGACGACGACAACCCGTGTACGGCCGATTCGTGCGACGCGGCCACGGGGCAGTGCAAGCACGAATCAGCCCCTCTCAACGGAGCCAAGTGCGACGACGGCAATCCGTGCACCGGGGCCGACGTGTGCTCAGAGGGGAAATGCGCGGGGACCCTGCTGCCGCCCGACCAGCTTGCAGCGCTCGAGTGCACCTGCTACGAGGACAAGGAGTGCGAGCCGTTCGAGGACGGGGACGTGTGCAACGGCGTGCTGATGTGCAAGATCCAGGAGGGGGAGGCGGCGGGTGCGTGCATCGTCGCTCCGGGGTCGGTCCCCGAGTGCGACGACGGCAACCCCTGCACCGATGACGGCTGCGACAAGAAGCTCGGATGTGTCCACCCGGACGACGATACCAATCTGTGCGACGACGGGGATCCGTGCAACGGCGAGGCTGTCTGCCAAGGGGGTGCGTGCGTGCCCAAGCCGGCCCCGGACTGTGACGACGGCAACCCCTGCACCGACGACGCCTGCACGCCGAACGCAGGCTGCGAGCACAACGCCGACGATACCAATTCGTGCGACGATTCCGACCCGTGCACCGGGACGGAGAGCTGTGTCGCAGGCACGTGCAACGCGACGTTGCCGCCCGACTGCAACGACGGGAATCCCTGCACGGACGATGCCTGCACTCCGGGGGTGGGTTGCGAGCAGACCCCCAACGATGCAAACTCCTGTGACGATGGCAACGCCTGCAACGGCGGGGAGAAGTGCCAGAACAGCGTGTGTGCAGCGGGGCAGGCCCCGGATTGCGAGGATTCCAACGAGTGCACCAACGACGCGTGCAACCCCGGGCTCGGCTGCGAGCACGACAGCGTGCAGGACGGGACCCCCTGCGGCGACCCCGGTCAGACCTGCACTGCAGGCCAGTGCGGCTAGGAAGAAACAGGGTCCAGGGGCCGGGGTTCGGGAGCCGGGGGG
>VGRX01000008.1 GCA_016875215.1 Deltaproteobacteria bacterium
TGGCTGCTTGGGCGTCGTGCCCCCCGAGCTCGTGCCCCCGGAGCTTCCCCCGGACGGGGTTGCCGGGTCGGTCCGCATGACCAGGCGGCACTTCTGCCCCGGCATCAACCGGTTCGTCCAGGTCTCCTTGCCCCCCTTGAAGCAGACGTAGAAGTCGGCGAGCACAACGGCCGGCGCAAGCACCAGCGTCAAGGCTGCCAGGAGCGCCGGTCCCAGGCGCGTGACCAGCCGCAGCCCTCTTCTTCCCATGGTGTCCGCAACGGATGGCTTCAACACTACCTCCCTGTGCGCCATTGTACGAACAATTCCTGGTCGCGCAAACTTCCCGGGTCCGTCTCCTCCGTCGGGGCTGCAGACTCACACATCCAATGCTACATCATGGTGTGGTGCGGGTAAGGCCGCGCGGGCCTTCACGAACACCGCGGCGAAGAAGCAGTCGGAGTCGAATCGGGACGGGGGGAGGAAGAGGGAGCCGGGCTGCTGCGACGGAAGGGAGGGGGCTGCCGAGAGGAGGACCGTCTCCGGGATGCCCACTCCGCGGGCGGGAAGCTCGGAGGCCTGGACGAGCCGGAAATCAGGGTGAGCGGCCAGGAATCCGGCGGTCACGCCAGTGGTTTCCTGTGGGGTGAAGGTACAGACCGTGTAGACCAGCGTGCCGCCCGGGGCCACCAGGTCTGAGGCCGCCGCGATGAGCCGTGCCTGGATCTCGGAGTTGGAAGCCACGTCGGCCGGCGTGCGACGCCACTTCAGCTCCGGGTGACGTCGGACAGTGCCCAGGCCGGTGCACGGGGCATCTACGAGCACCGTGTCGAACGAGCCGGGAGGGTAGGGGGCAGCGAGCAGGTCGCATGCCACAGGGGTCACGTTGGAGATCTCCAGCTCTTCCAGGCGCTGCGTGAGCAGCTTGATGCGCGGCTCGGACAGGTCGAGTGCCACGATCTCCGTCCCTGGCGGCGATGCCAGTGCCAGTCCGAGGCTTTTCGTCCCGTTGCCGGCGCACGCGTCGAGAATCCGCCCCGAGGTCTTGGGCCGGGCAAGAAGGGTGACCATCTGCGACGCCGGGTCCTGCGGCCAGAAGAGCCCCTGCGCGAACTGGAGGGTCTGGTACGGAGGCTCGTCGGGAGGAAGGACCAGCCCCGCCGGGGCGAAGTCGACGGCAGCAGGGTGCAGTCCCACCTGGCGCAACGCGGCCGACAGGGCGTTGCGGTCGGTGCGTCCCGTGTGTACGGTCAGGCCGATGGGTGCAGGGCGGTTCATCCAGGCAAGCTGGTCCGGAGCTTCGGGGCCGAACACCTGCTCTGCCGCGTCCGCCACATGGTCCGGGAAGGACAGGCGGTCGGCCAGAGGAAGCGCCTCGGCCCTGGCCAGCAGGACGTCACGGCCGAGGGCAGCGGCCTTCCGGAGCAGAGCGTTGACGAACCCGGCGACCCGGGGACCCTTGGTCTTTCGGGCCAGGGTGACGTAGCTGCTCAGCGTGGCATAGTCGGGCACCGAATCCATGAACAGGTACTCGTGCAGAGCCAGCCGGAGCAGGTCCATCAACCGCTCGTCCTTCTTCGGCAACCCTCGCTCGGCCAGGGGCGCCAGCAGCGCGTCGAGGAGCCGGCGGTTCCGCAGCGTCCCGAGGGCCGCCCGGTTGGCGGGAGCGCTGGTCCTGGGGTCGAGGTCACGGCGGAACAGCTCGTGGCGCAACGCAGCAGTGAGCAACACGTCCTGCCGGCGCACGGCATCCAGGAGGGAGAGAGCGACGGAACGGGAATCCCCCGCACCCATGCAGAACCCGCCATCCACCGCGGGTCGAGTCGGACGGCAGGGGGGCCGAGGCGGTGGTCCGGGGTCCCTGCCCGGGTTGACATCCGGGGCGGATTCTATCATGCTCGGGGCCGATTTCAACCGGAGGTGCCCGGTGTCGGCCCGGCAGCACGGAAAGCTGGGGAAGACCCTGAGAAGGCTGTTGCCCTGGGCCGGAACCGTGCTCCTGCTCGGGTACCTCGGGTGGACCACCGACCTGGATGCGGTGGGACACGCCCTGTCGGAGGTCAGCATCCTGGCAGCATTGGCCGTGGCGCTGGTCGGTACTCTGCTCACCTTCCTGGCCGACAGCTACTGTGTGGGGCGCGTCTTTTCCCGGTTCGTGCTCCCGGTCGGGTTCCGCGAGGCACTGCCGATCAAGGCCACCTCGTACTTCCTCAACATCCTCAACTACAACGCAGCGCTCGTGGGGATGGCATTCTATCTCCAGGCGAGCCGCAAAGCCCCGTTCTGGAAATCGCTGGGCGCCCTGTTCTTCCTGAACCTCGTCGATATCCATGCCCTCTGCGTCCTGCTCGGCTGCGGGCTCGTGCTCAACCTGGGGGCCGAGTTCCTTTCTGCCGGGGAATTGACCGTCGCCTGGGGGGCCGTTGCCGGCGGGATTGGCGGCTTCTGGCTGCTCGTGCTGACCTGCCGGTTCGACATCCGGCTGCCCGTGATCTCCCGCGTGCTGCGGCTCGACCTGCTCCGTCCCCTGGCCGAGGCCCGTGTGGCCGACGTGCTGGTCCTCACTGGCCTGCGCATGCTCTTCCTGCTGCTCTACATCGGGTCGCAGTACCTGTTCCTCCGGCTTTTCGGGGTCGCTGTTCCCGCGCTCCGCCTGCTGGTCTACATGCCGCTGTTGACCTTCATCCAGATCATCCCGATCTCGGTGTCCGGACTGGGAGCACCCCAGCTCGTGATGCGTCATTTCTATGCTCCATACGTGAAGTCGCCAGCGGGTGGGGCAGAGGGGGTGATCGATGCATTCTCGACCACCTCGATCTTCGGCTTCGTCATGTTTCGGGTGCTCGTGGCCTACCTGTTCCTGGGCGAGTTCTCCCGAGAGGTGATCGAACGGGCGGGCCGTGCCGCGGAGAACGGGGAAACAGAGCCTACTTCTTCCCCTGGCGCTCCTCATACTTCGCCACCACGGCCCGAACGAACTTCGTGAAGTAGAACGAGGCCGAGATCAGCGAGAAGAAGAGCGATATGACGATGAGGATCTTGCCCAGCATCTGGGCATCCAGCGGCAGTGGGGGCAGAAGCTCAGCGAACGCACAATGGAAGAGAAGGGCGACGATGCCGCAGAGCTGGAAAACGGTCTTGAGCTTCCCCATTTCGCTGACTTCAATGGTGAGCTGTTCGGCCGTGGCCAGTGCCCGCAACCCGGTGATCGCCACCTCCCGCAGCAGGATGAGCACCACGATCCATGCCTCGATGACGCGCAGCTCGACGAGCGTGACGAGCGTCGCGAGGACCACCATCTTGTCCGCGATGGGGTCCATGAACTTCCCGACAAGGCTGTGCTGCTGGTAGGCCCGGGCAATCCATCCGTCCAGGTAGTCGGTCACCGCGGCAAGGGAGAACAGCAGCAGCGCCAAGAAGCCGTACCACCGTCCGTCCTGTCCGGTCACGGCCTTCTCCGACAGCATCAGGAAGAAGACGGTGAAGGGGATGGCAACGATGCGGGCGTACGTGAGCAGGTTCGGCAGCCCGAGGAACTCCTTCACCAACGCGGGCGGAATGCGCTTCACGACCCCCTCCCCCTCCAAAATCCCCCACATGCTGATTCCGACGGACGGCATTGTCAAGCGCTTTGGCGCTAAACCCCGCAAGGCATCACTCCTGGGTTGACTGCGGGGCGCAGCAGGCCTGCTCGTCAACCCAGCAGTGATCGGTTGCCTGGGGGAATCCAACCATGCTTGACGGATGGCCGTGGGTGGCCCAGAATGCACGCCCGGAAGGTCGCGCCGGCGCTGGGCTTCATGAGCTGGCTGCAAGGGAGACTGGTTCTGGCAAGGGCCCGTGACGGCACGGGGACCGAAGCCGGTGACGGGGGGGAGCGGGGGGCTTGAACATCGTTGCGATGAGCGACGACCAGGCGTGGTCGATTTGGCCGTCGAGTGACTGGGGTTGCGGACGGATGCGGAAGTGGGCGAGCGACCGAGTGTGGAGGAGAAGGTGGACGAAGCGAAGAGGCCGGCTGCAGCCGTGACCTGGGCCGGGCTTGGGCTGGTGGCCCCGTTGATCCTGGTGTTTCTGATCGAGACTGGGGCGTTCAAGGCGCTCGAGCTTCGTGCAGTGACGGGGGAGCTCTCGGTCGTGCAGTTCGTCCAGGCCTGGTCGTCCGACGTCGCTTTTGCGCTGGTGTTGGGCCTGCTGTTCGCGGTTCCGTTGTCCAGTCGGCTGCGGGTCGTGGCGGTACCTGCGGGCATTGCCTGGTTCCTGCTGCTGCTGGTGACGCTGTTCCTGACCGGTGTGAGCCATGGTTTCTTCCTTGCCACGGGGGCGACGTTCTCATACAGCAGCCTGGAGTTCTGGCTGCGGAACTTCGGCTCGACGGCAGCGGTGGTTGGCAGCGAGCTGACGGTGGGGCGCTGGCTGCTTGCGCTCGGGCAGGTTGCACTCGCCGTTCTGGGCATGGCCATTCCGCTGCTTCCTCCGGTTCGCAGGCGGCTGGTGGCGCTGGGCGGGTGGTCCGGGCGAAGGACGATTGCCGCCGGCATCGTCGGGGCTCTTCTTGTCGTGGGCCTGTGGCTGCTTCCTCCTCCGTCCGGTCAGGCCATGGTCGTCTCCCGCTGCGTGGTGCTGGACATCGCAGCGGACATGCTGCAGGAGAGCCTCCTGCCCGAGGAGACGGTGGCCATCACGGAGCAGGAGCGGCTCGACAGCTCGCTGGAGCTCCGCTCGGTTCCGGACAAGCCACGGCTCAACATCGTGCTGGTCATGTTCGAGTCGCTCAACTGGAAGTCCTCGGACGTGTACGTCAAGGGGGTGAACACGACGCATTTCCTTGCCGAGCTGGCGCGTGACGGGTGGGTCGTCGAGCACCAGTACTCAGTGGTCCCTCACACAACCAAGGCGCTTGTGTCCGTCGTCTGCGGCATCTACCCGTACCTGGACACGGAGCCGCTGGAGACCACTCCGGACATCCTTCCCAGGCGCTGTCTGCCGCACCTCCTGCGCAGCGCGGGGTACAGGACCGGGTTCTTCGCACCGGTGGCCAACTTCGAGCATCGCAACCAGCTCATGGCGAATACGGGATTCGACACGATCCGGCTGCTCGACGACATGCCGGTGGAGGGGTTCGAGGAGACCAACTACTTCGGCCGGGAGGAGAGGGTCATGCTCCAGCCCTCCCTGGACTGGGTCGAGTCGGTCCGGGGGCAGCCGTTCCTGCTGACCTACCTGACCCTCATGAGCCACCACAACTACGTTGTCCCGCAGTCCTACCCGTACACGATGTATCCCACCGAGGACCTGGACCAGCGCAACTACCTGAATGCCGTCAAGTACACGGACGAGTTCCTGCGGGACGTGTTTGCCGGGTTCGAGCGGATGGGGCTGCTGGAGGACACGGTGTTCATCATCGTGGGCGACCATGGCGAGGCGTTCGGCGAGCACGGCCGTCGCCAGCACGATCTGATCATGTGGGAGGAAGGGCTTCGCTCTGCTGCGGTGCTTTACAATCCCAGGCATCTGGGGGGGCCGGGCGTGATCAAGGGGTTCCGGTCGCACCTCGACCTGGTGCCGACCGTGCTGGAGCTTGCCGGGCTCGAGCTGGACAAGGGGGAGTTCCTGGGCCGGAGCCTGCTCCAGGCGGTCCCCGAGGACCGCCAGCTCTTCTTCTCCTGCTGGTTCAAGCGGCGGTGCATGGCGATGCGGGAGGGGCCGATCAAGTACATCTACCACTTCGGTCTCAAGCCGATGGAGGTCTACGATACCAGCGTCGACCCTTTCGATACCGACAACCTGGCGTTTACCGGTCCCTACCAGTCTGCGCTCCTCGACGAGAAGGAAGAGGCCATGCAGCGGTGGAATCGGGTGGTGAACCAGCAGTACGAGGAGTGGGGGAGCAGGCTCACCGAGGGGGTGGTGTCCGATTCCGAGCCCGAGGTGGCGCGCCGGCTGGAGGCCGACTTCGCAGGGAAGATCCGGCTCGTGGGATGCGACGTCACGCCTCCCACCGTTCGTGCCGGCGAGGACATCCAGGTCCGCTACGTCTTCCAGGCCCTGGCAGAGATGCCCGCGTCCACCGCGTTCTTCGTCCACTTCACCATGCCCGGCGAGAAGTTCTTCAACGCGGACCACGTCCCGGGCCGAGGTGCGTGGCCGCTCGAGAAGTGGGAGGCCGGCAAGTACTACGTCGACGAGCACGTGATCCACGTGCCCGGTACCTGGCGCGGAGGGGAGGCCCGGCTTCTGGTCGGGTTCTGGGACAAGGCCAGCCGCAAGCGGCTCTCCGCCCGGTCGGAAGGCCCTGTGGAAGACGACCGCGTCGAGGTGGCCCGCATCCGCGTCAAGGCCGGACTCGTCAGGACCGGCCTTTCCCTCGACGAACGGAGGGCAAAGGCGGGGCGTTTCATCAGCTTCGACAAGCCGCCGATGGACGACGCGCTCTCGGCCACGTTCGGCGGCAAGGTCGAGCTGTTGGGAATCAACCGCTCCCGGATGGATGTCAAACTGGCCGGAACGGTCGAGATGAGCTACCTGTTCCGGGCAGTCACCGAGCTCCCCAAGGGATGGCGCCTGACCGTGAAGCTCCGCCAGGAGAGCGGGGCCGAGGTGGACGGAGACCACGTTCCGATCGGCGGACTGTACCCGCTCGGGGACTGGCGGGAGGGGGAGTATGTCGTGGACCGGCACCCGATCCACATCGACATGCATCGCACCAGGCCGGGGACCTACGGCGTCTGGCTCGGGATCACGGACGGCCGCAAGCCGGTAACGGTGGAGGCCCAGGGGCTCGATGTCGATTCCACGCAGCGGGTCCGGCTCGGCACCGTGACCATAGCGAACACCGAGTGATCCCCGCCTTTGCCTCAGCGGCTTTCGCTTGATAGTATTCCCCGGGGGAGGCGACATGTCCGAGCGCCGCAAGATCCTGATCCTCAATCCGCCGCAGGAGGTCGATTCCGACTTTATCGACTACCCGCATTTCACCGGTCTGCCCGCCTGGTACCTGGCGGAGAGGCTGACGGGCTGCGGACACCACGTGCACGTCCTCGACGCGCTCGCCGTGCGCGGTGCGGACTACTTCCCGCTCAGGAACGAGCGGGGGTTGTTCGGTGTTCCCCACGTGTCGTTGCTCGAGCCGTTGCGGGACGCGGATTTCGACGTGGCCGTGATCCACTTCACCCCGTTCGTCCTTTCCCGGCGAAGCGAGGGGCTCGCCTACCTCCTGCGCCGGATGCGGCAATGGCGTCCGCACTCACTCCTGGTCGGAGCGGAGCTGTACACCGGGGGCATGCACCGCGTCCCGACCGAAGGGGTCCGGCTGCGGTCCGACTACCCGGAGCTCGACCGGTTCGTGAGCCTGGAAGGGGAGCGGACCCTGCCCAACGTCGTGTTGGAGACGAAGAACGCGGTTCCCTTCCTGGTGCCGGGCGAGGTACCGGACGCAACGCTTCTGGCCGAATGCTCGGTTCCTTCCTTCTCATCGGACTGGCTTGCCGGCTCACGAGCCTTCCTCGATCGGGTGGGTCGGCTTGCCAAGCTCCGCCAGTACGCAGTGGACGGCAGCGCCTTGCCCGTGCACTTCTCCAGGGGCTGCCCGTTCTCGTGCTCCTTCTGCACCAGCCCGTACCGCAACTACAGGGCCGTTCCGCTGCCGCAGGTCGAGACGTTCCTTGCAAGGGCCAGGGTAGCGGGCATCGAACGCCTCTTCGTCCTGGACGACGCTGCCAACGTGCGAAAGGACTTCCCCGAGCTCCTGGCGATGGTCGACAACGCGGGGATGAGGCTCGTTCTTCCCAACGGCCTGCGGGCCGACCTGCTCGACCGGGAGACCGTGTCCGCACTGTCCCGGGTGACCGGGGAGCTGACGGTGTCCGCAGAGAGCGCGTCCCCGCGAGTGCAGCGGGAGCTGGTCGGCAAGAGCGTCACGGTCGACCAGGTGCGGCAGGTCGCACAGTGGTGCAGCGAGGTATCGCTGCCTCTTTTGGTGCACTGGACGGTCGGTTTCGAGACCGAGACACGGGAGGAAGCCCTGGCAACGCTCGAGGTTGCCCGCACGATGCTCGACGACTATGGCGCCCGGCCTCTCGTCCAGTTCCCCACCCCCCTGCCCGGGACGCGCCTGGCCGCGGCCACCGGGACCGGACGCAGCACGAAGGCCATGCAGCACGAGCCGACCTGGACCCCCATCGGCGTCGAACCGGACGAGTTCGTCCGGGCCGTGTCGCTGCTGAGGGCTCGGGCCAGCCAGTCCCGAGCGGCCAAGGTCATCGTCAACGTCACCTACCGCTGCAACAACCACTGCGTGTTCTGCGCAGTCGGCAACCGGAGCCAGCAGGACCTCCCCGCAGACGAAATCCGGAGGATTCTCGAACGCCATTGGGACCAGGGAATCCGGCAGCTCGACCTGGACGGCGGAGAGCCTACGCTGCATCCTGATCTGTTCGAGATCATCCGTTTCTCCGTGGACAAGGGGTTTGCCCCGATCAACGTGACGACCAACGGGCGCCGCATGGCCTACCCCGAGTTTGCCCGGGCCCTGCTGACGTCGGGAATCACCGGCCTGCTCATCTCGCTGCACGGTGCCAGCGCCCAGGTGCACGATGGAATCACCGGGTCGCCGGGCAGCTTCGCAGAGACCGTGCAGGGGCTCCGCAATGCCGTCCGCCTTGCTCCGAAATCGGTCGACTTCGGCGTCAACACGACCTTGAGCACCCGGAACTTCGAGCGGCTGGACGCGCTCGTCGAGCTGCTGGCCGGCCTGTCGGTCCCGCGGCTCAACATCCAGTTCCTGACCCCGTTCGGCCGGGCGGCAGCCGAGCTCGTGCCCGATCCGGACGAGGCGGCAGCGGTGGTACGTCGGGTCATCGAGAGATGGCGGGACCGGATGGCATTCCAGGTCGTCAACCTCCCCTACTGCCACCTTCCCGGGCTGGAGGAGTACGTGGCCCAGGACCTGGGCAAGCTGTCCCGCACCATGGTCTTCGTCACCCGGGAGGAGGTGAACCTGTATCGCTACCTGGCGCAGACGCGGCGGTACGACGACTCCTGCCGGGGCTGCCTCTACCGGGTTGCCTGCGACGGCCGCTACGACTTCGCGGAGGTGCAGGATTGATCGACATCATCATGGGATACGAGTGCAACGTGCAGTGCGACTACTGCACGGTGACGCGGGAGATGCGGACCCGGAACCTGGACGGCAAGGCCATTGCCGCCGCACTCGAGAGAGGTGCCCGGGAAGGGCTCACCGCCGCTGCTTTCGGCGGAGGCGAGCCCACCATCCGCAAGGACCTTCCGCGTCTGGTCAAGCTCGGGCGCACGCTGGGATACACGACGGTGAAGATCTCCTCGAACGGGCTGATGTACGCGTATCCCGAATACGTGGAGCGCCTGCTCGAGGCCGGAGCGAACCTGTTCCACCTGGCTCTGATGGGGTGGAACAGGGCCATGTACGCTCGGATCATGGGTCGTGAGGAGTACTATGACCTGGTCAGGACCGGTGTTGCGAACCTGGTCTCCCGGGGGGCCGTCGTCGTGGGCGACGTCATCATGAAGGCCGACACGTACGAGGCGCTTCCCGATACCGTCGAACACTGGGCCGAGCTTGGAATCGAGCGGTTCGTGTTCTGGCTGATGTCGCTGACCGACCGCGTCCGGGATGCCCGGGACAGCCTGGTTCCGGTCAGTACCATGCGGCCGTTCATGTTCGAGGCTTTCGAGGTGGGACGGAGGCGGGGGATCCCGGTCTTCTCGCGGCACGTCCCCCGGTGCATGCTGCCCGGCTACTGGGAGCACCTGTGGGACGTGCGGGAGGACCGCGTGCTCGTCGTGACGCCGGAATCGACCTTCTGGCTGTCCGAGTCGCGCATTACGGCCAACACCCGCGTTGAAAAGTGCGAGGCGTGCGTGGTAAAGGGGGAGTGCATGGGGATCCGGCGGGACTACCTCGAGAACGTCGGCGATCACGAGGTCTCTCCCATCTCCTGAGCGGGACCGCTTCGAACGGGGGCGTTGGCAGCATGCGCGTGGCACTTGCCCGATACGTCCGGACCTCGGACAACTACTTCTTCGACCTGTTCGATGCGGCTGCTGCCGGGGCCCTGAACCGGGCCGGGCATTTCGCCGTCGTGGCGGAGCGCACCGCACTGGCCGGGTTCGACGAGGACGACCTGGTCGAAGGGCTCGTCTCGTTTCTTTCGGATTTCGCCCCCCGTCTCGTGCAGCTCTCCTACCTGCCGAGCCAGGTGCTGGCCCGCCGGGTCAAGGAGGCCACCGGGGCAGCGATCGTGGCGGTCGGCAGCCGCCTCCTGCTGGAGTGTCCCTGGGTCGACTACGTGCTGTCCGAGCCGGACCCTCTGGCCCTCCTCCAGCTCGTCGAGGTGCTCGAGGGGAAGCGCAGCCCGGGCGAGGTCGCTGCGCTTTCCTGGCGTGACGGAGAGCAGGTCCGGACCTCAGAGACGGGGCTGCACGCCATGCACGAGATCTTCTCCCGCTGCCCCGTCGACTACGATGCCTTCTTCCGCATGGGACCCGGCCGTCCGGCCGAGATCCGCAAGCACATCGCCGGAGACTGGGGGTGCACCTACCGGCATGCCCGAGGACCGGTGCTGCCTCCCGGGTGTCCCGCCGGCCAGGTTCATTCCGGAGGCTGCACGTTCTGTCTCAGGCCGGCAGCGCACCCGCTCGAGTGGGAGCTCAAACGCGACATGCTGGCCGGACAGATCGATGCGGTCGTGTCCGCCTTTCCCGCAATACGGAAGCTCATCCTGATCGACGAGCATGCCCTGAGCTTTGCCGACGACCTGGCCCGCCTCGTGCTGACCCGGCCGCTCGATGGAGTCGACCTGCTCCTGTCCGGCCGCCTCGACCACGTGGCCCGCTACCGGGGGCCGCTCGAGACCGCACTCTCCATGCTCGAGGGAAGGAACACGCTGAGGCTGTACCAGTTCGGGATCGAGAACCTGGCCGACTCGGTCCTCGAACGCTACAACAAGGGAATCCGGTTCGAGGACATCCTCAGGGCCTGCGCCACGATCCGCGAGCTGTCCTCCGCTCATCCGAACCTCTGCATCGAGCCGTCGTTCGGGTTCATCCTGTTCGACCCGTGGACCACCCTGGACGAGCTGAGAGAGAACGCAGAGCGCGCCCGACTCGTCGATCTCGTCCGCCTGCGCGGGGATGCCCCGCACACGTCGCTTCGCCTCTTCCCGGAAACGCCGCTCTACTGGAAGGCCGTCCACGACGGGCTCCTGACCGGCACCATCGATGACAACGACTTCGGTTACTCGGTCGAGTCGGGATGGCAGTTCCGCCACGCCGACACCGCCGCGGTGTTCGACCGCCTCAACCGCTACGAGGGGGACGACGAGCCGTGGGACGTCCTGGCGAGGCTGGTGGACCGAGGGTGACCGGACCCGAGTAAGGCCCTGAAGCACGATCACGCCTCCGTGACGACGGTTGCAACCCGCCAGGTGCTGTTGCTCAGTAGGTCACGAGGCATCTCACCGGGGCGCCGGTGAGCTTCTTTCGACCCTGGAGGAAGGCCAGCTCGATGACGAACGCGTACTCGACCACCCGGCCGCCCAGGCCGGAGATCAGGCTGGAGGCCGCTGCCATGGTACCCCCCGTGGCCAGCAGGTCGTCCACGAGCACCACGCTCTGCCCCGGCTTGACCGCATCCTCGTGCACCTCGATCGCATCCGTTCCGTACTCCAGCGCGTACTCGGCCCGGCGGGTCTTCCACGGCAGCTTCTTCGGCTTGCGGATCGTCACGAACCCGCACCCCAGCTTGTAGGCCATGGCCGAGCCGAACAGGAACCCCCGCGACTCGATCCCCGCGACCAGGTCGGGCGGACTCGCCAGGTGCGGCGCGCAGAGCGCATCGATCGCAGCCTTCAGCCCCTCCGGGCTCTGCAGCAGCGGCGTGATGTCTCGAAAGAGAATGCCGGGCTTGGGGAAGTCGGGAATGTCGCGGATCCACTGCTTCAGGTCGGTCATCACGTTCTCCTATTCCTTGGAATGCCCGTTTGCGAGTCCCTGCGCCCAGCCCCGGCACTCGATGTCATCCGGCAACGAGAGGTTCCACGTCAGAGGCGTCAGCGTCACGTATCCTTGAGGCAGATGGCGGCAATCCGAGTCGCCGTTCCCCTCGAGAGCGAACTCCCGGCCCCCGATCCAGCCGTGAAGGTTCCCCATGGGATCCTTCCAGAGCGCCGTCTTGTTCGCGAACACCCGCGTTCCGAGGCTCGCAAGGCGGTACCCCTTGATCTCCCCGAACATCTCCCGGGACGGGATGTTCACGTTGAGCATCATTCGCTGCGGGAACGGCCGCTCCATGCAGTGAGCAAGCACCTTCTCGATGACCGGATCGGCCTGCTCGAACGATACGGGGCGGGTGGCTGCCAGCGAGAAGGCAACCGCCCGGATGCCATGCATGAGCCCCTCCCGAGCACCGGCAACCGTCCCCGAATACACCGTGTCGTATCCCATGTTCGGTCCCAGGTTCACCCCGGAAAGGACGAAATCGGGCGCGACATCCAGGAGCTGCCTCATCGCAAAGAACACGCAGTCCGCGGGGAGCGCCTCGACCGCATACACGTCCGGCTCCTCCTGCGGAAAGACCCGGAACGTCTTGTTGATCGTGATCCCGTGACTGACCGCGCTGGTCTGACTCCTCGGGGCCACGACAACCACCCGGTCGAAGAGCTTTCGGGCCACGCGGATCAGCGGCTGGATTCCCGGCGCATTCAGTCCGTCGTCGTTGGTAATCAGGGCCAGCATGCGACCTTCGGACCTCCTCTGCATGCCGCTTGACGCAGCCGTCCAAAGCGGCGAAACTCACGGCATGATAGCCCGAGTAAAAGCGCAGCGCAATGCGATCATCATCTACACCGACGGTGCCTGCAGCGGCAACCCCGGCCCCGCTGCCTGCGCCGCAGCGCTGAGCTACCAGGGAAGGGAGAAGAGGGCCTCCCGATACCTGGGCATGGGCACCAGCAACATAGCAGAGCTCGAGGCCGTGCGCCTTGCCCTGCGGATGCTCAAGCGCAAGGACCTGCCCGTCGACCTGCACACCGATTCCAAGTACGTCATCGGCGTCCTCTCCCTGGGGTGGAAGGCCAAGGCGAACCAGCAGATCATCGCCGACCTCAAGGCGATGCTGGCGCAATTCGCAGACCTCAGGCTGATCAAGGTCCCGGGACACGCCGGCGTCCCACTCAACGAGCTCGTCGATCAGATGGCCCGGGACGCGATTCTGCTGCGCAGCGGAACCGAATCCTGATGGTTCTTCGCGCGGCGACGGCCGCATGAGAGGTCGAGGGGAGATGCCGGCTCAGCTAGCGGTGCATGCCTGGTACTCGTCAATGCACTTCTGCTGGACGCAGGTCTGGTAGCACTGCTGGTCGTTGCCGCACTGCGAGCAGTTGGCCTCGAGGCACGCCTGGAGGTCCCACAACGCGACCGTCGCCTTCTGGCTTCCCTTGAGCAGGCAGTCGAGCTGGCAGTCCGCGTTCATCCCACACCCGTTGGCGCACTGGATCATGGCCACGCATCCGTCCGTGCCCCAGGGGCCCACGCATCCGGACCACTCGTTGGCGCAGTTGTTCATGATGCAGGCCTGGCTGGCAGCGGGCTGCGTCTGCGTTCCGCACGCTCCGGCACCGCACTGGTTGAGAGCAAGGAACGCATCCTGGCCCGCCTTGGATGCCTTCTGCATGCACCCCTCGATACATGCCTGGTTCTGGCAGGTCTGCGAGCAAACGATGATGCCCTTGCAGTCGGTTGCCCCGGGATTGCCGCCGGCGCACGCACCGTCGACGCACGCGGCCGGGGCCTGGCATGCTTCCGCCACGGACAGGTGCTTGCACCCGTCCACGCCCACCTTGCACTCCATGACCGACAGGCCGTCCTGGCTGCACGACTTCACGCCGACCGTGGTGCAGTCATCGGTGCACCCCACGACGCAGGCACCGGTCGCGGTATCGCACTTGGCCGTTCCGGGGCAGGGCTCGACCGGTCCCCACACCAGGCAGGCTTCCTGGTTCGGCCCACAGGCACGGAACGTGGTATCCGACAGGCACTCCGTCTTGCCAACGAGCGGGCACTCGTTGGTGCACCCCTCGACCTGCTCCTCCTGGGTGGAGATGTCGCCCGGAGGGGTCGTCGTGGCGTCCTCCTCGGTCTTGGAATCCTCCCCCGTCTTCACATCCTTGCCCGGCGTCTTGTCTCCTTCATCTCCGCTGTCGCAGCTCGCAAAGACCAGCCCGGCCACCACCAGCACCGCCAGCACCATCAGCTTCATGCGCACCATCGTAGTATCCCTCCGTTCTTCGTTTGCAGGTACTGACAACAGACTCTCAGCGCAACCCCGGAACCTTACTCCGACGGAAGCGCAAGTCAACAGGCTCGACATTCGATGGGGTGCAGGACCGGAACGGCAGTCAGCCGACGGGACCGAACGAGCGGAAGCCCCGTCGTTGGCGTTTCTAGTAGCTGGGGATGTCGTAGGTCGCGGAGGCGCCCACCTTCTGGCCGCCCACGGTGCCTGCGTACTCGATCTTCCCGGGGGACATCTTGATCGTCAGATCGAACGTCACCGAGCCGACGACCTTGCCCGACGACTGGATGTCACCGGAGTATGTCATCTCGTAGTTCTGCTGCGAGCCCGCAAACGACATCTCCAGCACGCCGTCCAGGACGATGCCCTGCGACGCATAGGCGTTGAACGTCATGCTGAACTCGAACGAAGCCGACTGGCCGGCCGCATCCCACGTACCGGAACCCTCCACGGTTGCGGAACCACCCTCTGCGCTTTCCACGGTCCCCGTGAACGTGAAGGACGTGTCCGTCCAGCTGTAGGTGAAGTTGCCCACCGTGATCTCGTCGGCAGCCGGAGCCTGAGCCATTCCCGAGAACACCTGGCCCTGGACCTGCCCCGCAGCGCCCGAGGCCGCTCCGAACACCTGCCCGGCCTCTTCCTTGGTCAGGCTTTCGTCGCTGCCGCAGGCCTGTGCGAAAACCAACACCGCCGCCACCAGAAGTCCCGAAAGTACTCTGCGCATCTTCTCCTCCATGGTTGAGTTGTCTGCTCGAGTCAACGGTCGAAATCATAGTGGATTGCTGCGGGTCTGGCAAGTCTCACGGCAGCGACCTATAATGGCGGCATGAGGCGGGTCGACACGACCGGGGTAGTCCCCATTTTCGACAAGGGAGAATCGAGCCGGGTGGACGTGCGGCTGCTGGTCGAGCCTCCCCCGTGGATCGAGCCGGCACCGGGGCTGCGGTCCCTTGCCCGAAAGCTGGCTCCCGCGTTCTACCTGGATGTCGGCAACGTCTGCAACCAGCGCTGCCTGTACTGTGCGGTCCCGCGGGAGAAGCTGTACCGCACGACGCTGACCGCGGCGCTCGACCCCCCGAAAGGCGCCGTGCTCCGCGGGTTCTCCACGGTGGCGCTCATCGGCGGAGAGCCGACGATCTGGCCCCACCTCCATGCTGCCTTGAGTCGGCTGCCGGAGCTGGGCGTGTCCCAGGTGATCGTGACGACGAACGGGCTCATGCTGGCCTACGAGGCGGAGCTGGACCGCATGCTGGCTTCGGGGGTGAGCGTGTTCGGTGTGTCGCTGGACGACTTCGACCCGCAGCGGCAGCGACGTCTGAGCCTTCGGGAGGACAACCCGGAGCTGCTGGAGCGGGCCGTGGGCCACCTCTCGACGGCCGATGCCGACACGTACTTCTACACCGTGGTCACGTCCGAGCTGTGCGGCCGGGGGGAGTGGTTCGGCCGGCAGGCAGCGTCGGTCGCTTCCCGCTTCAAGCGAACGCCGGCGTTCTTCCTGGCAGCGCTCAAGCCGCTCGAAGAGGCGGCACGGCAGGCAGATCGGCTCGAGCTGTCCCTGGGCGATGCGATCGCCGAGGTCCGCGGAGTGGCCCGGGGATTGCGGCGGGACGACGGCCCCGCCCCGACCGGACAGGACGGTCGTGGCGGGCCGGAAGGTCGCGGGCGAGGCGCGGCGACGTTGGCTGTCCGGGACTTCCCGCTCTGCACCCTGGGCGAGCTGCTGCCGCATTCGATGGATCTGCTGCACCGGAACGCCCCGCTGGACCTGGACAGCGGGCGGGTCGAGCCGTCGTGTCTGGCTTCGGACCGTACGTTCGTGGAGGCGTGCGGGCAGTGTGCCGTGCAGGCCTGGTGCCCCGCGATCTACAGGACCTGTCTTGCCCGTTTCGGCGCGGGCGGCTTTCGCTCAGTGGAGATCCCATGAAGGCCGTGGTCGTGGGGGGCTCGGGGTTCCTGGGGCGGCACGTGGTGAAGCAGCTTGCCGTTGCGGTCGGGGGAGGTCCGCTCGATCTCGTCTGCGCAGGGCGGAGCCTCCCCGACGAGCCGTTGCCGGGAGCGTTCGTCCAGGGAGATCGAACCGACCCGGACGTCGTGCGGGATCTGATGGAGCGCGGGCCCGACATCTGGATCGACCTGGCGCTCTTCGAACCGGCCGAGATGGAGCACCTCGTCGCTGCCTGGGAGCGGGCGGGCCGTGCGGTGAGGCGCTTCGTGGTCGCAGGCAGCATCGCGGAATACGGGCTGTCCCGCCGACACCGGCTGCCCGTGGCCGAAGATGTCCCTCTGGATGCGGAAGGAAGCTATGGCCGGGGCAAGGCCGAGGCGTGGAAGGTGGGCGAGCGGGCGGCAGCGAAGCGGGCCTTCCCGTTGAGCTGGGCCGTGCTGCCGCAGCTCTGGGGTTCCGGCGACCCGCACGGCCGGGACGCCCGCTGGATTGCCGCTCTCCTCCGGGGGGAGGCGATCCTGCTTCGCGGGAACGGACGGACCCTGCTTCCGGACGGATACGTGGAGACAGCCGCCGCCGCCATCGTGCACCTGGCATTCGCTCCGGGAGCGGACGGGGCTCGGGTGAACGTGGCCGGCCCCGCGACTCTCACCCCACTCTCCTATCTGAAGTGGGCTGCTTCGGCCCTCGGCCGCTCTCTGCGGGTGCTGCATGCCCATCCCGACATCGTTGCGGCAGCCGAACGGGTGACGTTCTCCTCGTTCCGGCCACCGTTCGGAGACTATGACTTCGGCCTCGACCTGTCGCACCTCTCCGCCCTCGGTTTTGCTGCCGGCATTCCGCCTGCCGAGGGGGTCCGGCGGACCGCACTCTGGCACGCATCCGCAGCCGGCAGGCGACTCGCCGAGCGAGCCGGCTGCCCTGCCGCTCCCGACTACGGCGCCGACGAGCGTCGCATCCGGCAGGTCCTGGCCGGCGCGGTGGAGAGGCTCCATGCTGTATGATGTGCACTTCCATCCCACCGACGAGCCGCTCGTCCGGGACGTCCCGGCCGTGATGGAGCGTGCTCGTGCGGCAGGCGTCTCGGGCGGTCTTGCCGCAGGGTACGACCCGGATTCCTGCTGCCGCGTGCTGGAGCTGGCGGAGGCCGTTCCCGGCCTCGACGCCGCCGTCGGGTTCCACCCGTGGTTCATCCGCCCCGATCTGGACGTGCGGCAGCTCCGCCCCTGGCTCGCGCACCCGCGCATCGTGGCCCTGGGCGAGATCGGCCTCGACGGCAAGGTCGAGGTCGACCCCGGGCTCCAGCGCAGGTACTTCGTGGCCCAGCTCGAGCTGGCTCGAGAGCTTCAGCTCCCCGTGGTCGTGCATTCCCGACACGCATTCCAAGCCACCCTGGACGCTGTGCGGGAAGTGCCCGGGGTCACCGGCATCCTGCACAGCTTCGGAGGCGCACCGGAGGTCGCGTCCCGGTTCCTCGACCTGGGGTGGTACTTCTCCCTCTCCGGCTCTGCCACCCGCCCCAATGCCCGCCGGGTCCACCGGCTCGTCCGCTTTCTCCCCGACGAGCGGATCCTGCTGGAGACCGATGCCCCGGCAATCGGCCTGGAAGGTGTGCCGCCCGAGCAGGTGGAGCCGGCCCACGTGCGCCACGTGCTGGTGGCGGTCGCTGCACTGCGAGGCCAGCCCCCCGACGCACTGGAGGCCCGCATCGCAAAGAACCTGAGCACGCTCTTCAAGGGCGGAATCGGCCGCACTGCACTCGGGGCGGAATAGCGCTTGCACAGGGCAGTCCGAGCCGTCGGGGAGCGCCCGGCGGTGCGGTCATTCCTTGTCGAGCTTGTCTCGTGGGAGGGCGATGGTCGAGGTCATCCCGACCCGCTCGCGGAGTGCCGTCATGTCGGCCAGGTCCAGCCGCCTCAGATCCGTCACGTCCTGTCCCCGGGCTGCGGGCCCGCGACCATCCCCGCGGGCGGCGTCCACCCGCCGGGGAGACATCAGCCGCTGCACGAAGTCGTACTCGGTCCCGGTCTGGAAGTCCTCCTCTCGCAGACTCTCTGCCGGCTGCGGGAGCACGAACCCGTAGTACTCCTCGATCGCCTTCACGAAGCCAGTCGGCGCAAGGGGCGAGATCCCCCGCAGCCAGGCAACCCGGATGAGGGGGAACGGAGACTGCTCGAGCGACCGGATCCTGCCGATGAGCCTCACCTGGCAAGGAGCCTCGTCCGTCCCGAGCGCCTCGATCACCGCCAGGGCGTTTGCGCGCAGCTTGAGCGATCCCACGAAGATCCCCTCACTGCCGTTGAGCTCGAGGCACTCCAGCATCGACCGCGCACTCTCGGAAAAGAAGACGAAATCCCGGATCGGCGGCGAACGGTAGGGACCACCGTCCTCCGGATGCGTGATGGCGCGACCTGCACGCGACCTCGGATCGTCCTGCTCAGGAGCCATTCGTCCCCTTCGACTCCGCCTACAGTCCGGCGATGATCTTCCAGCGGCCGTCCTCGAGAACGAAGTCCAGCCGGTTCTTGTCCTTGCCGGTGGCCCACCCTTCCAGCCCCCCTTCCACGTACTGGAAGGTCAGCTCGTACTCGAAGAATGCGCTGGCCTGGCCACCCTTGATGGATACCTTCTCTACCGAGATCTTGTAGAGGACTTTCTTGACGTTGTCCTGGAGGACCGGCATCACCTTGCGAATGAGCTGCTCGAACCCGTAGTCGTCCTTGGCGTCCGCGGTCGTGGAGGCATTCTCGAAGTAGCCCCTGGCAATCAGCTCGACCAATGCACCGGCGTCCCGCTGCTCGACGGCCAGGCGGTACTGCTCCACGGCATCGAGCAGATCGCGGTTCTCCGCCGTGTCCGGAACCGTGGTTCCCTGGATGTACGCAGGGCCGCAGGACAGCATCACGGCCCCCAACGCGGCGACAACTAGCAGTCTCATTCGTCCCTCCTGGCGGCCGTGCAGGCCGGAAGCAGACCCGCAAGGCCAACCCACTATAGCCCGAATTATTCCTAGGGGCAATCAGAACGAGAACGATGCGCCGAGGCCGAACTGGAAGCTGTCGTCCGATTCGTACGTCTTGAACCCGTCGGCATCCTCGCTCTCCTGCCACGCGATGGAGTAGATGCCATACGCGAACATCGGACCGAAGAAGCGGTAGCGGCCCTCCGCAACCAGGAGGGCGTCGTCCAGGCTGAAGAACTCGGAGAAGCCGTCGAAGTTGCGACGGGTGTAGTACGCGGCCAGCTTGAGCCCCGCGATCTCGGGAAGGTCCGTCCGCAACGTCACGCTCGCGTTGTCCGCTCCCTGGTAGTCCTCGTAGATCCCGCCGATTCCGAACAGCCCCACGATGTTGGCAAACAGCTCTCCGTAGAACCCGTTGCGGAGCTCGAGCCCCTCCGCCTTCTCGAAGTAGAACTTCTTGGGAACCGCCGGATTGGCCGCCGCCCCGTCAAACTGCGGGAGGGGAAGGAAGCTGACACGCTCGATGTCATACATCGTGTTGAAGTAGCTCGGTGCATACCGGGCCGACAGCAGGCGGTACTCCAGCCTCACCTCGAAGGTGCTCTTGAGCGCGGACAGCTCGTTGAGGACGCCCACGTGCCAGCCGGTTCCGTTCGTCGCGAAGAAGTTCACGTCAGTATAGGGGGTCAGCGCATAGATGTCGGTCCGGACCGCCTCGAACTCCGCATCCACGCCGACAAACCATGCCACCTCCGAGGGCTGCTTCTCGTCCGCCGTCGTCTCGGTCGATGCCCGGGTCGGTGCCAGGAAGTCCGCAGCGAACGTGGTCCCGAACGCGAGCTTCCGCAACAGCGGATGCGGGTCTTCCATGGCCAGCAGGAACGGGCGGACGTAGCCGCGCACAGCGACCAGGTTCCACACCAGGATGTCGTTGGTGAGTACCTCCGCTCCCCCTTGCTCCAGGTTGAGCTTGGTCGAGAGCCCGGTGTGATAGGTATCCAGCTCGAGCGTGTTGTAGTAGCGCCCGACAATGGTCCCATGTCCCACCGTAGAGGAGACCAGCTCGCCCAGCCGCAGGTAGAAGAGATCGCGCGGCTGCCCGTACTGAAAGAATCGGAGGATCCGGGTCCAGTCCGACGGCTCGTCCCAGTCCTCCTCCCGATACCATGGCTGGCCGTCCGGAGCATTGTCGATCACCCGGATCTTGAGAGGTGCCTGGATTCCGAACGCGAAGTCGCCGAATGCCAGCGTGGTCCCCACGCCCAGGGTCAGGAAGTAGTCCTCCGAGAACTTCCCGAACGTGAGCATCCCCTCCATCCCTCCGGAAACGCCGGATGAGGGCGTCTCGAGCGGTGGCACCGCACCCGGTGCCTGGGCCAGGACCGGGCTTGCCACAAGCAGCAGCAGGAACACAGCCGCTGCCGGCCATGGACGTCCTGGAAAGCCGATCACTGCCGGGGCAGGATGTCCGCATCGATTGCAGCTCCGGCGATCATCGACCATCCGCCTTCGCACAAGGCTACGGCGGGACTTCTTCGACCATCGACCATTCCCGTCCCGGTTCCGACGCATTGCAGGCATCCCGTCTCCTTCCCTTGCCAATGGATGCAACACGGCTATGCTTTCGGATGATACACGAACCGGGAGGGTTTGCCCAATGAAGTGCAGAGTCAACGAGAGCTACGGGTGCCTGCTGGGAGAATCGCTCGCGGTCGGGCTTCCCGCGTACCTGGTCCGATTCTCGGGCTGCAATCTCGACTGCCGGTACTGCGACACGGCCTATGCCCGCACCGAGCCGGGCGAGGAACGGTCCGTCGACGACATCCTGGCGCAGGTCCGCTCCTCGGGGCTGGGCCGCGTGCTGCTGACAGGCGGCGAGCCCATGCTCCAGGCCGACGCCGTGGTCGCACTGTGCCAGAGCCTGGTCCGTGACCGCGTCGAAGTCCTTGTCGAGACCAACGGGACGCTGCCGCTCGATCGGCTGCCGAGCAAGGTGGTCAAGGTGGTGGACGTCAAGACTCCGGGGGCGCTCCCTGGAGCCTCACCTCCGCCTTTTCTCGATGCCAACCTGGAGTGCCTGGGCGGGGCGGACCAGCTCAAGGTGGTTCTCTCGAGCATCCAGGACTACGACTGGGCCGTGGCCTTCCTGGCAGCCCGTTCCCCTCTTCCCCTGCCGCCTGCCAACGTCCTCTTCTCCCCTGCCTGGGGGCAGCTCGGCCCCGCAGAGCTGGCCGACCGGATGCTGCAGGATCGACTTCCATTCCGATTCCACCTCCAGGTGCACAAGGTCGTCTGGGGGGAACGGCGGGGTACATAGAACCACTGCGACCGTCGTTGCTGCGGCGCTCTCCCACGCCCGTGCGTGAATACAACGCTTTGAGCCCCCGTCTCCCGCCCGCTTGTTGCGCCACCTTCTTTCACAGGGAGGCATTCCATGTCGGGCAAGTTGCCGGTCGCTCTGCTGTCCTTCGCCATTCTGCTGGGGGGCGGTCTGCCCGTGGTCGCGGAGCCGGCGCAGCTCTCCGCCTCGGTATCCGAGGACCACTACCGGCCCCGCAGTCACCGCCATGGTCGTCGCGTCATCGTGCGTCACCATGTCCACGGCCGGAGCGCCCGGGTCCTGGTGGTCCGTCGCCCCGTGACGGCTGCCCCCTGGTGGGTGGTTCGGGCGCCCGTGGTGGTCCAGTGGGAGCGCACCGTCATCGATGATGCCGATGTCGACAGCGTCGAGTCCGAGGACTTGGATTCGAGTACCTCTCCGACGGAATCGGACGATCTCGATGAGGGTGAGCTGGACGGAGCCGACGGTCTGGGTGAGTCCGGCGACAATGAGACGGAGTACGTTCCCGACGGGGGGGAGGAAGAGAACGGCTACGTCTTCCAGAACGAAGAGGACACATGGCGGGAGCTGGAGCGCATGGAGGCCGAGGACGATTCCGGGGAGGATGCCGGAGCCGAGGTTCCGGCCGCACCCAACCCGGGCGTGAACCCGCCGGCCGCCATCCCGCCGTCCCTTCCGGGGCCGCCGGGTTCTTCTGCCGCGGTTCCCCAGCCGATCGCTCCGGCCGATGCGGCTTCCGCCGTGTTTCTGGCCGACATGGAGCAGCAGATCCTCGAGCTGGTCAACCGGGAGCGGGCAGCCGCCGGTGCCGCGGCCTTGACCAACGACCCGCTCCTCACGGTGGCAGCCAGGCGGCATTCCCGTGAGATGGCCGAGGTCGGCTTCTTCTCCCACGACTCGCCGACCGACACCAACCGTACGCTCGGCATGCGCCTTGCCAATGCCGGGTTGTCGAGCTACGGCTGGTCCGGGGAGAACATCGCCCTCTCCACCAGCGCCTCCGCCGAGGGCTTTGTCCGGATGTGGATGGACAGCCCCGGCCACCGGGAGAACCTGCTGCGCCCCGAGTTCAAGTTCAGCGGAATCGGCGTCTACACCGACGGGCACAAGACCTGGGCAACCCACGACTTCTCGTCCAGCCACTGAGCGCTACCCCGGGGCCGTGACTTCTACCGTGTGAAATTCGAAGGTCGATCCCGCCCGCAGCCGCATTCCAGGCCGTTCCGAGCCAGATCATTGAGCAATTCCCAACTGCCAATACCCCGATTCCTACCCCTATTCAGGGGTACTACCCCTTCTTCCGCCATTGAGCTCCCGGCCCTCGACCAAGGCATTCGACCTGACCTGAGGCCTTCAAAGCCCGAAGCACACGGCGCACCATGTGGTGACTCACCTCGGGACAAGCACGCTCCAAGTCGCCCAGCGTGAATTCCCCGGGGAACGTGCGGACTGCCTCGTGTACGCGGTCGGTCTTGGCGCCCATTGGCTCCCGTATCTCGCCGACTCGGCGCTCGAACTCCTTGTAGGCGGTTCTCAGGACGAACAGAACGAAGTGGACGAAAGGCCAGGGGTCGTGCCGGCCCTCGTGCCATCCCTGGGAACTGGCTTCGAGCGACTCGTAGTATCGTTCCTTGTTCGCCTCGATCAGTCGTTCGAGACTGATGTACCGGCCGACCTCGAAGCCCAGGTGATAGCACTGGAGCAGAAGCAGCAAACGAGACAAGCGCCCATTGCCGTCTCTGAAGGGGTGGATGCAAAGGAAGTCCAGGTTGAACGCGGCCAGCGCCACCAGAGCGGGGACGCTTCGCTCACGCAGGCAGTCGTTCCAGCGTGCGACCAGGTCGGCCATGGCAGAGGGCGTCGCCACTCCCGACACCGTCCGGAAGCGGATGCGCTCCCGGCCGTCGGGGTACCTCTCGATGATGTCGCCGTCCCGCTCCTTGTAGCGCCCCGCATCCCAGACATGCCCGCGCACCATCTTGTGGAGATCCAGGACGACTTCCTCAGTCAGAGGCAGTCGGCTGCTGCGCTCGTGGATCAGGGCAAGAGCGTCTCGGTAGCCGCGTATCTCCTCCTCATCGCGACTGCGAAGGGAGGACCGGCCGAACACGACTGTTGCTATCCGCGGGGCATCGACGTGCACTCCCTCGATCCGGTTCGACGACACGGCGCTTTCGACCAGAGCATGCTCCCGCAAGGATCTGAGCCTCTCAGGGGCCTGCCTGGAGAACAGTTCCTG
Source organism: Deltaproteobacteria bacterium (assembly GCA_016875215.1). Lineage (GTDB taxonomy): Bacteria > Myxococcota_A > UBA9042 > CAIXZC01 > CAIXZC01 > CAITUV01. The sequence goes on from VGRX01000008.1 coordinate 23,796, forward strand.
CCTTCCCTTGAACTCGGCCAGATCCGTCAGGTACCAGACGGCAGTCGCCGGCACGGCGGGGGCCGACATACTGAACAACTCCAGAGTTTTCATTGCTCCCTCCCCGCAGCCGCCCCCGCCCCAGCCCGGCGCTCGCCCCACGGCCGCACCGCCACATTACCCCCTTTCTTGCCCCGATTCAAGCCAGAGAACCCCCCCGACGCTCTGAGCAGCGAACCGCACTCCGGGCACAGCCCCATCAACATAGCCGTACCCCGCGCCTGTGGCACATGGCAATGGCACGGCCGAGCGCATGGGTGTCGGACGAGTGGGACACGTCGGACACGTCGGACAGGGGCCGTTGAGGAAGTGCCCGCACCCACGGCACATCCAGTGACTTCTACCGTGTGAAGATTCAGTCCCCGTCCCGGGCGCAGCGGAAGCCGGCCCCGACGTGCTTGGATTCCTGCTCGTCAACGCTGGTTCGAGTGAGCGGCAGCGCATCGGCCGTGTCCGCAAACGAGCCGCCCGCAACGAACCGCATGGTCTCGTCATCCTCCTCGAGCTCCTTCTCGGTCTTGCCCTCGACAGAGCAGGTCGAGCTCAGGGACGAGGTCCACTCGAGCACGTTGCCGGTCATGTTCAGGAGCCCGTACGGCGAGGCGCCGGCAGGCAGGGCGTCGGCCGGCACGGTCCACATGGTCCCGCAGCCGCGGCCCTTGTCGGAGTGGAAGTCCGCCCGCTCGCAATCGGGAAGCTCGTTGCCCCACGGATAGAGCCGTCCGTCCGAGGCGCCGGCCGCCCGCTGCCATTCGGGGATGGTGGGCAGCCTGCGCCTGACAAAGCGGCAGTATGCCAGAGCACCGGCCCACTCCACGCAGTTCATCGGGTGGTCCTCCCGCCCCTTGGCCTCCAAGTTGCAGAACTCGGAGCGCTCGAACGTATCGAACTTGCGGGGAAGGCAGACTCCGGCATCCACGCACTTCCTGAACTCGCGCACCGTCACCTCGGTCCTGTCGATCCAGAACGCGGCGGGCGTCTCGTCCCAGCACTTGTCCAGGTGGCAGATGGATACCCGGCCCTCGGGGACGAAACACTCCTGCGGCCCATCTTCGGCCCGGATCGGCTGGCAGTGCGCTTCGACCGGCTCCGGCAGCGGAGCCTCCCGGCTGTAGAGCTGCACCACGGCGACCGAAAGGACGATCGTCCCGTGTACCGAGAAGAACGGTGCGGTCATGCCCGATGCAAGCGACATAAGGAACATCAGGGGAAGGACACTCACGGCCATGGTTTCACCCCCGTTGCAGGTCCGCTATGGTAACCCTCGCAGCCCCGCAAGACAAGACCGGGACGAGTAGGGCATTCCACCCATCCGGCCAGTGACGGAAGGCCGGAACGCGGGGGCGGGCGGACGACAGGCTCCGGCTCATGAGGCCGGGACCAGCCCCAGCCTGTCGGCAAGAGCAGCGGCCACGACGGGGGCGAAATCGGCTGGCGACGGAGCGGCCCCGGTCTCGGCAAGCAGTGAGGTCGCATTCACCCCTCGCAACCCGCACGCGACGATCGCACGGAACCAGGACAGGTCGGTCGCCAGGTTCACGGCAAAGCCGTGGCGGGTGACTCCGTTCTCGAGGCGCACGCCGACTGCCGCGATCTTGCGACCGCCGACGAAAACCCCCGGCCGGGCAGTATCCGCCTCTGCGCAGATGCCGTGGGTCGAAAGAACCCGGGCCAGCACCTCCAGGAGCAGGTCGATGTAGTCGTTGAGAGACAGCCGCAGACGGCCCAGGGCCAGGAGCGGGTACCCGACGAGCTGGCCCGGACCATGGAACGTGAGCAGCCCCCCTCGGTCCGTGGCCACGATTTCGGCTCCTCGCCTGCAAAGCGTCTCCGGCGGTACGAGGAAGCCTCCGCCGGCCCTCCGCCTGCCGGTCGTGTACACCGGCGGGTGCTCCAGCAGGAGCAGGGTGTGCGGGGCCTTCCCTTCCACGACGTTTCGGTGCGTTTCGAGCTGGAGAGCGAGCGCTTCCGCATACGGAACGGTCCCCAGCCACCGGACAAGGAGATCGGCCGGCATCACGGCACGTCTCGACGGACGGCCGCGCCTGCGATATCGACATCGATGCCGCCCGCGATTGCGCTGCCGATTGCGACGTCGCCTGCGATATCGACATCGACGCCGCCCGCGATTGCGCTGCCGATTGCGACGCCGCCTGCGATATCGACATCGATGCCGCCTGCGATTGCGCTGCCGATTGCGACGCCGCCTGCGATATCGACATCGATGCCGCCTGCGATTCCGCTGCCGATTGCCCCAATACCTTGCGGTGTGGAACGACCACGTCTTCTCCCAGGCCTTTCCGCCCCGTTCTCCCTTGATGGAGACCCAGTACTTCGTGCCCGCCTCGAGCGGGGAGTGGGCGTACATGGCGATCGTGCTTCCCCCGGCCAGGTTGCCGTCGTTGCTCGGGTCGACCCAGACGTGCGGGATCTCCTTCAGGTCTTTGTCGGCCCACAGTCGATGCTCGATCACCTTGAAGCCGCCGGGTGACGACCACGTGATTGAGATGATGGTCCCGGACGGGTAGCCCCCCGGGGGAGGCGGCGGCTGCGGGGTCTCCATGCCGTCGAAGCTTGGGGGGATCCCGCTGCTGCCCGGCGGAGGGTAGATCCCCATCCGCTCCGGCCCCGTGTACTTCTTCCCCTCGGCATCGGTGAAGCCGAAATCCATGGTGTCGATCTTGCTGGAGTTCTGCCAGGTTCCGGCGCCCGCCGCGCCGTAGCCGCAGGCCACCATCGTCGCATCCATGAAGGGAATCCGATGGTAGAGGGTGTTCATCCAGCCGTCCACCGCACCGGTGGGGTTGTGGACGAACGCGATGACCTCGGCCGCGCCGTCTCCGTATCCGAAATGTCCCATCCGGTCCCACGGCGCCGTTCCCGTAAACCCCGGCGTCCACGAAGGGTTCTCGTCGTGAGGGCTGGTCCCCGTGCTCTGGTACTTGTCCTTGTGGGTCACGTAGTAGTCGCAGTGCGCCTGGCATGCCTCGTTGATTGCCTCGATCATGTCGAGCGGCGGGAGGTTGCTCTGCCATCGAAACCAGTTGGCCCTCTCCAGCGCTTCGACCTGGTCGGACCGGGCGCTTTCCGGTGCGAAGCCGGCCGGCAGCGGATCGAGCTCCCCCGGGGCTTCGAGGATGTCGCCGACCAGCAAGGGATCCACGTCCCGCTCGAAATCGAGCAACGTCTCGTCCGTCCCTTCGCCGCCACCGCACGAGAGCAGGAACAGAAGCAGGGCGGCGAAGGCAGGGGCCGGCGTGCGGCGCAGGATCACGGCAGGCCTCTCTTGCTATTCTCTTCGACCAGTTGGAGCCACCTCTCGCGATCACCGGAGGCGAACGAGAAGAGCCTCACTCCGAAACCGCGAGGGGCACCGGGCTCGTCCGTGATGATGCGTGCCACGACGCCGCGACACGCCAGCAACCCGGACGGAAGGAAGAGCTGGATGTCGAGCACCGAGTCCACCTCGAACGGAAAGGCCTTCGGGTCGGACGTGACCAGGGCAAGGCCGCCGAGCGAGACATTGGCAACCTTGAAGTAGTAGTCCAACGTGGCCGCTGGCTCGCGGGCCATTGCGATGACATCCGGACACTGATATCGCGGGTGTGCTCTCCTTTCCATTCACCACCCTCCTGAGGACGAGGATATTCCACGCCCGCGACGTGTGCAAGTGCGGAGATGACCGGCTCTCCCCGCATCTCCGATCCGAATCAAGCGGCTCGACCGTCACATCATACCGATGGGGGGAACAGAGAAGCAAGCAGCTTCTCGGCAACGTCGTACGGCGAGGTTTTCCGAGAGACAAGCCGTCGGGAGATCCCCGAAGTGCGTTCGAGCTCGGCGAGGCGGCTCTCGAACTCCGCGGCCATGCGCTCCCGGAGCAGGGCATGGATGATGTCCGCAAGGCGGACCCGCTCGCGGCGTTCCCAGGCACCGGACTGGCGGATGGAATCGCCGTGGCGGTCGATGGCCTCGGCCAGCTCTGCAATTCCCTCGTTGCGTGGGGCGACGGTCTTGAGAATGGGGATGCGAGCGGTCGTTTCGGGGGCCTGCTGAACGGGCCATGGATTGTTGTCAGTCCCGCGGTGATGCCTCAGCTCGGCCTGGGAAACGGTGATTTGCTGGATGGTCTCGAGCTCCGCGATGACTCGCTCGGCGCCGGGGCGGTCCGCCTTGTTGACTGCGAAGACGTCGGCGACCTCGAGCAGGCCGGCCTTCATGATCTGGATCTCGTCACCGAGCCCGGGCACGAGGACGACGACCGAGGTATGCGCGTTCCGGACGATGTCGACCTCGTCCTGGCCGACACCGACGGTCTCGATGAGGACCATGTCGAAGCCCATGGCATCGAGCACGGTGACGACATCGGACGTGGAGCGGGAGAGTCCGCCGAGGTGACCGCGGGTGGCCAGGGAGCGGATGAAGACACCCGGGTCCGCCGCGTGACGCTGCATGCGGATGCGGTCGCCCAGGATGGCCCCGCCGGTGAAGGGGCTCGAAGGGTCGATGGCGACCACCCCCACGGTCCGTCCCGTGCTTCGGAATCTCTTGACCAGCATGTCCACGAGGGTGCTCTTGCCGGCCCCCGGATTGCCCGTGATGCCCACGATGTGCGCCCGACCGGTGTGCGGAAACAGTGCGGCAAGCTGGGCCCGTGCCGACGGATCCCGGTCATCCGCAAGTCTCATCAGCCGGGCAGCGGCGCGAATGTCACCGGCAAGTATCTTCTCTACCAGCATGTTCTCCCCAACTTCTGTTCCCCCCCCCTTCGACCTCTTCGCTTGCCCGGTCCCTCGGGGCAGGCCACCCCCCGCCCCCTAGTTCTTCACACTGGTGATGGGCGGCGGGATGCGCCCGGTCAGCCGGACAAAACCCGCACAGGAGTATTGCGACACGGGCATGATCACGAGCTGCCCCAGCAGTCCGCCAAGGTCCACGACGTCCCCCGGCTTTGCATCCGGTACCGGCAGGATGCGGACCGCGGTCGTCTTGTTGTTCACCATGCCGATGGCCAGCTCGTCTGCGATGATTCCAGCGATGGTCTCGACCGGCGTATCGCCCGGAACCGCCACCATGTCGAGCCCGACGGAGCACACTGCGGTCATGGCCTCGAGCTTCTCGAGGTTGATGCTCCCCCGCAGCGCTGCGGCCACCATGCCGGCATCCTCGCTGACCGGGATGAACGCACCGGACAGGCCGCCGACGGAAGTGGAAGCCATGGTGCCCCCCTTCTTGACCGCATCGACCAGCATGGCCAGCGCGGCCGTCGTGCCCGGGGCGCCGGTGGCCTCGACGCCCATCTCCTCGATGATGTCGGAAATGGAATCTCCGATGGCCGGCGTCGGCGCAAGCGACAGGTCCACGATGCCGAACGTGACGGGCTCACCGAGCATGCCGGCAACCTCCCGGCCCACCAGCTCACCGGCCCGCGTGATCTTGAATGCCATCTTCTTGATCGTCTCGGCCACCTGCGCCAGGTCGCCGAAACGCCCTTCACGCTTCATGCGCCGCAGCGCTGCCAGCACGACTCCGGGGCCGCTCACCCCGACGTTGATCACCGCGTCCGGCTCCCCGACGCCGTGGAACGCCCCTGCGATGAACGGGTTGTCCTCGGCCGCGTTGCAGAACACCACCAGTCGGGCGCACCCGGCCCCGTGCGCGGTGAGCTCCGCTGCCTGCTTGATCGACTCGGCCATCACGAGCACCGCGTCCATGTTGATCCCGGACCGTGTGGTACCCAGGTTGACCGACGAACATACCCGCTTCGTCGCTGCCAATGCCTGCGGGATGGACCTCATGAAGCGCATGTCACCGGTCGTGGCCCCCTTGTGGACCAGGGCCGAGTAGCCGGCGATGTAGTCCACTCCCACGTCCTGCGCCACCTGGTCCAGCACCCGGGCGACCGCAACGTACTCCTCGGTGCTCGACAGCCCCTCGCACACCAGCGACATGGGCGTCAGCGAGATGCGCTTGTTCACGATGGGGATCCCGTACCGGTCCTCCACCTGAGCCGCACACTCCACCAGGCGGTGGGCCCGCTGGTACAGGCGGTCGTAGAGGAACCTGCACAGCGCATCCACCGACCCGTGCGGGGCATCCAGCAGCGACACACCGAGCGTGACCGTTCGGATGTCGAGATGCTCGGCCTCGATCATCCGGATAGTCTCGTGGATCTCGTTCATCGAGAAGAGCATCGGTCACACCTTGTGCATGGACTTGAAGATGTTCTCGTGCATCACCAGGATCTGGGTCTGGCCGATGCGGAGCGCCTCGTCCTGGAGCCTCTCCTTGAAGATGCGGAACGACAGGTTGTTCTTCTCCAGCCCGTCGAGGTTCACGATGAAGATCATCGAGAAGTAGTCGGCCAGGATCACCTGGCTGATGTCGGCCAGGTCTCCACCGCACTCAGCGACGACGGCGGAGATGCGGGCGACGATGCCGGGACGGTTGTATCCCACGACCGTGACGATGGCCCGGTTGCCGGTCGATTCCGGTCGAGACAGGTTGAGCATGGTCTCACGGCACTGCGCATCGAGCGAGAGACACACGGACTGGTCCATCGCTGCATCCGCCTTGAGGAGCGGGGGGCCCGAGGATGGCTCCGCTGTCGGCGAGGGCGGCGAAACCGCGGGGGCAGCGGCCGCTGGAGGTGCTGCCGCGGCTCCTGAGCCGGCCGATGCTGCCGCACGCCGCGTCACCTCCTGCACCACGATGTCCTCGATGAGCTTCTCCAGCGCTTCGCTCTTCAGCGGAGCAGCGGCCCTGGGCGGCTCTTCGACCGCATACTTCAGCGTGATCCCCTTGCGGGAAGCGAACTCCCGGGCCCCGGGTGTCAGCAGCATGTCGCGCACCACCACGAAGGTGCCGTCCTTCTGCCCCGCCTCGATATCCTTCTCGGTCACTGCCTTCTTCATTTCGGCTCCAGGTTAGGCTTCATCCTGTGCTGCGGATTCGACATGGTAATGGTCTACAATCGCCACGACTGCGGCATCGATGGGCCGGGAAGGAAGCTTGCCGTCGGGCAGCTCCGGCTCGACGGCGACGCGGGCCGAGTGACCGTAGGCGACGATGACGTCTTCCCCCGGTCCCGCACCGAGGACATCGGCAGCGACGACCCCGTCATACATGGTGTACGGCGTCGGCCGCACCAGCAGATGGGGAGCGAGATCGGCCAGGTGGTACGGGCGCACGACCAGGAACTTCAGGCCGTGCAGACCTTCCCACTTGACCGTGGACCAGACCGTTCCGACCACTTTGCCCATGAACATCCTAGTCCTCCCGCTCCTCGACTTCCTTACCGTCCTTTTCGACCAAAACGGCGTCCACGATGCGGGCGACGGCCGCGTCGACCAGCGTCCACCGGTTGTCCGGGGCAGCAAACACCGCCCGGGCACCGCTGCCCCAGGCCACCGCCACAGTATGCCCGATGCGGGCGCCAATGGAATCGAATGCCACGACGACTTCCCCGGTCGGAGTGCGCTTCTCGCCATCCTGTCCGAGCACGGCGACGAGCAGTGCCTTGCGCCCCTCGATGCGGGGGTTCTTGCGGGTCGCCCACACCTCGCCGACCACCCTGCCGAGCATCATGGCGTCCCCCTTTCCCCGCCGCCCCGTTCCTCGCCCCCTGTCATCCCCTCGTCCGCTCCGACCCGCACCAGGGTCGTCGGCTTGAACTGCGCTCTGAGCGCGAAGGGGCCGGGAGCAGCATGCTCGCATCCACGCTCGATCTCGACGCGGTCGACGATGGCCATGACCGAGGCTTCGATGGGGCAGCGGTAGTCGCCTGCGACCCAGCGCCCCGGCTGGCCGACGCAGACCAGCACGTCCTGGCCCACCTCGGCCCCGACCTGGTCCACCGCGACGACGTGCTCGACGTCGTGACTCGGGTTGTACCAGAAATAGGGGCGCACGATGGCCAGCTTCAGGTTCTCGATCCTGGGGTTCTTCTTGGTTGCCCACACCGTGCCGACCAGGCGGCCGAGGATCATGCTCCACCTCCCTCGCCGTGCGGCGCGGTCCCGGAGGCCGCCGGTCCGGAACAAGCAGGCCTGCCGTTCGACCGGTCCGCTGGTGCAGTGCCGACGGGCTCATCCGCCAGCAGGTCCAGCTCGACGTGTGCGGAATCGACGATCGCCACGACCACGTCCTTGGTCGGCACTCCCGGGCCCAGCGTAAGGTCCCGTACCCGGCTCCCATGCGCCACGAGCACGAACTCCCCGATGCCCGCACCGAGCTGGTCGAGCGCGATGATGAGCCCGTCCTGGAGGTCGGGACGCTCCCCGTCGGCCGCGATGTCCGCAGGGGAGTGCCCGGACGCCACGGCAACCGGCCGCACGGCGAGCAGCTTGCGCCCGCCCAGCGAACCCGCCTCCTTGGCCCCCCAAACGGCACCGACCACACGGCACAGCTTCATGCGCGCCCTCGCGAACAGACCGGCTATGTATATCAGGTGGGGGACCAGGGGACAAGCGGGATCGGCTACATCCCCATCGGCATTCCCATGGGCATGCCGCCGGGGCCGCCGGGGGGGGAGGGCTTCTTGTCGAAGTCCGGGGTCTTCTTGGTCAGGTTCTGGACCTTGTACTTGCTGACCAGGAAGATCTTCCCGGCCAGGGGGCCGGCCGACGTGGTGGCGTAGGTGCTGGTATCGTCGACCTCCTCGCTGACGGTCACCGAGTGCTCGGACCCGTCCTGGAGCTTGAAGCTGACCGTGATACCCTCCTTGTCCAGGCCGACGTCCTCCGGCTTCTTGTCCTCCAGCGTCTTCTCCACGTCCAGAGAGGCGAGAGTCGACAGGATGGACGAGACATTGACATCCTCCTTGGGCTTGGGGCCGGAGAGGTTCCACACGTCTTTGCCATCCTTCTTGGCGGGAGCGAACGACAGTTCCTCGTCCGGGTGCTTGATCGTGAACGACGCGATGTCTTCCTGCTCGATCCGGAAGAGGCGCTTGTCCTTCAGGTCGTCCACTTCCTTGAGCACGTTCTCCCGGGAGAACTTCTGGATGGAGAAGGCCTGGGAAGTGCCGTCGAGTTTCCCGTAGTACCGCTCCTGGTCGTCCTTGTCCTTGTACTCCTTCCCGATGAGAAGGGTCGTCGTGCCGCTGCCGGCAGCGGCCGAGAGTTTGACCGTGACCCGGGCAGCGGAGGCATCGAGCCCGGCATCGTCAGGGACCTTGTCCAGGAAGTCGCCGACGCGGAAGTTGGTCAGGCTGTTGGCCAGCGACTTGACCTTGGAGGCCGCGGCGAATTCGCCTGCGGGTTCGATGAACTTCCACTCCGCACCGTCCCGGGCGACGGTCATAGGCGTCTTGCCCGGCACGTTGACCGAGATCTGCTCCACGTCCTTCTCCTCGAAGGAGAAGATCTTCTTGCGGCGCATGTCGGACAACGATTTCATGAGCTGCTCAGCGGACCACTTGCCGATGAGCACGATGCCGTCGCGGCCCTCGATGCGGGCATAGACACCCTTCTTCCGCCCCGCTCCGATGGACAGGGAGTAGGTTTCCTCCTTGTCTCCGGACTTGACCGTGGCGGTGAGGCGGTAGGCCTTGTCCAGGGCAGCGGCATCGGCACCGGGAAGCTTGTCGAGGAACGCGTCGGCCCGGACGTTGGCGAAGGAGCCGACGAACCCTTCGACCCCCTCGACGTCGAGGCCTGCCGGCTCCTTCAGGATCCACTCGTCCTTGGCTTCCCCAGCGTCCCCCTTGTCGCCTTCGGCCTTGGGCGATGCCGGCTTCTTCTCGAGCACGATCTTCGGAGTCTGGCCCTCCCGGGGATCGGCCACTTCGAGCCGGACCACGTCGTCCTTCTTGAACTCGAAGAGCTTCTTGTCCCTCAAGTCGGACAGATCGACCTCGAAGGGGGTACGCAAGTCCTTTCCAGGCAGCCGGTAGTAGATGGCCTCGCCATCCGGGACCATCACGAGCGTGTCGGGCTCGTCCCCGTTCATGGCGTCCTTCTTGTCCACCTTGCCGACATAGAGGTCCACCAGCTTCGTGTCCCCCTGGAGGAGGGTTACGCGCACCCGGCTCTTCTCGTCGAGCATGACGCCGGGAAGGTCCGCTGCCTCAACCCGGCGGGCGTAGTTGGAGGTAATCGCAGTGTCGAAGGCCCGCAGCATGGAGCGGACCTTGTAGACTTCGGCCAGTGCGGACACCGGCTTCTCGATGCGCCAGATGTCCTTTTCCAGACGTCTGAGCGCCACCTCGCCCCCGGATGCGGATGTATACACGATCCGGTCGGCGGGGCCGATCTTGGCGGCCTCGGCCGCTTCCTTCTCGGGGTCCTTCTTCTCCTCCTTGGCGGCTTCGGGGTCCGGCTCCGGCTCGTCGGGGAGCTTGAGCCCCGGGACGGAAAGGTCGGCCAGCTTTTCCTGCTCCGGCTCACGGGACAGAATGAAGAAGACGGCGCCGAGCACGACGACGGCGGCAAGGGCAATGAGCGTGGTCTTGTTCATGGGATCACCTCGCCTCGGTCTTGGGGGTCTGCCCCCGGGCGGACTTGAAGCGACGGGCAAGCGACCGGCGCTGCATGACCCTGAGCTGCCACCAGGCGACGCCGAACAGGATAAACAGGAGCGGCAGCCCGCCGATGGTTGCGTAGCTGATGAGCCTCTGGGTGTCCTCCTCGGTCTTCTCGATGGGGCGGAACGCGTAGTTCTTGGCCCGGATCTCGGCCAGGGCGGCCCGCTGCACGGCCCAGTCCAGCATGTTGAACATGGCCGGGATGGTCTCGCCGTACGCCGCACGCAGCTGGTTGAGCTTGATCTTCCAGTTCTCGAGGCGGACCTGCGGGACGAGGACTTCGCCCTGCGTGATCTGCTGGACGTTGACGTCCTTGAACACCGATTCGAGCGTCAGCGGTGGAATGCCCAGCGCGCTACCGAGGACCAGGAGGCGGCCCTCCCCCTCGTTGCGCCGCTCCGGCTTCTTCTCCTCCTTCTTCGGGGGCATGCCCTCCTGTTCCGGCTCCTCCTTCTTCACCTCGGGCGGTTCGTCCTTGCCCTTGAACGCGGAGGGGAACTTGCCGGTGACCATGAGGGCCAGCGTGTGCGGGCCGTTCGAAGCGAGCGACTGGGCCTGCTCCATGAGCTCGGGGGGCAGCAGCTTGAGCTTCTCGCCCCCCTCCGAGATCGGCAGGGTGGCCGGCTCCAGGATGCCTGCCGCTTCCGGGCCCGACTTGATCAGCTCGCTTGCCGTCAGCTCAGAGCCTTCCGGTGCAGCGAACTTCATGCTGCTGGAGAAGGGCATGGTGAGGCCGGGCAGGCTGCGCACGACGATGTTGCTCCGGTCGAACTCCCGGGCAAACGTCAGGAGCGGGTAGTCGAAATCCTTGGTGCCGCGGATGACCATCCTCCCCTTGCGCACCGAGTGGGGCAGGGTGATCCTGGCGTTGTTGACCGGGTCCACCACCAGGTCGCGGTTCAGCTCGATGCCATAGGGAGAGAGCAGCTCGTCGAGGTTGTTGTCCACCGCGGCGAGCGCGTTGAAATCGTTGGTGATGTTCGGGTTGGGGTTGAACGGGCCCATGGCCTTGATCGCCTCTTCGGAGAAGCTGGACAGGGACACGTCGAAGTTGTCGGCCAGCACGAGAATCGTCCCGCCCCGCATGAGGAACTGGTCGATCTCGTACAGTTCGCGGGGAGAGTACTTCTCGCGCGGCCCCCAGATGACGAGGGCGGAGATGTCGTCGCCGATGGTCTGGGATGCGTCGACCTTCTCCACGTCGAAGTCCTTGTCGGTGAACAGGCCGTTGCTGATGCCCGCAAGGATCTGGTTGACCTGCTGCTGGAGCTGGAGCGCCACGTCGAGGAAGCGCTGGTGAATGGGGTTCTGCTGCCCCATCATGCCCGCGATCTTGGGGTCGATGACCGGCTTGTCGGACGGGAACGGACAGAACTCGCCGTGACCGCAGACGAACCCGATCTTGCGCTGTCCCGGGGCCTTCTTGAGCATGTCCGTGAACGCGTCGGCATCCTCCTTGAGCGCGAGCAGGAGCTTCTTGAGCTCCATGACGCGCTGGACGTCCGGCGGGTCTGCGGCCAACACCTTGGCAAACTCGTCGAGCACCGTGACGAACCCTTGCAGGCCGCCCACCTGCTCCTTGGGACCGGTTCCCCGGACGATGGCGTCAAAGCGGTGATGCTGCCCGGCCAGCGGCTCGCCGCTGGTGGCAAAGGCATCTCGGACCTTGTCGCACTTCTCGAGGATCGTCTCCCGGTTCTTGGCCAGGGCCGCAGCCTCCTCCTCCATGTTTTCGATGGGGGCCAACAGCCCTTCGATGCCGGAGGTCTCCTGCTTCTCGTCCGGCTTGACCTCGAACGCGGTCAGCTCGTCGGTGCACGTTTTGAGCGCCTCGCTGATGGCGTCGGCTGCGTTGACCAGGTGCTCGATCTTGCGGACGTGCTCGACGCGGTCCTTGAGACGGATGAGCCGCTTCGTGATCTCGAACTCGAAGAAGTTCGGATCGAGGGCCTTGCCGAGAACCTCCACCTCCCCGTGCCAGTGCAGGGTCGCACCCACCACGTAGCGGGTCATCTCGAAGCGCCCTTCCTTGACCGTTCCCTCTTCCGCGACGAACGGCTCGACGCCGGCCTCCTCGGCCTTCTTCTCCACGTCGTCGGCCACTTCGACGACCTCGACCCGGCCTTGCCCCTGCGACCGGAACTCCTCGATCTTGTCGCGGAGCTTCTGGTCCACTCCCCGAATCAGCATGTCCTGTCCCCAGTCCCCCTTGACCGAGTCAGGCAGGGTCTTGCTGATGAACAGGCGGATCTCCAGCGGTCCCCCCGCTTCCTGGCCCACCATCGACTGGAGCACCTCGACGCTCTGGGGCGACAGCGAGTTCACCTGGTTCTCGGTCAGGTCAGCCCGGCCGAACACGTACGTCGAAATCAGGTTCACCAGCCCGATGCCGACGAGCAGGGCGACCAGCAGAATGAGCGTGTTGACGAATCGTGCGCCGCGAGACATGGTCTTCTTGTCCGCCATGGTGCACCTCCTAGTTCCAGCGGCGGCGGTTCAGAGAGAACGTCGCCACCACGAGGCACAGGGCAATCATCGAGAGGAAGAACACGAGGTCCCGCGTGTCGATGACGCCCCGGGTGAAGTTGGAGAAATGGGAGCTGAAGCTGAAGTACTCCGCCACCTTCTTGGCGCCTTCCCAGAACGCACCGAGGATCCGGTCGATGAAGAAGAAGAGGCTCGACAGCACCGCCCCCACGATGTAGGCCACGATCTGGGAGCGCGTCCAGGTCGAGGCCATCAGCCCGATCGCCAGGAAAGCGGACCCGACGAGCAGGAGCCCGACGTACCCCCCGATGATCGCACCCCAGTCCGGCTCGCCCAGCAGCCCGAGGAGGAGCGGGTAGACCAGCGTCAACAGCAGCGTGACCTTGAGGAAGCCCACCGCCCCCGCAAACTTCCCGAGCACGATCTCGGCGTCGCTGACCGGGAGGGTCGCGAGCAGCTCGAACGTGCCCAGCCGCTTCTCCTCGGACACGAGCCGCATCGCAATGGCCGGCAGGTAGAACACGAAGAACGCCGGAACCAGCTCGAAGAACGACCGCAGGCTGGCCTCCCCCGTCTTGAAGAAGGTATCGACCACGAAGAACTTGAGCCCCACCACGACGAGGAACACCGCAATGGCCACGTACGCGATGGGGGACGCAAAATAGGAGGCGAACTCCTTCTTTCCCATGACCCAGATATTGCCCATGGCCTACTCCTGCGTGCTTTTGCGGAAAATCCCCTCGAGATCCAGCAGCTCCCGCCGCACCTCGAGGAGCCGCCACTTCTGAGCAGTCGTCAGTGCCACCACCCGCTCCCGCAGGTCGTCCGCACCCCTGCCCGCGATCTCAAACTCCAGCTCACCTGCCAGGCCGACCGGACGCATTCGCACCGCGCCGGCCCACGGCTGCTGCGTGAGCACCGCCGCCACAGCCTCGGAGGCCAGTCCGTCCGCACCGATCCGAAGCACCACCGGCGGGTTGGACGCCTGCGCTTCCTGGAGCTCCCGCGGGGTCCCGTTGGCCACGATCTTCCCCCTGTGGATGATCACGATGCGGTCGCACGTGACCAGCACCTCGGGCAGGATGTGCGTGGAGAGGATCACCGTCCGTTCCTTTCCAAGATCCTTGATCAACGAGCGGATCTCCACGACCTGGTTCGGGTCGAGCCCCACGGTGGGCTCGTCCAGCACCAGGATCTCCGGATCATGGATCAGCGCCTGAGCCAGGCACAGGCGCTGCCGATAACCCTTGGAGAGCGTGCCGACCACCTGCCCCAGGACATCGGTCACGCCGCATTGCTCGGCCACGGCCGGAATGCGCTGGGCCAGCTTCCTGCTGGCGACCCCGCGCAGCGCACCGACGAACTTCAGGTAGTCGTAGGCCACCATGTCGCTGTACAGGGGCGCGTTCTCAGGCAGGTAGCCGAAGCGCTTCCGAACCGCCCGGGAATGCTCCTGGACGTCGAGCCCGCCGATGCGGACGCTTCCCGACGTGGGCGGGATGAAGCAGGTCATGATCTTCAGGCAGGTGCTCTTGCCTGCACCGTTGGGACCCAGGAACCCGACGATCTCGCCCTTGTTGATGGAGAACGAAATCCCCTTCAACGCATCGATCTCGCCATAGCGCTTCCTGAGGTCCGCCACTTCAATCATTGGGGCCGCAGCGCTGTGAGTCATTGTCCTCCCTCGACAAATGGCCGCCCTCAACCGGGCAGGCGCAGACAGTCATGTTGGGCCACTTCAACACTCCACCCGTGCGAATATTCCCGCAGGCCTGATCCAAATAAGGGGAGAGCGCGCTCCTGTCAAGGAGAACGTGCACCGTCCCCCTGGCCGGTTCGACATTCCGCTTGACAATCTCGGCCGCTGCGGATTACTTTCTGCTCGTTGATATTGCGGGAGTAGCTCATCTGGTAGAGCGTCAGCTTCCCAAGCTGAATGTCGCGGGTTCGATTCCCGTCTCCCGCTCAGACAGGCCGTCATCGAAGCCTCGGCCTGGGCGCATTCACTGTCCATCACGAAGGCTCCGTTCCAAGCGCTACCCAAGCCTGTCTGACCCTGAGCGAGGGAGCGCCGGCGACCGAGTCGAAGGGTCTCATGCCATCACGCCGGTCGAACCATCCTGCTCCTGAACCTGTGCCGCTGATTGTGCGGATGTGCCGAGGGTGCGGGCTCCCTGACGGCCTGCGAGGGTGCGGCGAGTACCGGCGGCACGGCATGTTTGATGTCTCGCAGTCTGGAGTGCGGCTCCCGAAGATCACCCCCTCCACCGCTCGGGGGAGGGTACCGTCGGGCACAGGCCCGACGGGGGGAGGGGGCGTGCCGGGCTGCTCCAGGATCGTAGGTGTGACTGGGCGTACCGGCCGGAGAGAGGCCACCGAGTGCCGGATCAGTCCTACGATTCAAGGGAAGCCCGGAAACCCCACCTCGCCCTTGCGCCCCGGGGCGCAAGGGCACTCCTCCCGGCGGGAGGAGGGGTATTTCGAGGCCCGCACTCCTGGCCGAGAGACATCAAGCTGGCTTTGCCGACGGTACACGACTCAGCCTCGCAGGCCGTAGGGTTGCCCGCACCCGCGGCCCTCTCGCTGCATCGGCCGCCGGGGTGCGCCGTGCGACGCTCC
>VGRX01000009.1 GCA_016875215.1 Deltaproteobacteria bacterium
AGACGGGGCGCTGACCGTCACGCTCACCCCGTGAACGGGCATTCCGGGGGCTACGGTCCCTCTTCCTCTTCATCGTCCGAGGCGTGGTACTGGTAGTCCAGCGGCTGTTCGGTGCGTTGGGCCCCCTTCGCTCCTGCCTTGAGATAGCGAAGAAGCCCGACGAACAGGATGAGCATGAAGACGACCAGCAGGGAGAGGAGCATCCATCCCGCGACGAATTGCTGCTCACCCTCGGCCGAGGCACAACCGCAGAGCAAGGCCGCAACCGCAGTCCCACTCACTCCGGCTCCCGGCGCTATTGCAACGTATTGCCCAAGCTCCCTTGCCATGGCCCCCTTCTCTGCCGCCCTCATTCTAGCCTTGGATTGCGGGGGGGACAAGTTCCTGGTACGCGGCGCACCACGCCGGGCCGTCAACCCGCACTGATGCGCTGCCGACATGCGGCCCAGAGCGCTCGACGAATGACCGGATGCCATGTAGAATGCGAGCCCCCGGGGGCGGACGATGGCGGAAGCCTCGACAGTCCGCCCGGGTCCGTGCGAGGTGAAGTCGCGGTCATGGTGCTCATCACGCTGCTGAAGTTCGCTGCCCTCGTGCTCGGGCTGTTCCTGGTGCCGGGGCTCTTTCTCGCACGCCTCATCGGAAAGGGGAAACTCGAGGATGCGCCGGTCGCGGTCGCGTTCGCAGTGGGCACGAGCTGGACCTGCTTCTGGGGGCTCCTGTCTACCGCACTCATCGGCCTGGTCGCTCCGTTTCACCTGTCGGCAGCGCTGCTGGCGGGGATCGCCCTTGCGACGACTGCTGCCTGCATCGTTGCACTGCGCATGACCGAGGGGGGATTCGCCTTCCTGCGCGACGTCCTCGTCACCCGCATCCGCAAGGCTTTCTCACCCGGGCTCTTCGCATTCCTCTTTCGTGTGTCCCTGCTCTTTCTCCTGTGCTACGACAGCCTCCTCTTCGACCAGGAACGGTGCCTGTCACGGGCCGGGATGCTCCCCTGCTTCGATTACCTCACCGCCGATCCTCCCGTCGGATTCAACGGCTGCCTCGATTGCTTCCGGGGACGCAACGCATTCCTGTTGTGGAATGGCGGACAACGGATGGGACCTGCGGTGTTCTCGGCACCGTTCATGGCCCTGTTCGGGTTCGCCGGGTTCCGTGCCGGGCACTTCTTCTTCCTGCTGCTCACGGCCTGGTTCGGCTATCACCTGGGGCGCTCGCTCCTCGGTCCCAGCAGCCTGGGCTACCTGCTGGCCGCTGTGCTTGCGCTCAACCCTGCCGTCCTCTCGATCCCGCTCGAGGACGAGAACACCATGTGCCTCGGCCTGGGTACGGCGATGTTCTACTTCCTGCTCCGGAGGCAGCCGCAGTGGTTTCTGGGGGGCATGTTCTTCGGCCTGCTCCTGGGAATCCGCCACGTCGGGCTGCTGTCGGCCCCCGCAATCCTTCTGCTCGTGTGGTCCGCGGGCACGCCGGCCTCAGACGATACCGCCTGGGGTTCGCGCTGGATCGGCACGGGGCGGACGGCAGGGCTCGGCCTCTTCCTGGCGGGCACCGTCCTCTTCTCCTCCCCCTGCGGGATCACGCATGCCATCGCCTTTTTCGAGGGCCGCCCGCTCTTCGAATCGTTCATCTCCATGCCGCCGGCTACGCACTCGTTCCTGGGGTTCGAGTTCTCGATCAACGGGTTGCTCTCCTGGCCGTTCGTTCCGGAGCCGATCCGCAGCCCGTACAACGGGTTTCCGACCTTGCTGGCGTTCCCGCTGGTCCTCGTGAGAACGTTCGGGATCGTGGGAATCGCCCTGGTCCCGGTCGGGATCTGGTGGGGCCTTCGGCGGTACCGGACAGCCACGGCGGTCGGGCTGCTCTGGTTCCTCCCTCAGCTCACGATGCTGTGCACGATGGGGAACTGGGTCGAGCCGAACAAGATGGGGGTGTACCTGAGCTTCGCGCAGCCGGTCGCCGTGGCCGTCGTGTTCGGGCTGGCGGCACTGGTGGAGACCTATGCTCCCCTGTTGAGAGGGGCAGCCTCCGGGATGTTCGCACGGCTGATCCCTGACAACCCTGCAGCGATTCCGCGGGTCTGCCGCGTCTCCTCGACGGGTATCTTTGGCGGCGTGACCTTGCTGCTTGCCGTGCTGCAGCCGCTCTGCGCCGGATGGGAAGCCCCGGTGGACCGGCGCAACTTCAAGGCAAGGGTTGCCTACGCGTTCGACGACTACCCGGTGACCCCGACCATGCTGGTCCGCGTGGAGCCCGACTACGCCCGCCTCGACCGGGAGCGGCTGACAAGGCGCTCGCTCCTCCCCGACTTCACGCAATGCCGCGACCTGTGGTTGCCCACCCTGCTTGCGGCGAGATGGCGCAACGTGGTCGACGATTTCTCTGCCCCGTCGTTCGCCCGGTTCCGTGAGCGGCCCAAGGATCGGTTCCACACGCTGTCCGGCGTCCCTGCGCCGCGGGAGCGCACGACGGAAGGGCTCGGGCCGCCGGACCTGCGTCGCGGCCCCCGCGTGCTGATGGCGGACCTCATGCACCACCCCGTCAGTCGGCTGCGGGACGCGATGGCGGGGGACGGCCGCAATGACGGAACGGCGACCGGGCAGACCCATGACGGCAACGCAGCCGAGTCATCCGGGCTCTCCCTGTCCGCGGGGCGGACCGTCCGGTTCGACCTCACCGTGCCCCCCGCCTCGGGAATGCGCTTCCTTCTGCCGGGCGAGGCGTGCACGACGTCGGTCCGGGTGCACGACCGAATCGTGGTGGCAACCGACCTGGTCCTGCCCTGGACCGACGGTCTCCCGTGCCACCTGGCCGTGATTCCCGTCCGTCCCGGCTCGTACTGGGCCGCGATCTGGTACGGGCCCTATTCCTTCGACCACCTGGCGACGAGGGATGACGTGACGTGGCTGCGTGGGGCCGACCCCGCGAACCTGTGCTTCGAGCTGCCTGAAGGCTCGATCCTGCGGGTCAACGATCTCACATCCATGGAGCCTTCCCGGTTCCACGTCTGGACCGCTCTGGCAGCTCCGGACGTGCCGGTCTGGGGCCCAATCCCGAGCTCCTACTGACCCTGCGCCAGCTGCTCCCCCCGCACGCAACGCACGAAATGCCCTGGTGCGACTTCGCTCTCCCGCGGCATGTCCGCTCCGCACGCTTCCTCGGCCAGGGGACAGCCGGCCTGGAACGGACATCCCGTCAGAGCCGTTGCGAACTGGGCCACCGGCCCCTTCCGGGCTGCTGCGAGATGGCGGCTGTAGGGATGGAGCACCTGGTTCCAGGTGCGAAACGCTTCCACACGCTCCACAGCCACTCCGGCAAGCAGCACCATCGTCTTGCCGCAGAGGCGCTCGGCCTCGTCAAGCCGGTGCGTGACCCACACCACCGCCTGCTTCCGGTCGCGGGCCAGCCCGACAGCCTCCTCGAGCAAGGCCTCCCCGGTTTCGGCGTCGAGCGACGCAGTAGCCTCGTCGGCAAGGAGAACGGGGGGGCTGTGCACAAGGGCACGGGCCACCGCAACCCGCTGGCACTGCCCGCCGGACAGCGCTGCGGGGCGACGACCGTGCATCTCTCGGCCGATTCCCAGCCGTGCGAGCAGATCCCCGGCCTGGGTCAGAGCCTTCCCCCAGGGGCAGCCGGAAAGGTGGACGAGCGGCTCGGCGACCGCGTGGATCACCTTCTGCGTGGGATCGAGCGAAGGTCGGGGGAGTTGGAGGACCAGCCCCAGCCTCCGGCGGGCTGCCCGAAGGCTGCGGCCACCGGGGAGGAGCGGCGTGCCGCCGATCTCCACCGTTCCCCTCTCCGGGCCGATGAATCCGGCCAGCGCTGCCACGAGCGTGCTCTTGCCCGCCCCGCTCTCCCCGACCACGGCCACCGATTCCCCGGGCTCCAGCCGGAACGAGAGGTCGCGCAGGGCAAAGACATCCCCATCCGGATGCCTTGCCCAGACCTGATCGACTCGAACTGCCGGGATCGACTCTGCCCGCTCGTTGTGCCCCATCCTTCCCTCTTCTCCCCGCAGGTCGGGCGCAGAGCACCCTCCCCCAGGATCTTCGCTCCGGTCAGGACCCGTGCCCTTGGGAGGCTGCACAGAATCACTTCGCCGTTACGACCTCACTTGGCGAAGCAGTTTCGATCAGCCTCCTTGCTCCGTCCGCTCCTCCCGGTCCGGGCCCGCCCTGGGCGTCGAATCCTCCTCCCGACCGCCGGCAGCGAACTCCGCCGCCAACCCGAACCACCGCCGGCCGCCGGCCCCGAGGTGAAGCCTGTGCTCGATCCGGGCCGCGGCAAGCAGCTCCGGGTCGTGCGTGGCAATCACGTACGCCGACGACTGCCGGCGCACCAGCTCGACCGCGCTCCAGCGCACCGACGGGTCGAGCCCGGCGGTCGGCTCGTCGAGCAGCGTCAGCGGAGCCCTTGCCGCCAGCACGGCGGCCAACAGCACCCGCTTGAGCATCCCAGCCGAGAGTTGGTGCGGATAGAGGGCCAGGACGTCGACCGTCAACCCGAGCGCCGCCAGGTTGGATTCGAGGTTCGCGGTCCACTCGACCTTGGTGCAGAACCTACGGGCATCGAGTAGCTGCCCCCGGAGACGACGGTAGGAGGAGAATGCGGCCAGCGCATCCTGGACGCCGAGCACGACGGCCCCGGGGAGCTCGAGCAGGCCGGAGACGGCGTGCGGCGAGACACCCGCCATTCCTTCGAGCACCGAGGTCTTGCCCGTGCCGCTCGCACCCGAGAGGAGCATCCGATCGTCCGGACATTCGAAGCTGACCGGAGGGACCAGGGCTGCCCCCCCGTCTGCGGTCACACTGAAGTGAAGCGCCCGGATCATCGTTCGCTCCTCTGCCCCGGCAATCGCCGGGAGTCCCCGCAGCAGCGGCAAGCCTCCAATCCCCCTCTCACTTGCCGCTCCTCTGCCCTGCAAGCCGCCGCGCCAGCTCCTCCCCCAGCAGGTTCAAACTCCACGCCAGCATCAGAACCGTCCCCGCCGGCGCCAGCAGCAGCAGGGGTGAATCGGCCATGTGTGCAACCCCTTCTCCCAGCAGGATTCCCAGCGACGGATACGGGGGCTGGATGCCGAACCCGAGGAAGGACAGGAACGCCTCCTCCAGCACCAGCGCCGGGACCAACAGCACCGCATACGCGGAGATCGGCAGCACCGTGTTCGGGACGATGTGACGCGCCACGAGCCGAATCGTCGAGAATCCCATCCCGGCCAGGCTCCTGACGAACGGCGCCTCCTTGAGCGAAACCGCCAGCCCCCGGGCGTAGCGGGCCAGCGAGAACCACTGCACCGCACCCAGCGCAGCAAACAACAGCACCGCCTGGGCCAGCGCCGCGGATTCGGCCTCCTGCCACCGCATCTTCAGCACGTCCCGGGAGAAGACCGACAACAGGATCACCAGGAAGATGAACGGGACGCTCTGCAACACCTCGAGCAGGCGCAGGAACGCACGGTCTGCAGCCCCGCCCACGAGCCCGCTCAGCAGACCGAGCAGCGTCCCGAGGAGCAGGCTCACGGTGGCAGCGGCCAGCGACACGAGCATCGACACGCGCAGGCCGTACAGGAGCCTGGCCAGCAGGTCCCGCCCCAGCGAATCGGTCCCCAGCAGGTGCGTGCGGGTCCGAGGCACGCCGACAAGCTCCTGCCGCGAGATCCGCCCGTCCAGGTCCTGGTCGAAGCCGGCAGCATCCAGTCCGTCCAGGGCCAGGAAGGCCGTCCCCAGCGCCCACTCGTCACGGGAGACCACCCGATCCGAATCGCGGTCGAGCGCTGCCGCCTCGAGCCTGTTCCGCATCCGCTCAGGGACTCCGGCCAGCGCCGCATCCCACCCCTTCCGGTCGGCGCCGGACCGCCCCCCGGCAGCCTCGAATGCCCGGCGCATCTCGGAGGCCAGCCCCGGCAGCTCCTCCAGCTCGGGGCAGTAGTAGCGTCCACCTGCGGACCGTGAGCACGCAAGGACATCGTCGCCGTCCGAGTCGAGCGCGTCCATGAGCGCATCGTCCGCCAGGTAAGAGCGCGGGTGCGGCTCGACCGAGACGCCCCCCGGTGCCAGCAGGGGCGACAAGGGATCGGGCTGGTCGTACCGGAAGCCGGCCACGCGGCTCGACAGGGGACCCGCCAGCGCTGCGACCAGGATCAGGCTGCCAAGCAGCACTGCAGGGATGCAAAGCCCCCCGCGTCTTCCCGCAAGGGCCAGCCCCGTCTCGAGGACGCGGGGACCCGTCGCGTTCCGGGCGGCAGCGCTCATGGCCCCCTCCGACTGCCTTCGAGCCGCTGCCGAGGATCGAGGAACGAATGCAGCGTCTCGAACACGAAGTTGCAGAGCATCAGGAGCACGGCATAGACCAGTATGGCGGCCATCACCAGCGTGTAATCCCTGCCCTGGGCTCCGTGCACGAAGCATGCCGCAGCCCCGGGAATCTCGAAGATCGCCTCCACGACGAACGACCCGGTCAGGATCCCGGCCACCACCGGCCCAGCATAGTCGAGCATCGGGATGAGCGCGGACGGTACTACGTACCGCCAGAAGATCCGAATCCGCGGTACCCCCCGCGCCGCGGCCGCTATCCACATCCCTTCCGACATCCGCTGCGCGACGTTGGCCCGGATCAGGCGCTGGAACACGGCCCCCGACGAGATCCCCAGCGTCAGCACCGGCAGCAGCTTGTTGCGCCAGGAATCGAACCCTCCCAGCCGCAACGGCGACCCGGGCTGGCCGAGCAGCTCCCGTCCCAACGCCCCCAGCACGATGAGCGAGGCCGAGATCACCGCCAGGGAGATCCCGCTGGTCACCCGATCGAGACTACCCCCCGGCCTCCGACCCGCGGCCAGCCCCGCCGCTGCCCCGACCAATACGGCCACCAACAGAGCCCAGAACCCCAGCTCCAGCGACACGGGGAGCGCTTCCGACAGCACCTCGCCGACCGTACGGCCCGGTGCGAAGCTCAGGCTTGGCCCCAGGTCCCCCCTGAGATACCCCGACAGCGTGACGAAGTACTGCTCCCACCAGGGACGATCCAGCCCGAACCGCCTCTCCAGGTTGGCCAGCGTCTGCTCGGGCAACCCCTGGATCCGGTCGAACGGCCCCCCCGGGGCGAGGCGCATCAGAGCGAAGCTGGCCGAGTACACCAGCACGAGAACGGCCAGGGCCGCTGCCAGCCGGGCCGCAGCCATGCGCAGCCCGCTCATGAACGGACTAGTCGCGGGTGGGCGCATCGACGACCTCGACCGCCAGCCCGGCAAGCCGCCTGGCGGAGGAGAGGAACTGGGCCAGCCCGGCATAGTCATCCGGAGACACCGCAACCGGGGCTGCCGAGGCCCGCTTGGTCAGCCGAAGCCTGTCCCCGCTGTTCTCCACCTGCAGATCGATCCTGCCGAACTCGCAGTCCAGCTCCTGTTTGCCCGCGGCCACGACGAAGCGGCCGGCCTCGGTCTCGAGCTCGATGTCCAGCTCGATGTCGTAGAAGCCCGGGAAGTAGAGAGGGGATGTCCGGACCGGGAGCTGGGTGAACTCCCGGGCCGGAATCGGCGGCATCAGCAGCAGGAAGCGCTCTTCGGCCGTCGGAGAGCGGGCGAACTCCACGCCCAGCACGGCCTTGCGCCCCCGGATGTCGAACCGGGCCTGCTCGACGTGCACCTCGGGCAGGACCTGGCCCAGCACGCCTGCTGCCAGCCGTTCCACCTGCTCCGCTGCCCCGTCCGCTTCTCTCCGGAGCTCGGCCGCAGCCTGCCCCATACCCCCGATCTCCAGGTGCCCGGCCAGCGCCCCGTCTCCGTCTATCGTCCCCCTCACCACGATCTTCCACGAATCCACTGCACCTGCCCTGGGAAGGGTCACGAAGAGCCTGGGGTTCAGGGGGGTGAGAACAAGTCCGGGGCGCCCCGCGAACGACCGCCGCAACTTCCCCGGCGGCGACAGCGGATCATAGGGGTCGAACCACGCCGGCTCCCTGCCCCCAACATAGACCACCGTCCCATCGAATCCGGCCAGCGAAGGACGCAGGAGATCCAGCGGTGGGGCCGCTGCCGAGCTCACCGCGACCAGGTGAGCGTCCAGCCCGGCCTGGAGCATGGCACAGTACACTGCCAACACGCCGCTCCCGCTCCCCGTCTCCAGCGTCTGTGAGAAGCTGCGCGACAACACCCCAACCCCGGAATCCACCTCCACCCGCGCCAGCACCTCACGATAGAGCGCCTCGGCGGACCCCCTCCCGGACCGGAATGGCGAGGGGACGTCGCAAAGCCTTCCCGCCTTGTCCCCGACGCCATCGCGTAGCCGGGTCCAGTCGAGACAACGACTCGTCACCTCGACCATGGAGACCCCCGCCTCGGGGTCCGGGCACCACGGCTCGGCCGGCACCGGCGCCACCTTCCGGCGAACGAATTCCCACTTCCCGGACCTTGGAGCACCGACCTCCACCTCGCCGTGCCGGTGGAACACCAGGTCGGCCCCGCCGTGCACGACCACGTAGCGGGTCAGGAACACCGGCAGATCCCGGTGGCCGAAATAGAACGGAGGGAGTCGGAGACAGCCCCCGAGCGAGTCGGCCTGCAACTCCCGGACCGTCCGGCGCAGGACGAAGTCGCCGGGTGCGAGCCCGGGCAGGGAGATCGTGTCCTTGCCGGCCCCCGAGGCACCGGTCTCTTCGGGCCCCCGCCAGCTCCCGTCTGCCTTGCGAACCGCGAGCTCCAGCAGCTCCTCGTCCGCAGCCAGGCTGATCTCCCCCACCGATTCCGCCGCATCCGGGGATTCCAGGTGAGTCAGGGTTGTCAGGACCAGCGTGAACCAGCCGTTGCGGGATGGGACGGCGATCGCCTCATCCAGCACCACCACCTGCGGCATGTCGTGGCCGAACCCGGATTCCAGGTAGGCCTGGACCGCCTCCTCAGGGTCGGTCCAGTCGCTTCGGGTCCGCTCCCAGGTGAACAGCCGACCCGCTTGAGACCTGATCCCTCCCATCGCGGCCGGATGGTCCCGCAGCGCCTCGCCCAGCAGGGCAGCCCGGGCGGTCTTCCCGCGGGACAGCCACCAGTCCACCAGCATCCAACCGACCGTGAGATCGCTCGCGGACAGCCGGAGCAACGCTTCCTCGACCGCCGGGTCGTCCCCGGACAGGAGCGACGGCAGGAGCCGCAGGCGGAAGGTCCGGCCCGCATCCCGGAAGAGCTCGACCGCGTCCTCGCTCTTCGGCCGGCCGGCAAAGGGACGGAGGAGCCGCTCCACCCCTTCGCACACTACGGGCAACGATTCCGCAGCCGGGATCTCCGAGCGTTCCAGGCGACGCGACACCCATCGTGTCAGGACCTCGCAGTCCTGCGGATACCGGCTGAAAGCAGCCTCGACGTATTCGTCGAGCAATGGGGTCCACTGGCGGCTCAACGCCAGCTCCGCCTGCACGAGCAGCCCGTCCGCGGTTTCGAGGCAGGCCGGGTCTGCGTCGTTCAGAATCGTCTCGGCAGCCTGGTCCTCACCGTTTCCCAATCGGGTGCGCACAGTGTCGAGGAGTGCTCGGCAGGTACCTTCGCCAGGCCCACCGGGGGCCCGATTCCCCGCCTCGGAAGCGGCGGTCGAGGCGGTCGCCGAGCCGGCAGCCGCTCCGCCCCGTTCCGAGTCCTGAACCAGAGTCCACCGCCGCAACGCCGGGCCCGCCGCTGCGGACCCTTGCGCGGACTGCGCCCCCCCGCCGGCCGGGGGAGCCTCGACCGCGGCATCCCGGGGCAGAATCCGGATCTCGGGAGGCAGAGTGGTCAGAACCGCCTGGATGACGTCCAGGAAGTGCTCTCCCGCAGCGAACCGCACGGACAGGTAGAGGTCGCTCCCGCCCCCGGCCGAACGATCGCTCACGGCCAGGGCCTCCCCGTCGAGCCACACCGACGCCGGGTTGGGAAGCTCCAGGTGCAGGTACAGCACCTCGTCCCCTCGCACGGTGAAACGGAACCGCGTCGTCTGTACGGTCCCGAGCCAGGCCGGGCCGGGCGGATCCCCAGGCGGCGCCACCGGAACCGCGGACAGGGCGGTCACGACCGGAGCGGACGACATCGACGTGCGACCGGCAGCAGGGGAAAGACGCAACGGCTCCATCGACGCCACGGCCGCGTCCCTGTACTTGAGCCCTGCACCGTGGGCCAGCGCATGCATCCGGTAGACGTGCGCGGCGTCCAGGCGCGTCCTGGCGGCTCGCTCCGAAAGGAACGCAACCCGGCCATCCAGCGGGCAGCGCTCGAGCCACTCCTCGAGCTGAATGGCAGCGGACCTCGCCCTGCCGTCGTCCTCCGCCAGGTAATCCGCCCAGAGCCCGCATGCCTCGCCCAGATCCATCCGGTCGAGAGCCTCGAGCGCCGCATTCTCCTGCGCCGCGGCAGCATCGATCCACGCGACCGCTAGCGCCGCGACCGCAGCAGCCGCAAGCACACCCGACCTCCAACGGACCCCGGGGGAGGTTTCACTTCTCATCGACCACCCCCTCGACCCCTGCCAGGGCCGCCCGAAGCTGCTGCACCAGCCGCCGGAACGCGGGGTACCGCTCCACCGGAACCGAACGGCTCCTCTGCTCCAGCCTCAGCTCCAGCCGGGCCCCGCCGTCCGGAAGCGCCTCGACCTGGAGGGTAAACGCGGCATCCTCCTCATCGGCGGCCTGGAAGATCCCGACGGGCATCCGCACCGTTCCCGGATGGAGATCCAGCCGCACTTCCTGCACGTATCGGTAGCCGAACACGAGCACCTGCTTCCGCTCCGGCAGCGATGTCGCCCGCGTCAGGGCCTCCAGGTCAGGGGTCAGCCTCAGGACCGACCCCGGAGCAACCCAGCTGCCCGAGACCGCGATGCGAAGCTCGGGGACCGGTCCGCAGGTCAGCTCCTCCTCGATCCCCGTGATATCGGCCCCGGGCAGATAGTCCGCCAGGTAGGACTCGAGCTCTCCCTCCCATGCGCCCCGGTTCTCCGCAATGGATTGGACCCGCCAGACGAACTGACCGGTGAAGCGGATCTCCCCGGCAAAGAGCATCGGACTTCCGGCCGATACCGAGAGGTCCAGCACGGAACGATTGTCCTGTGCGGGCCCCTCCCGGAAGACGACCTTGCGGGGCACACGGGAATCCAGGATGACGCCCCCTCCCCCCTCCACCTGCCAGGGGACAAGCCCCAACCCCACGAACCTCGAGGTGGGATCGAAGAAGACGTCCAGCTCGTCCAGGTACGCGATGGCATGGTCGTAGGAGGTCGGAGCACCAGGGTCCAGCACCTCGGCCCCCAACGCCACCGTGCTCGCAGCCACGACGTGCGCCGGAATCCCCGCCTCGGCCAGGAGCGTCACCAGCAGCAGGCTCTTGTCCTTGCAGTCGCCGAACCCGCGACGGAACACCTCGGCCGGCGGGTAGGGCTTGAGCCCGTGAACACCGAACTCCAGACCGACATAGCGCACCTCGTCGGCCACGTATCTGCAGATCGCCTCGGTCAACGCCGTGCGGTCGCCTCCGGTCTCCCCGGCCAGTCGGGCCACCAGGCGCTTCATCGAGGCATCACCGCCGACTGCCGGCGAGACGACCGGCGCGTACCATCGGGCGAAGTCCTCCCAGGTGGCAAGCGTCGAGTACTCCAGGTGGGCCGTGCTCCTGAAGCGTCCCGGCCCCAGCGGCTCGTCGGCCTGCGCCGGAATGGGACCGAAACGGAGCCAGTGCACCACCCCCTCCTCGCCCGAGGTCACGTCCTGCTCGACCGTCAACCCTACCGAGTCCGGTCCGGCTCGATGGAAGAGGTCGGTCCCGGGCGGCATCGAGATCTCGACCTCCACCCCGTGCTTCGGGTAGTCGGCCTGCAGCCAGACGACCCCGGAGAACGGCGTCCGCAGCGGGGACGGAGACGAGTCCACCCCCCAGGCAGCCACCGCGACGTCCCCGGCAGCCAGCGCGGGAAACGTGAAGGTCACCTGCCGCATGTCGTAGTACAGGTTGAACTCCTCCTCGCTCACTCCGATGTCACCGTACGGAACCGCCACCGGCTTCGAACCGTCCGCCCGCAGCACCGCGGCCCTCAGCACCGTCGCCTCCTCGAGATAGGAATCGTACGCCACGCCGAGCCTCAACCTCCCTTCCTCCACCGGAGCCAATGCCTTGACCGCAACCCACCGTTCGAGCTGCCAGGCCCGGTTCGGGTGCGCCATGATGTGGGTTCGGTCCATCACCCCCACGAGACGCTGCACCCCGGTTGCCGGTACCGATGCAGCTACCCTCCGGATCTCGTCGTCAGAGAACCGCGGGCGGAGAACATCCCCTTCCGACTGGAGCCTCGCCAGCAACCCTCGGAGGTTCCGGTCCTGCGGATGCAGGCGCAGCACCCGCTTCCAGAGCGCAAGCGCCCTCTCCCGGTTGCCGGCCCGGTAGTGGAACTCGGCAGCCCGCTCCAGCAGGTACGGATGATGCGGCGCCCACGCTTCGAGGCTGCCGTAGAGCTCTGCCGCACGGGCCTGCTCCCGCGCAGTCTCGAGCCCGGAGGCCAGCACGTGTCTCAGGAACGGCATCGTCGGGAAGAGCCAGTTGAGGCGCTCCGCCAGCTTCACCTCTTCGGACGCTCGGCCGAGCTTCTCCAGCAGGAAGAGCTGGGTGGCTGCCATCTCGTAGTCCCCGGGCCACTCCTCGAGGTAGCTGCCTGCCAGGTCGGAAGCCTCCTGGTAGCGCTCCTGCTCCGAGAGCACCTCCGACAGGGCGGACACCAACGCCGGGACCTTCCCTGCACGGGCCAGCGCCGCTCGGAGCATCTCCTCCACGTGCAAGCTCAACCCGCTGGCCGACAGGGGTTCCCTGGCGACCAGAGCGGCCTGCGCTTCCAACTCGGGAGTCAGGCAGGCACGACCGCCGTCCGGGCACAGACTCCGCAGCTTTCCCAATCCATCCAGCACACGTCCGGCCCGCAGGAGGTAGGCCGCGTGGGAAAGCACCATCTCCGGGCGATCGCCCCACACGGCATCCCCGCGGGACAGGACCTCGTGCAGCACCGGGCTCCCTTCCAGGCACTCGATCGCTTCGAGCCACTCGGGCAACGTGTCCAGCTCGGCCTCAGCCACCAGGGACTCCGCACCGTCGCCGCCGTACCCTGCCCCGGAAGCCCGCTCCAGGAAGCACGCCAGCAGCAGCTTCTCCGTCGATTCGGGCAGCGAATCGAGGGACTGCCGGACGGTCACCCCCTCCACCGACTTGCTCTTCCTGCCCGTGGACGAGCTTCGGCCTCCTTTGCCCGAAAGCGGCAGCTCGCCTCCGTCCGGCCGGGTCAGCCGGGCCGCCACACGCACCGGCGCAGCCTGCGGAAGAAAGCGCAGCTCCACCCGGGTCGTTCCCGGTGCCAGCCGACAGAAAACGACGTGCTGATCCCAGAAGAAGCTGGTGTGCGGCTCCAACGCCGTGCACTCTCCTCCGACACAGACTTCTTCGAGATCCGCGGCGGAGACACGGAGCGCAACCGGGGCCTCCGACCGGACCGCCACGTCCGCCCAGATCAACACCGGCTCGCCGGGGGGAAGCTCCAGGAAGTCAGCCCCCCGGACCTCCCCCGAGATCGGGTCGGCCGGAAGCTCCGCCTCCTCCCCTTCGGGAGTCCGGATCCGCCACGTCCGGATGAACCCGAGCCGTGCCGTCAGGCGGGAAGCGTCCTCCCGCCGACCGGCAACCCGCTGCTCCAGCGCCATCCGCCGATCGAGCACCTGCGCAACCAGCGGATGCTGCCCCGACGCCCGTCGCCAGCGGCCGAACATCTCCAGGCACCGGGCATGTCCGACCCCCAGGCAGAGGGATGCCGCCTGCTCCACCACCAGGACTCCGACGGCCTCTCCTCGCAGACGCAGGAAGCGGGCATCCAGCGCATCGAGCCTCGGCTGAGCGCACAACCCCTCCCCTCCGGCAAGCACAACGCAGACCAGTGCCGCCAGCCGCGAGACGAGAAGTCCCCGGCCGCGGCCCGGTGCACCGGCTACCGACAGCGTCTCTTCCATTCGTACATGGCCAGCGCTGCCGCCACGTTTGCGTTGTACGATTCGATGCCCTGCATCGGCAGCGCCACAACGGAGATCTTTACATGCTTCGTGCAGATCAGGCCACTGGTTTGTGCGAGCCCCCCGCCTTCCTGGCCCACCACGAGACCTGTCCGCTCCGGAAACTCGAATCCGGCCACCGGCTCCCCCCGGGCATCCAGGCCTACCAACTCCAGGCCGAGCCCCTGGAGCCGAGCCGGGTCGTCGATGGGATGCAGCGGCAGCTTGAATACCGCCCCCGCCGAGGTCCTGACCGACTTCGGATGGAACGGATGCGCACACGACGGCAGGAGGAACGCTCCCGAGGCCCCCAACCCCGCAGCGGTCCGTATCACCGCCCCTACGTTGATCGGATCCTGGAGCGGAACCACCAGGTAGAGCCCCTTGGCCAGCGTCCCGGACGGCTCGCGGATCAACCCGTCGACGGCCGCGTCCAGCATGGGTTGCCCCGTTCCGAAACGGTCCAGCTCGGAAAACAGGCCCCGGGCAAGCTCATGCCGCCGGATCTCCGGGCCGCCGGGCAGCTCCCCATCGAATCCCTCCGGCACGATCCAGGCCAGCCGCTCAGGCGGCTGCGAGTTGGCCACCTCGCGGCAGATGCGGGCCCCGCAGACCAGGGTGCGCCCGGTCCTGCGCACCTCCCCGTCCGCCTGGCGCCGCCACGTCTTGAACCGGGAGTTGGATGGGCTCTGGATGGCTGTCATCGTTCGACCCCGTGCAGGCCGGCCGCTGTCCACCGCACCCGTTGATGCGCTGAGAGCCTCCGGCCCACTGCTCGCTGCCCACTGCTCACTTCTTCCTGTACACCACCAGCCTGCGCCCGCTTGCGGTGCCGGGAAGCAAGTAGGCATGGTCCGCGACCTCGGCGAACTCACGGCCCAACGCCCGGCCCGCAATCACCTTCTCCGCGTCCACCGCAGGCCCCTTCATGAAGATCACCAGCCCTCCGGCCGGCAGGAAGGGGCGGACTCGCCGCAGAGTCTCGCGAATCCCCTCGACGGCCCGGGTGATCACGCCACCGACCGCCAGGTCGAAGCCCTTGTCGATGCTCCGCTCCACGGCCGTCAGCCCCTGGAGCGCCAGGTCGGCGCAGACCTCCTTGAGGAATGCAGCCTTCTTGCGCTGCGCCTCGGCCAGCACCACCTCGGTCTGAGGCGACGCAATCTTCAGCGGCACGCCGGGAAAACCGGCCCCGCTTCCGAGATCGAGCAGCGGCGACGGGAGGCGGGGCAGGTAGCGCAGCACCAGGAGGCTGTCCACGTAGTGCTTCAGCACGATGTCCTGCAGGGTCCAGATGCGCGTCAGGTTGTGCGACCGGTTTGCCTCGACGAGCCGATTGTGGAAGCGTGCGAGCCGCTCGACCTGGTCCCCCGCCAGGTCGATTCCCCGCTCGGAGAGCATGAGGGCGAGCGTCGCTGCGTCCGCCCGGGGATCCCCGGCATCCTGCTCCATGCGCCGCTGCCGGCCTTGTCTCGAACGGAGCTCGTCCAGATCCGCCATTCCAGCCCCCCATCGGGGCATGCCCCGACCCGCATCGCATGAAACAGTTCCGGCCTTCTGCCCGGATTGTCGCGGCCGTTTGCCGTGCTTGCCTCTCTGCCGTTCTCTTTCCCCGGCCCCTGGCCCCCGGCCCCCGTTTCGACTTAGCCTTGCAGGGATGCCAGGTGCTCCTTCAGCCCCCGGAGCTTCCCTTCCAACTCTTCCTTCTGGTCTTCCTGCTCTTCGATCACCTCGACCGGCGCCTTCTCCAGGAAACTCGGGTTTGCCAGCTTGCGCGTGATCTGGTCGTGCTTGACCTGGAGCTTCTCCACCTGCTTGAGGAGCCTTGCGACCTCTTCATCGATGTCGATGACGCCGCCCAGCTCGACGAAGACGGTGGCCTGGCCGGTCACGGCAGCCCCCGACTTGCCGGGGCGGTCGGCCGCCACGTCGATGACGAGGTTCTGCACACGGCCCAGCCGCAGGATGAACTCCCGCCCCCACTCGATGCTCTCCGCCCCCTTTGGACTCGACGGCCGGATCACGGCGTCGACGAACGCGGACGGAGGAACGTTGTTCTGCGAGCGGACGGAGCGGATGGCTCCAATGGCATCGATGACCGAGACGAACCGCTGCGCCTCTTCACCGAAGTCGAGAGCCGGCTCGGGCCGGGGCCACCGGGCGATGGCGATGGATTCCCCGTCGCGGGAGGGCAGCATCTGCCAGATCTCCTCGCTGATGTACGGAGTGGCCGGGTGCATCATGCGCATCACGCGGTCCAGCACGTAAACGAGCACGTCCCGAGTGACCCCTTTGGCCCCCTCGTCCTCCCCGTAGAGAGACGGCTTGGCCAGCTCCACGTACCAGTCGCAGAACTCGTGCCACACGAACTGGTAGAGCCCCGCCGCGTACTCGTTGAACCGGTAGTCGGCAAGCGCCTGCTCGGTCTCCTCTGTCACCTTCTGGAGCCTCGACAGGATCCACTTGTCCTGGACGGTGAGCCGATCCCGGCTCTCCAGCGGCGACTTCCACACGTGGTCGTCGGGGAGGTTCATGAACACGAAACGCGCCACGTTCCAGATCTTGTTCATGAATGCCCGATACCCGGAGATCGTGTCGAGCGAGAGCTTCAGATCCCGGCCCTGGACGGTCAGCGCAAGCAGCGAGAACCGGAGCGCATCGGCCCCGTGCTGAGAGCACACGTCGAGCGGGTCCACCACGTTCCCCTTGGTCTTCGACATCTTGTGCCCGTGTGCGTCCCTCACCATGGCATGCAGGTAGACCTCCCGGAACGGGACGTCCCCCATCAGCTTCATCCCCATCATGATCATCCGGGCCACCCAGAAGAAGATGATGTCGAAGCCGGTCTCCATGATCGCATTGGGATAAAAGGTCTCCAGCGCACGGGTGCGCTCCGGCCACCCGAGAGTCGAGAAGGGCCAGAGCCCGGACGAGAACCAGGTATCCAGCACGTCCCCGTCCTGGGCAATGCGGTTGCTGCCGCAGAATGCGCAGGCGGTCGGGTCCTCGCGGGTCACCGTGACCTCGCCGCACTGGGCGCAGTGCCAGGCCGGAATGCGGTGGCCCCACCAGAGCTGGCGGCTGATGCACCAGTCGCGGATGTTGCGGAGCCAGCGGAAATACTCCGCAGTCCAGTGAGGCGGAACGAACCGGATCCGCCCGTCCTCCACGGCCTTGATTGCTGCCCCCGCGATCGATTCCGGATCCTCCGGCGGGCCCATCTTCACGTACCACTGCCACGATACCTTCGGCTCGATCATCACGCCGCTGCGCATGCAATGGCCGACGGAGTGGGTGATGGGCTCGATCTTCTCCAGGTACCCCCCGGCCTCCAGATCGTCCACAACCGCCCTGCGGGCCACGAACCGCTCCAGCCCGCGGTACTTCTGCGGCACATTGTCGTTCAGCGTCGCATCGTCGTTGAGAATGTCGATGAACGCCAACTGGTTGCGCACTCCGCACTCGAAGTCGTTGGGGTCGTGCGACGGAGTCACCTTCACCGCCCCCGTTCCCCGGGTCGGATCGGCCAGGATGTCATCCGCGATCACGGGAATGGTGCGCCCCGTCAAGGGCAGCTCGACCTCGCGGCCGACGAGATCCCGGTACCGCTCGTCGGTCGAATGCACCGCCACCGCCGTGTCTCCCAGCATCGTCTCGGGCCGCGTCGTGGCCACGACCACGAAACGCCCCGCCTCCCCCACCACCGGGTAGCGGATGTACCAGAAGCTGCCGCCAACCTCCTTGTGCTCCACTTCCAGATCCGACAGCACCGTCCGGATCGCAGGCGACCAGTTCACCATGCGCCGGGCCCGGTAGATGTACCCCTGCTCGTGCAGGGTCACGAAGGCCTCGCGGACCGCGCGTGACAACCCCTCGTCCATCGTGAAACGCTCCCGCTCCCAGTCCACCGAAATGCCCAGGCGGCGCGACTGCTCGGTGATTCGGCCATGGTACTGGCGCTTCCACTCCCACACCTTCTCCAGGAACTTGTCCCGGCCGAGAGCCTCACGCTTCACCCCTTCCGCCGCCAGCTTGCGCTCCACCAGCATCTGCGTGGCGATGCCCGCGTGGTCCGTGCCCGGAAGCCACAGCGTGTTGAACCCGCACATCCGCTTCCAACGGATGATGCAATCCTGGATCGAATAGGTCAGCGCATGCCCGACGTGCAGCGCCCCCGTCACGTTCGGTGGCGGAATGACCAGGCAGAACGGCGGCCTCTCGCTGACGTCCTGCGCGTGGAAGTACCCCGCGTTCACCCAGCGGTCATACCACTTCGGCTCGACCTTCTCATGCTCGTAGCTCTTGTCCAGTTCCCGTGCCACAGCATCCCTCCGCTGACTCAGCAACACGGCTGTCTCCGCTATCAGAATGGCCGCCAAATGTCAATCGTGCGTGCGCCCGGCGGACCTTTTCCGTTGACATCGCCCCCGCTCAGGAGTAGAAAGCGCTCCGTTCTCAATGGAACATTGCCAACGTGACCAATGTGCGAAGCGGCTGGGGATCAGCCGAAGCACGATGACAGGAGGATGAAGATGAAGAAGCTGCTGGTCGTGTGCGTCGTGTCGCTGGGGCTCGCGTTCGTGGGCTGCAAGAAGGAAGAAGCCAAGAAGGAAGAGCCGAAGAAGGAAGAGGCCAAGAAGGAAGAGCCCAAGGCCGAAGAGCCCAAGGCTGAGGAGCCCAAGGCCGAAGAGCCCAAGAAGGAAGAACCCAAGGCCGAGGAGCCCAAGGCTGAGGAGCCCAAGGCCGAGGAGCCCAAGGCCGAAGAGCCCAAGAAGGAAGAGCCCGCCCCCGCTGCCCAGGGCGGTGCCAAGGAGACCGTCGAGGCCGTGTTCAATGCCCTCAAGGCAAAGGACGTCACCCCCCTCCTCGGCCTGCTGCCCCCCTCCTACGTGAAGGACATCGATGGCGTCGTCCAGGCCTTTGCCAATGCCATGGACAAGGAACTGTGGGACAAGGTCGTCAACCTGCTCGACCGCACCTTCGCCCTCGCCACCAAGAACAAGGAAGCCCTCGTGAAGATGGTCACCGAAATGGGCGTGCCCGTGTCTGCCGAGGACGTCGGCAAGGCGATCGACGGCCTGGCCGAGACCTGGACCCTGCTCAAGACCGCCGGCATCACCGACCTCGAGGCCCTCAAGACTTTCAGCCTGGAGAAGTTCGCGGGTGAGACCCTTCCCAAGGTCGCTGCCCAGGTGTTCAAGATGGCCGAGGAATCCCAAACCCTCGCCGTGCTCGGCACCGCCACCGTCAAGGCCGAGCCCGAGGCTGAGAAGGACGAGAAGTTCGGCGACGTGGTCAAGGTCACCGTCAACATCGCCGGCGACGAAGAGGCCAAGAAGTTCGTCCAGGTCGAAGGCAAGTGGCTCCCGCTCGAGCTGGTTCGCGACTGGTCCGAAGGCATCGAAGAGGCCAAGAAGGGAATCGCCGAGATGGCCACCGAGCTGCCGAAGAACAAGACCGAGGCCATGGCCCAGCTCGCCCAGGTCGAGGCCGTCCTGGCCCAGATGGAGGCGTCGGGCGACCTGTCCCTGCTCCAGCAGATGGCCAGCGGCTTCATGATGGGCATGGGCGGTGGCATGGCCCCCGAGGCCGTCCCGGCCCCCGAAGCCGCCCCGGCCGAAGGAACGGCCCCGGCTGAAGGAACGGCCCCGGCTGAAGGAACGGCCCCGGCCCCCGAGGCCGCCCCGGCCGCTGATGCCCCG
Organism: Deltaproteobacteria bacterium; assembly: GCA_016875215.1. Taxonomy (GTDB): domain Bacteria; phylum Myxococcota_A; class UBA9042; order CAIXZC01; family CAIXZC01; genus CAITUV01. Next base: position 19,728 of record VGRX01000009.1, read on the forward strand.
GCCGCTGAGGCCGCCCCGGCCGCTGAGGCCGCTGCCCCCGCTGGCAACTAAGGGCCCGTGCTAGGGACCCGTGCACAGCGACGATTCGTCGCATCTTGATACACCGACATCGGGAATCTCCTGGGCCGCATGTTCGCGGCCCGACACGCTGCCGAACGCGTTAGTCTCAAAATGCAACACCCGGCCTTCTGTTTCTGGTCCAACCTGAAACACCCCCGCCGTCCTGGTGGTGCCCGCTGCGAGGACGTGCATTCGCGGGCATCGGCTCAACTTGCCGTGATCATTACCTTCTTGAACCGAGGATGGCGAGACGTGGTCCCGTTGGCACGGTCCCTGCATACCGTCGTGGCGGTTGCTGTTGTAGGCGTTGGGCTGGCGGCGTGCCCCGAATCCGCTCCTGGTTGTCTGCTCCTGTTGCGGTGCTGCCTGGTCGTTCTCTGAGTCGTCGCTCGCGAGGATTGTGTCGGCGGGATCCCGCCGGCAATCCTGACTTGGGCCTCCCGGTCGACACTGTCCGGTCTGGTTGTTTGCCCGTTCTCCGCCTGGCTTGGTTGTTTGCGACTGCGAGACCGGGAGACCCATGAGCCTCTATCAAGATTCCCATCGACCGCCCGCATCCCGTTGCTCTCTCCTCCACCTCACGGATTGGTCCGAGCCTTTAGCGGCGGCTCGACCACGGCCTGAGCGAGGAGCCGGGCCACGAAGTCCTTTCGGGTCTGCTCGATCCTGTGGAGACAGAGGGCGCGGGTCCCTGCGGCCACGAACTCGGGCGAATCCGCCGTGATCGCAGGCCGGAACCGCCCCAGCCGGACCAGGTGGTAGCCGGTTTCCGATCGCAGGGGAGGAGAGACCTCGCCAGGCTTCAAAGCCATGATGCGGCTGAGCATGTCCGGGTCGAAAAGGCTCTTGGGCTTCTGCTTCTCCAGGGGAATGTCCGGCCACACGACGAATCCGAAGTCCGTGCTTACAAGGCCGGGATACTGTCTGACGAGCTCGTCCAGCGGAGGGAGCGCACCGTTCCTCCACGAGGCAGCGACTTTCTCCAGGGCCTCCGGCAGCTCCCGATTCCGCTGCAGGCACGCTCGCACGTCCTCGGCGGGGCAGGAGCCGGCCGGTCCGGAACAGCATCGCAGCTCCACCAGGTCCCCCTGGTAGACATCCACGGGCCACTCGGGCCGGTAGGAGACCTCGTAGAACTGTCGGAGCTGCCGGGGGGAGATGCTGGCGCAGAGGGTCTCCTGCGAGAAGACCTTCTCCAGGTAGCGGTGCGCCAGCGGCAGCGGGTCGAGCGCAACGTCCGCACCGGGAAAGCCACCGCGGCGAGCCTCCTCGGCGACGAGCAGGGCCTCGACGAGCCGCCTCCTGGCCGATTCCCGTGAGATGCCTTCCCCCTTGGCCAGTGCGGCAATCCGGGAGGCCCGCAGGGGGTGCCCGTTGACGACGGTATCGACCGGGCCGGACAAGTCCTCCGGGCTGCCGTCAAGGGCGCCGGGTTCCGAACCGGAAGCCGGCGTCGGCAATGGTCCGCAGGTTCGAGCCCCCGGGGGGTTCTCACTCGCGAACGGGTCCTTCGGGGAGGCAGTTGAAGCGTCGGGACGCCCGACATCGGTGCGGGAGGGGGCCGGCCGTGCGGCCACGAGCCCGGGGGCGTCCGGGGGCGGCTGACGCCGGCAGCCGCCGACAGCCGCCAGCAGGCACAGAAGGACATGGGGAACAACCCGCGAGACGGGCCAAATCAGTCCGCGTTCTCCCAGTAGTCGCATTCGCCGTTTCCGTCCTTGTCCCAGCCGCGCTTGCTGAGCTTCTCTCCTGCGTACCAGAGTTCGCAGTAGTCGGCGCGACCGTCGCCGTCATCGTCCCGGTCCAGGCGGTTCATCTTGCCCTCATCGAAGTAGCGCCAGATGAACGGGCGGGAGGATCCGGCCCGAAAAACCTCCTTCACCTTGAGGATTCCGTTCTCGTAGTTCACGATCTCGTCGAGCTTCCCGTCGAAGTCGAGGTCCACCTCCTCGCGGCGGAGCACCCCCTCTCCGTCGAACTCCCGCAAGATGTCCTTTCGGCCGTCGAAGTTGAGATCGGCCTCCTTCTTGACCAGGACCTTGGCCAGGATCTTGGGGTTGGCGGGATCGGGGACTTCCTTGTAGTAGCCCCACACGTCGGGCTGGCCGTCACCGGAGACATCCCCCTTCTCGACGATGAGGGCCCCTCCCCCGGCAGCCGGGGCAATCGGATCCGGCATCATCTCGTCCTTCTTGACGGTCTCGGCACCGGAGCAGGCTGCCACGGCCAGCGGCAACAGGATCAGGCAGACGGTAAAGAGACGCATTCGCTCCTCCTGGAACAGGCTGGGCTGAAGGTATCACGAAATCGAGCAGGGTTCAAGTCGGACGGCCCGGGCGGAAACAGCACCCGCTCCGGTGCGGGCGGCAAGCTAGACGTAGAGCTTCTCCCGGCGCTCCTGCTCGCTCTTGCACTGGATGCAGAGCGTGGTGACGGGACGAGCTTCCAGCCGCTTGACGCCGATGTCGTCTCCGCACTCCTCGCACACCCCGAACTCGCCGGCATCGATCCGCTTGATCGCCTCCTCGATCTTCTTGAGGAGCGTCTTCTCGCGACCCCGCAGGCGAAGCGTCATGCCCTGGTCCGACTGGGTGGTGGCGAAGTCCATGTCGTCAGGCAGCTCGGCCACGTCGACGGCCATGTCCTGCTCCAGGGTCCGCCGGGCCTTCTCGACCAGGTCCACCTTCTGCTCCTCCAGCAGCTTGCGGAATTTCTCGAGGTCCTTCTTCTTCACGGTGCACTCCTTCTGTCTTCGGCCCGCAACGGCGGGCGAAAAGCACGCGGAGGATATGCATCGAGCCTGAGTTGTCAAGCCCGTTTCCGCCTCTCCCTCGCGGACTGCGTCCCCTCGCCCACCATAATCGTTGCATTCAGAGGGGCAGTCAAGTATATTCAGTGTCCTTTTTCCCCCAGGCCGACCGGTCGATTGCTGGCGATTCCGGAGACTGGGGCAGGGACGGAGGTACCCGATGAAGGACGAGGGGCACTTCAACCTGGAAGAGTTCAACCAGGCGGACATCATCTACGACTGGAACCAGGTGGACAAGGTGGCCCCGCTCAGCCAGGAGAAGATCCTTTTCCTGGACGAGACGCTGCGTGACGGGATCCAGTCGCCGTCGGTCGTCGACCCGCCGGTGACGGACAAGAACATGCTCGTGCACACCATGACCGACCTCCCCATCCAGTTTGCCGACGTGGGCCTGCCCGGTGCGGGCCCGCGGGCGCAGCAGGATGTGCTCGAGGTATGCCGCGAGATCGCGTCGGCCCGCCTTTCCATCAAGCCGTGCGCTGCTGCCCGCACCCTCGACAAGGACATCCAGCCCATCATCGACATCTCGCAGAAGACCGGCCTGGAGGTCGAGGTCCTGGCATTCATCGGGACGAGCCCGATCCGCAAGTTCGTGGAGGAGTGGGAATCCCACAAGATGTTCAGGCTGGTCCGGGAGTCGATCCGGCTGGCCCGAAGCTACGGTCTGCCCGTGACCTTCGTCACCGAGGACACGACCCGGGCAAAGCCGGACACGCTCTACCCGCTCTATCACGTCGCCATCGAGTCGGGGGCCACCAGGATTGCACTGTGCGACACGGTCGGACATGCCACTCCCGACGGCCTGAGGAACCTCATCCGCTTCACCCGGAACATCATCGCGGGCATGGGGAAGGGCATCAAGCTCGACTGGCACGGCCACAACGATCGAGGGCTGGGGCTGGTCAACACGATCCATGCCATCGAAGAAGGGGTCACGCGCGTCCACGGGACGGCACTCGGCATCGGAGAGCGGTGCGGCAATGCCCCCATGGATCAGATCCTGATGAACCTCCGACTGCTCGGGGCCATCGACAACGACCTCTCCAAGCTCCTCCTCTACTGCAGGCAGGCATCCATGGCCACTCACTGGCGCATCCCGGCCAACTACCCGCTGGTGGGTTCCGATGCATTCCGCACGAGCACCGGCGTCCATGCGGCGGCCATCATCAAGGCGAAGCGTGCCGGTGCGGAGTGGCTGGCGGACCGCATCTACTCCGGCATCCCCGCCGGGATGTTCGGATTGCGCCAGATCGTCGAGGTCGGCCCCATGAGCGGCGAATCCAATGCCGGCTGCTGGCTCGAGGAGCACGGCGTCGAGCCGAAGCCGGCGCTGGTCAAGCGCATCATGGAGGTCGCCAAGAGCAGCACCCGTATCCTGCAGGACATCGAGCTCGAATTCATCGTCAAGCGGTTCCAGATGAGCGACCGTTCCGAAGCCCCGCCGCCCGACTCCGTTCCCCAGTCCAAGGAGTGATGCATGCCGCGTCCCATTGACACCATCCTCGAGAACCGTCTGAAGAAGCTCGACAAGCTGGAGGCCGGCGGCACGCAGGGCTTCCCCAACGACTTCGTGCCCGATTCCGACACGGGGCTGCTCCATCGGCGCTTCGACGAGGTCCCCCCGGAAGTGCTCGAGGCCGAGACCGCCCGCTTCGGCGTCGCGGGTCGCATCATGACCCTTCGCTCCATGGGCAAGGCCTGCTTCTTCCATTTCAAGGATCGGCACGGCAGCCTCCAGGTCTACGTCCGCAAGGACGTGATCGGGGACGAGCAGTTCGAGCGGTTCGGCCTGTTCGAGGTCGGAGACATCGTCGGAGTGGTGGGCCGCGTGATGAAGACGCGGACCGGAGAGCTCACGCTGCTGGCCGAGGCGATTCGTCTCGTGACCAAGGCCCTGCGTCCGCTGCCCGAGAAGTTCCACGGTCTCCAGGATCTCGAGACCCGGTTCCGGCAGCGGTACGTCGACCTCATCATGAACGACTGGGTGCGTGAGCTCTTCGTGACCCGTTCGAGGATCGTGAGCCACATCCGCTCCTTCCTGGACGGGCGGGGCTTTCTCGAGGTCGAGACGCCGATGATGCATGCCATTGCGGGGGGGGCGGCGGCCCGGCCGTTCGTCACCCACCACAATGCCCTGGACATCGACCTGTACTTGAGGATTGCCCCGGAGCTCTACCTGAAGCGGCTCCTGGTGGGCGGTTTCGAGCGGGTGTACGAGATCAACCGCAACTTCCGGAACGAGGGGCTCTCGCACAAGCACAACCCCGAGTTCACGATGCTCGAGTTCTACTGGGCCTATGCGACCTTCAACGATCTCATGTCGCTCACGGAGGAGCTGTTGGGCGGGCTGTTCGCTGCCCTCAGAGGGGAGCCGGCCATCGAGATCGGCGGGAAGCGGATCTCCATGGCTCCGCCGTACCGCAAGCTCCCCCTGGCCGAATCGCTCTCCGTGGTGGGCGGATTGCCTCCGGACAAGGTGGCCGACAGGGATTTCCTGACCGCTCTCCTGCGGCGACAGGAGGTGGAGGTCATCCCCGCCTGGGGGATCGGAAAGCTCCAGGTGGAGGTCTACGACAAGCTGGTCGAGTCACGAATCGAGGAACCGACCTTCATCATCCACCATCCGGTGGAGACCTCGCCCCTCTCACGGCGGAACAACGAGAACCCGGAGGTGGTGGACCGGTTCGAGCTGATCATCGCGGGCCGGGAGATCGCCAATGCGTTCTCCGAGCTAAACGACCCCCGAGATCAGAGGCAGCGCTTCGAGGATCAGATGAGGGCCCGCGAGGCCGGTGACGACGAGGCCCACCAGGTCGACTGGGACTATGTCCGGGCCCTCGAGTACGGAATGCCGCCCGCGGCCGGCCAGGGAATCGGAATCGACCGGCTCGTGATGCTGGCGACCGGCATGGAGAACATCAAGGAAGTCATCCTGTTCCCCCTGCTCAAGCCCGAGGCCGCCGAGCCGGATACGGAGGAGCCAGCCGAGTCATGAGGTGGGTCACCGCCTCGTTCGCAGCGGCCTTCCTGGGCTGCACCGCCGCCATCCTGACCGGCTTTTCCGTGCCGGTGCTCGCAGACCTGACTTTCGTCCTCGTGCTGGCCAAGGCCGGCCTGCTCCTGACCCTGGTGCTGCTGGCCGTCGCGGTCGCGCGCCCGGAGTGGCGCCTCCGCCTGGCACTGGGGCCTGCCCTGCTGCTTCTCGCAGTGCCGGTATCGACCCTGGCGGCGGCCCCGGCCGCGGCGCTTTCGCTTGCGTCGTTCAGCGCGGTCGCTGCGTTCCGGAAAGGGCGGGCCGGCGCCGGAGCGGCGCTCGTGGGCCTCGCGCTCCTGTGCGCGGGCCGTGGGGTGCTCGATTTCCTCCGGCCCGGATACGCACCGTGGGCTGCGGCTGCCGTCGGAGCGGGAATCGGCTCCGCACTTGCTGCGTGGGCACTGCGTGCCCTGTCGCTCCGGAGCCGCGCTCCGTTCCTGGCCGCCCTCGGCTGCTGGGGAGTCGCCATCGGGACCGCCGTCGCCGTGCGCCTGGCCCCCGCAGCCCGGTTCAACGTGACCATGGCACTCTTTGTGGTGGGCTTCATCATCGCGGCTGCCGGCGTGGCAGCGCTGTTCACCTGGCTCTTTCTCAAAGCCTTTGAGAGGCTCGACAAGGACCTGTTCCACGCGTTCCTCTTCTTCGTCCCGGTGACCCTGGCTCCGATCTACCTCGTGGCGGAACAGATCGCGTCCGCTGCGCTCGGAGCCGAGCACCCCGCCTGGCGCTGGGGAGCCTTCGCTCCGGCAGCGGATGGCGTCCTCCTGGCTGCCTTCCTGCTCCTGCTCTCAATCCGGGAGGCCGGGAGGCGCATCGGTCCCGCCAACCCCGTGCTGCGGACGGCCTGGAAGTTCCTTCGCTCCCAACAGATGGTGCAGACCGCGGCCACCCGCCGTGACCTTGCGCTGCGTCGCCTGGTCCCCGCCCCCCGCCCCGGCAACGGAGAGCTGCTCGGCTGGGGGACGGCCGCCGCTGTCGCGGTAGCGGCCGGGGCGCTGCTGCTCTCCCCCCTGCTCGACCGTACTGCGGTTCCCCCCTTCCTGGTGCGGGCCGCGGGGCTGGCCGCCGCAGCCGCATGGTTCACACGGCGCGCACTGTCGGCGACCACGGCGAAGGGCCGCTGGAACCTGCTGCCCGCCTGCCTGCTGGCTGCCGGGGCGGCCCTTGAGCTCAGGGTTGCCGCGGCCGGCGAGGACCTTCCCCTTCGCCTCCTGCCCCCAGCGGCGGCAGCGCTCCCGATCCTCCTGCTCCTGCTCCAGTACGCAACGCGGCTGCTCCTGGCGGTCCGACTCGCCCGAGGCCGCCTGCCTCGCGACCTCGACCCCCGCTATGCACCGGAGATCCGGACCCGGATGAAAGAGGGCGTGGGCGCCAGCATCTTCGCCTCGGTCGTCGGCGTGGCCATCGGGGTCTGGGCGCTGATCGTGGTGCTCTCCGTCATGGCCGGCTTCTCCGGAGAGCTCCAGGACCGGATCATCCGCACCAAGGAGCACCTGCGCATCTCCGCCCGCGAGGGGATTGCCGCCCCGTTCGACCTGGCGGCCGGAATCGCCCGGCAGCCGGGAGTGCGCTTTGCGGCTCCCTTTGTCGAAGGCGAGGCCATGATGTCGTCGAGCCTCAACATCTCCTCGACCGTCACCATCCGGGGGATCGTCCCCGACGGAGAGGTGGCGGAGGAGCTCGAGAAGAGCCTCGTCGCCGGGTCGGTCGCGTTCCTGCGCCACCCGGAGGACCTCGTGCCCTTCCCCGGGCTGCCTCCGGCGTCCCGCTTCTTCCCCGACGAGGAGTGGAGCAGCGACGAGCCGGATCCCACGGTCGTGCCCGCACCGGACGGCCTGCTCCCCATGCCCGACATCCCGGACGACGACCTGCCTTCGCAGGCCATGGCTGAACGACCTTCTCCGACGGAATCGGAAACGACGGACCCCTCGACTGTCCTCCCTCCGCTGCCGCTTCTCGGCGAAGAGGAGGGGGACGAGGCCTTTTCCGGCAGTTCCGGAACCGACTACCGGCCCTCCCGCTTCGACGTCGAGGTCCAGCCGCCGGTGATCATCGGCGTCGAGCTGGCCCGCTCGCTGGGGGTCTCTGTCGGCTCCCGGATCACCCTCATCTCACCGGACGGGGAGATCGGCCCCCTCGGAGTCCAGCCCCGCGCCCGCTCGTTCCACGTCGCCGGCATCTTCTCCACCGGGATGTACGACTCCGATCTGAAGCTCGCCTACATGCCACTCCCGGAGGCGCAGCGCTTTTTCGACCTCGGGGACCGGATCGACCTCCTGGACGTGCGGCTGTTCGACATCGAGACGGCGGGGGCCGTCCGCGACAGGCTGGCTGCCTCCGCCACGGGGAACGGGCTCGAAATCCAGACGCTCCAGGAGATGAACCGCAACCTGTTCTCCGCCCTCAAGCTGGAGCGGATTGTGATGTTCGTGGTCCTGGGGTTCATCATTCTGATCGCATCGTTCAACATCGTTGCCTCCCTGTTGATCCTGATCTGGAAGCGCGTGGGGGCGATCGCGATCCTCAGGACCGTGGGAGCCGTGCGCGGGGACGTGATGCGGATCTTCTTCCTGCTGGGGGCGACCTCCGGGCTGTTCGGCATCGCCTCGGGCGTGATCATGGGGCTGTCGAGCTGCGGGGTCATACGCCACCTGGGCATCACGCTGCCGAGGGAGTACTACATCCGAAGCCTCCCGGTGCACGTGGACGGGTTCCAGGTGCTCCTGGTGGCAATCGCTGCGCTGCTGATCACGGCGGGGGCAGCGCTTTACCCGGGCCGGCTGGCTGCCCGGATCGAACTGGTGCAGGGGTTGAAGGATGAACGCTGACCGCACGCCGCTACTCGTCGTCGAGGGGCTGACGAAGAGCTACTACCACCTTGGCCGCGAAGTGCCGGTGCTCAAGGGGGTGGACGTGACCCTGGCGCCGGGCGAGATGCTTGCCGTGGTGGGCAAGTCGGGCGTGGGGAAGAGCACGTTCCTGCACGTGGCAGGAACCCTCGACCGTCCCACCGCCGGCCATGTGCTCTACGATGGGACCGACGTGTTCGAACGACCGGACGACGAGCTCGCCCGGTTCCGCAACCGACACCTTGGATTCGTGTTCCAGTTCCACCACCTGCTGCCCGAGTTCAACGCACTGGAGAACGTCATGATGCCCGCCCTGCTGGGGCGGCTCGGACTGTCCGAGGCGGAGCGCCGGGCCGGCCTGCTGCTCGAGCAGGTGGGGCTCTCCCATCGCCTGACCCACCGACCGGGGGAGCTGTCCGGAGGAGAACAGCAGCGGGTTGCGATCGCCAGGGCGCTCGTCATGCAGCCTCGAATCCTGTTCGCGGACGAACCCACCGGGAACCTGGACGAGAGGACCAGCGAAGACGTCCACGAGCTGCTCTTCCGCCTGAACCGGGAGCTCTCGATCGCCCTGGTCATCGTCACGCACAACTTCACCCTGGCAGGGAGAATGGGCCGATGCCTCATGATGCGCGACGGGCGCATGGAATCCGTTCCTGCCGAGCAGACCTGACGCCGTGTCCTGCCTTTCGGATTGTGGTTGCAATCCGGCCCGGTTCTGAGTAGCCTCTGTTGGGTCGTGCCGAGGTTACTCGACCGTGTCACATGACGAACTCAAATATGCCGAAGCCATCGGCCAGCGGCTCTTCCGGGACGGCCATGTCGGCGTCATCGCTTTCGATCGCACCGGCAGGGTGGTCCGGGCCAATGGAGCCATCATCAGCCAGCTCGGCAGCCCGGACGAGAAGACGACCACCCTGTTCAACCTGCTGACGCTCCCCACGCTGCCGGAGCGGGTCCGCGAGCGGGTCCGCCAGGTGCTGGAGACCGGGCACGCCGGCGAGCCCGTGGACTTCGAATACGTGTCGATGCACGGCAAGCGGACCTTCATGCGGGCGAGCTTCCATCCGGTTGTCGAAGGAGGGGAGGTCGTGGGCGGGATCGGTGAGATCCTGGACATCTCCCAGCTTCGCCTGGCCGAGGAGCAGATCCGTCGGACCTCGAAGATGGAGAGCCTCTCCCTGCTGGCCGGGTCGCTCGCTCACGATCTCAACAACATCTTCACCACCCTGCTCGGCTTCTCCAGTCTGCTCGGCCAGGAAGAGCAGATGGCCCCCGAGAAGCGCCGCAAGGCGCTCGATACGCTGAGCAACGCGGCCCAGAGCGGCGCCCGGCTCGTCGAGCAGCTCCTCTCGTTCACCAGCGAACGGCTTGCCGACTCCAGCTCCAGCGTGATGCAGTCCGCGTTCGACCAGGCATGCGGTCTATTCTCGTACGGGCTTGGATCGTCCATCCGATTCACCACCGCCTTCCGGATCGGCGAGGAGCGGGTCGCGGGCAGCACCACGAAGCTCGAGCAGGTGCTCCTCAACATCCTTCTCAACGCCCGCGATGCCATCGGAAGCAAGGGAGGCCGGATCTCGGCGACGGTGGACCGCGTCCAGATGGCGCCGCCCGATGCACTCCCGCGGCAGACCACGCCGCCCAACGGGTACGCGCAGGTGACGATCGAGGACACGGGGTGCGGCATTCCGCCCGAGAACCTGGGCAAGGTCTTCGACCCCTACTTCACGACCAAGCCGCCCGGACGCGGGACCGGGCTGGGCCTCAGCTCCGTCTGGGGGATCCTTCGCGAAGTCGGCGGGTGCGCCAGGCTCCAGAGCACGGTCGGCGCCGGGACCACGTTCGAGCTGTTCCTTCCGATCGTCGCGGGCCGGGACGCGATCTCGACCCGGGATCGGGCGCCGGTCGTCGTCTCCCTGACCGGCTCGTGGCAGCGCATCCTGCTGGTCGAGAACCACCCCGACCTGCGTGAGCTTCTCGTCTGGCTCCTGCTCAAGAACAACTACAAGGCCCTTGCTGCGGAGAGCGGCAGCCAGGCCGCCGAGTACCTCCGGGACGCCGGGGAGACCATTGCTGCGATCGTGATGGACGGCGACCTGCCCATGGACCAGCAGGCCAGGGTGGACGATCTCCTGCAGAAGCGATCCCTTCCGCTCCTCGTCCTGGTCGGCGAGCCGCGCCAGCCGCGGCCTGCCCCGTTGCGCCTTGCACTGCGCAAGCCCTTCTCGCCCCCGGCTTTCCTCGAAGCGCTCGGCCGCCTGCTTGGCCAGGGACGGTGAGGCTCTCCTTTTCGCGACGGATTCGCACGCGGTGCGCAAATATGGTACAGTCAGGTTTGCCATGGAAGCAGACCTGCTGAGCAACGACAAGGCCCTGCTGGCTCGATTCCGGCAGGGGGAAAGGGAAGCGCTGATGCTGGTATGGAACCACTACCATCCCCTCGTTCACGGCCTGGCGTGCCGGGGTTTTGGCTCCTACCGCGGCTTCCGGTCCCCGTGCGATGTCGACGACACGGTATCGGGGGCGTTCCTTGCCGCGTTCGAGGAAGGCTGCCGGCAACGCTACGACGGGATCATCCCGTTCGGCAGCTTCCTGCTCGGCATCGGCCGCAATGTGATGCGAAGACAGATCAAGAAGGCCGCGCGGGAACCTGCCATCGAGCCGATGCCTGCCCAGGAGCAGTTGGACCCGGGATCGACCCCTGAAGAGCTCGTCCTCAAGGCCGAGGAGCTGGAGGTGCTGGGCCGATTCCCCGCGACCCTGGCCCACGAGGAGCAGGACGTGTTCTTCGGGCACTACCGGGACGGGCTATCCGAGGAACGGCTGGCCGTTCACCTGGGGCGCACCCGGCACGTCGTGAGGAAGTGCCTGCACCGAGTGGGCCGGGCCTTCCGGCGCTTCCTTCGGGATCACGGCCTTGCGCCGGATCAGGTGGGGTGACCCATGCGCATCCTGCCTGACCACGCAACGACCCTGGCGCTGTTCGAGAAGCGGTTCGAAGGGAAGGCGCTGTCGCCCGAGGAACTGCGCGGGCTTCGTGAGCACCTCGGGGCATGTCCCCGGTGCCGTCAGGCCTGCGACCGCCGTGTGGTCATGCTGCGGGTTGCAACCGGCGGTGCGGTCGACCAGCCGACGGCGCTCGAGTCCCGACTCCTGCTGGAGGAGACGCTGGCGCTGCTCCCCCCCCGCCCGGTGCGGCTGCAGGAGGCGCTTGGCCGCCTGCTCCGGACAGTGCTCCTTCCGGCAGCGGCTGCGGCGACGGCCCTGGTCCTGATTCTCCAGGCCGGACCGGTCAACGAGTCCGCGCCCCCGGCAGCGGACACGGACACCCAGGTGCGGGGGACGGCCCAGACGTTGCCCGATGCAGGGCTGGGCATCTCCGGAATCGACCCGGAGGGCAGGGAATTCGAGGCGGTTGCCTCGGAAGGGGTCTGCGTATCCGATGCGCTCCGCTTCTATGTGACCTCCCGCCGCTCTGAGCTGTCGCACTACTTCCTGTTTGGAGTGCAGGGAGGACGTCCGCTCTGGTACTTCCCTTCCGCTGAAGAAGGCGCAAGCCTCCCTCTGCCGCGGGGGAATCGAATCGGCTGGATGGTTCCGTACGAGATCGAGCTGGCCCGCCGGCACCGGCCGGAACCGCTCCTGGTGGTGCTGCTGCTTTCCCGCGACCCTCTCGACGTGAAGGAGGTCTTTGAATGGGTCAACGGGGGTGGAATCGACTCCGCCCCCGACGGACTGCCGGCCTCGGCGTTGGCCCGATTCGGCGGACGGGTGGCCGCCGCATCGGCTGGCGTGACCCTGCTCGACTGTGGAGGCACACCATGACACGTGCACTCGCCCTTCTTGCAGCACTGGAGCTGCTCCTTTCGGGGGCAGCCACCGCCGGCGAGCGGTCCATGGTCCTCATCGTCGGGAACAACGCCCCCGTCGATTCGGACCTGGACACCCTCCGATTCGCGGACGACGATGCGTTCCGGTACGAGCGCTTCTTCCGCCTCGTTGCTGACGAGGTGACCGTGCTGGCCCGGGCGGACCAGGACAGCGCCGGCCTCTACCCCGACGCCTCGGCCGCCCCCCCCACCCGGGACAACGTCGTGGCCGAGCTCGACGAGATCTCGGCCAGGGCCGTGGAGGCAGCCGATGGCGGCGACGCGGTCACCGTCTTCTTCATCTTCACGGGCCACGGGAACTACGCTGCGGAGGGGGGCGGCTACCTCCACCTCGAGGACGGCAAGCTGACCACGCGGGACCTCTTCTATCACCTGATCCGCCATTCCGGGTCTTTCCGCCTCGTGCTCCTCGTCGATGCGTGCAATGCCGGCTTCCTGGTCAAGAGCCGCGGGGAGACCGACGATCGCCGTCCGGCCGGTCCGACCGGGCTCGAGCTCGAGCAGTTCACCAACGTTGCCCTGATCCTCTCGTCCAGCAGCACCGGCGAGGTGCGGGAGTGGGGACGGTATCTGTCCGGCATCTTCAGCCACCAGGTCCGCTCCGGCCTCTCCGGCGCTGCCGACGTGGACGGCAACGGGACGATCACCTTCCCGGAGCTGGCCTCGTTCGTCGATTCCGCTAACCAGGGAGTGAAGAACCCCTCCCTTCGCCTCACCCCTTACATCCGCCCGCCGCTTGCCGATCCGGCCATGCCCGTCATCGCCTTTTCGCAGACCCGGTTCTCCCGCTTCGTGAGCATGAAGTTCGACCGTCCGGCCCGGGTGACCCTGCTGGACAGCGACCTGGTCCGATACGCGGACTTCAACCTGAAGGCGGGCTTTTCGGTGAAGGTCGCGTTGCCCGGCGGCCGGGACTACTTCGTGTCGGTCGACGACAGACTGGAGTACGTGGTGCCGGCCGGAGCCGAGGGGACGGTGGACCTTGGTGCGATCGAGCCGCGGCAGGCCTCGTCGCTCGCCTCCCGAGGCATCGATGACTACTACGTGCGCTCCCTGTTCTCGACCCCGTTCGGCCCCGATGTCGCGGCCGAGTACCTGGCCAGCCGATACGGCCCGGGCTTGACCTTCACCCGCACGTTTGTCAGACCCTGGTACGAGAACGGCTGGGGTTGGGCCGCGGTCGGCGCCGGTGCGGTCCTGCTCGGCGTGGGAGCCGCTCTCGAAGGGCTCGCAGTGTCGGAATCGGATGCGGCGCAGGCCACCCCCTGGGGGGACGAGCGCGCTGCACACAACGACCGGATCGACACCTACAACACGCTCGGCATCGCTTCCCTCGTGGCCGGCGGCGGAGCGGTCGCTTTCGGCACTGCGCTGTTCCTCCTGGACCGTCCCGTGGAGCACGTGCGGATCGTGCCGGACCTCGGGCCCGGTTTCTCCCTTCTCCCGTTGCCCGGCGGCGCAGCAGTCGAGGGCAGGTTCTAGGATGCTCGACACGACCCGCGAACAGGGCAAAGGCGCCGATTGCGGATTTCGGATTGCGGATTGCGGAACGCTTCTTGCCGTGCTGGCAACGGCCACGCTGGCGCTTGCGGGGTGCGACCAGGCGGAAATCGCCGGTTCCCGGTGCAGCGAGGAGCATCCCTGTCCGGCCCGCTACGCCTGCGTCGACGGGATCTGCTATCCCAAGGGGCCGCTCGAGGGCATATCGTGCTCCGAGAGCGACGACTGCCCGGCAGGGGTGTGCCTGGTGCAATCGCACGTGTGCGTGGGCTGCCTGCAACACTCCGACTGCGTCTCCAGGCTCTGCGAGCCGCAGACGCACATCTGCCTGGGCTGCAAGGGTGACTACCAGTGCCCGTCGGGTTCCTGCGACCGGACGACGGGCATCTGTGTCGAAAGTACGACGGATGAGGAGAGCGGCGGCAACTGAGGAACGGAACTCAACGGGGACCGACTGGTCCCGGTGCTCGAAAGGAGGTGCTGACCATGTGCAAGACCCGGTTCGTCCTGATTTCGGTGTTGATGGCAGGGGTGTTTCTCACCGCTTGCGACTTCAGCTTCGAGAAGCCCCAGGTGACCAAGTGCGATTCCGATGACGACTGCGATGACGGTCACTGCAATGCCGAAACGGGCAAGTGCGTGACCTGCCTGACCGACGACCACTGCCCCTCGGACAAGTACTGCCTCGTCGAGAAGAATGCCTGCGTGGCCTGCGTGACCGACGCACACTGTGGAAAGGGAGTCTGCGATCCGCTCAACGACTACTGCGTCGAGTGCCTGCAGGATTCCGACTGTGCTTCGGGCAAGTGCGACGAGAACAAGCAGATCTGCGTGGAATGCGGCGCCGATGCAGAGTGCGAGGACGGCAACCCGTGCACCATGACCTGGTGCGGAAGCGGGGAGTGCCTGTCGTCTCCGGTGCCGGATGGGACCGCTTGCGAGGATCTCGATCCGTGCTCGATCGACGATCAGTGCATCGGCGGCAAGTGCATCGGCGGCCAGCAGGTGTCGCCCGAGTGCCAGCAGCCGCCGGATCCGTGCAAGGGATTGCCGGACGGCGCGCTCTGCGATGACAAGGATCCCTGCACGCTGGACGACTACTGCCTGAAGGGGATGTGCATCGGGGACTCCGTGAAACCCGAGTGCATCGAGAACGACCTCGACGGCGACGGCTTCACCGTCTCCGAGGGGGACTGCGATGACCAGAATGCCACCGTGAAACCCGGTGCTCCTGAGCTTTGCGACAAGCTCGACAACGACTGCGACGGCACGATCGACGAAGGGTGCGCCGTCTGCTCCAGCGACGCAGATTGCCTGGACGCGGACAAGTGCACGCTCGACCTGTGTGTGAACGGCAAGTGCGTGCACGAGAAGGACCCCGCCTGCGGCGGCGGGACCTGCGGCCCCGGCCTGGCGCTGTGTCCTCAGGGGCAGTATTGCAAGACCTTGGAGGGGGGCTGCGGCGGCAAGGGGATCTGCGCCCCCGTTCCCGGGGCGTGCGACATGGTCTACGCTCCGGTCTGTGGCTGCGACAACAAGACCTACGGCAACGAATGCGAGGCAGCCGGTGCGGGTCAGTCGGTCCTGCACGTGGGAGAATGCAAGCCGCAGCTCGAGTGCGCCAAGCTCTGCGACTGTTACAAGCTGTACGGGAACGAGTTCGAGGGAATCTGCCCGCTCAAGTGCATGAACTGCGGCATGTACTGGGAGTGCATCGAGGGCAAGTGCGTTGAGCAGTGCGGCTTCATCCCGCCCGAGGCCATGGAATGCGGCGGCCTCTGCCAGCCGGAGATCTGCGGCAACGGGCTCGACGATGACTGCGACGGCGTGGTCGACAACGGCTGCACCGTGGATTGCATCCCGGAAGGGGGAAGCGGCGCGGTCATTCCCGACGCTCCCCAGTGCTGCCCGGGGTTGAAGTCGATTCCGTGCGACAAGGCCAGCATCGACCCCAACGGTACCCAGGGTTGCATATCTTGCGCCGGCGCCTTCTTCTGCACGAAGTGCGGGGACGGCGTGTGCAAGGAGCCGGAGAACATCTGCAACTGCCCGGCCGACTGCAAGATTGGGCCGCCTCCGTGCGTCACGAGCCAGGACTGCGACGACTCGGACAAGTGCACCCTGGACAAGTGCGTCAACGGGATCTGCCTGCACGAGAAGGACCCCGCGTGCGGTACGCAGTGCGGCGCCAACGGTGTCGCGTGCCCGAAGGGACAGTACTGCAAGACGAAGGATGGCGACTGCAAGGGGCTGGGATCGTGCACCGCGCTGCCGGGCGGATTCTGCCCCATGGTGTATGCTCCGGTGTGCGGGTGCGACGGAAAGACGTACGGCAACAGCTGCGAGGCTGCAGTGGCCGGCGTTTCGATCCAGAAGACCGGCGAATGCGCCGCAGTCGGCGAATGCAAGGAGACCTGCGACTGCTACAAACTGTACGGCGACAAGTTCTCGGAACCGTGCCCCCTCATGTGCCCGATGTGCGGCAACTTCTGGCAGTGCGCCCAGGGCAAGTGCGTGGAGAAGTGCGGGGTCATCCCCGCCGACGCACAGGCATGCGTCACGAACTGCATTCCCGAGGGCAAGACCTACATCGGGACGTCGGACCAGGACAACCAGTGCTGCCCCGGACTCACCCCGGCCTGGGATTGCGACGAGCTCCCGGTCAACTGCGACCCGACCAAGCCGAACTGCCCCGGCTTCACCTGCAGTTGCCCCAAGTGCCTCTGCTACGTCTGCGTCGCGTGCGGAGACGGGAAATGCGGCCTTGGTGAGAACAAGTGCTCCTGCCCGGAGGACTGCCTGGCCGAGCCCAAGTGCCTTGCCGACGTCGATTGCCAGGACGACGACCCGTGTACCAAGGACTACTGCGACGCAGCGACCGGCCAGTGCGTACACGAACTGATCCCCGGGTGCGGCCAGATCCAGTGCTGGGCTGACAACATGTGCCCGGCCGGCGCCTACTGCCGCTGGCCGGACGGCCAGTGCCAGAACGCCAAATCGGGTACCTGCACCGCCATCCCGCAAGGGTGCTTCGCTCTCTGGGCCCCCGTCTGCGGCTGCGACGGCAAGACCTATGGCAACGAGTGCGAGATGCAGGCCGCGGCCCAGTCCCTCCAGTACAAGGGCGAGTGCAAGCCGGTCTGCGTTCCGGAAGTGTGCGCAGACGGCAAGGACAACGACTGCGACGGGCAGGTGGACGAAGGCTGCCCCGGCGCCAAGTGCGGCGGCATCATGGGGCTTGCTTGCGCTGCCGACCTGTTCTGCAAGTTCCCGGCGGGGCATTGCGACTGGGCCGATGACATGGGGACCTGCACGATGAAGCCTGCGTTGTGCCCCGCACTCTACAAGCCGGTCTGCGGCTGTGACGGCAAGACCTATGGCAACGAGTGCGAGCTCGACCTGGTTGGCATCTCCAAGGACTATGACGGGGAGTGCCAGGTCGGGTGCAAGAAGCTCGACCCCAAGGGCTATGGCGCCTGCCTCGCCATCCTTGGAGTAGCCTATACCGGCACGGACTGCGTGACCGTTTCCGGCTGTTCCTGCGGCACGGACTGCCCCTTCTTCTTCGAGTCGATCGAGGCATGCAAGAAGGCGTGCTTCTAAAGCCGCCGTCAGGCAGCTCCAGGGTCGCCCCAGGATCGTCCGGGTCGCGGCGGACGTTCGGTTGACTCCCCTGGCCGCTCATGGTACAAGTGACTCAGTTTGCTTGATGAGGAAGGGCACATGATCGCAACGAACCGCCGGCCCCTGTTGCCTCTGCTGCTGATTGTCGTTGGCGCCTTCTCCGGCTGTCTGCCGCAGGAGCCGTACGAGTCCTGCGGGTTCCCCCCGGCCCAGGAGGATCAGTGCATCATCTCCGCCACCGATTCTCCGGAGCTTGTCCAGATCAAGAAGGCCAACAACTGCGTGATCCAGCAGCCGCAGTGCTCCGAAGGCTACTGCATGAGCGTCCAGGGGCAGTCCGGCTTCTGCTCCGAGCCCTGCACCAAGGACGATGAGTGCCCCGAAGACGGGTCGTGCAAGGAGTTTGCGCTCGAATGCGTGACGGTGGACAAGAAGGACCCCGCGACCGGTGAAATGGTCAAGGTAACCAACTGCCTCAAGCTCTGCGTCAAGAAGGGAGCCCTGTAGCGACTCACCCCTGGTACACCGGATTGCGGGCCGTGGATTGCGGCCGGAACGCGTCCGGGATCCACTCGACCTGGTCGACCTCTCCGTCCCGGAAGGTGACGGCCACGACGTCGAATCGGCACGAGAGGTTGCGCAGCCAGGGCCTGGCCATGTAGCAGCGGGCCACGCGGACCACCTGCATCTGCTTGCGGCCGTTCACCGTGAGGGCCGGGGTGCGCAGGTAGCCGGTGGACACGCTGCGCACCTCCACGAAGACCAGCAGATCCTCCTTCCGGCACACGAGGTCCAGCTCGCCGACCATGCCGAACCTCCAGTTCCGCTCGATCACCACGTAGCCGGCCTCCTCGAGCCGCGCGGCTGCAACGTCTTCCGCCCGATCGCCCAGCTCCTTGCGGCCCCGACTCAACGTCTCGTCCATGGCGTTCCTCCGGTCTCCGGCCAACCGTTATCGTCGTGAGGAAGGAAAACGCGCGGCCGGACCGCAACTATTCGCAGAAGGTCCGTCGATGGACGGGGCTCAGCCCCAGACGCTCGATCGCCTGCTTGTGCAGGGCGGTGCCATACCCTTTGTGCTGTGCGAACCCGTACCCCGGATGGAGCCTGTCGAGCCCGTCCATGAGGGCATCACGCCAGGTCTTTGCCACCACCGAGGCTGCCGCGATGTTGCCCC
>VGRX01000010.1 GCA_016875215.1 Deltaproteobacteria bacterium
CCCCCAGGACGATCGCGGAGAAGAGGACCACCGGGACGCAGCCGGCCATTGCGAGCCAGCGCACCCACTTCTGGCGGAAGAAGCGCCGGAACTCGAGCCCTGCGATCACGAGGAACCGGGTCTCGGGCGACAGCATCGGCCCGTCGTATGTCCGGTATCCCCCTCGGTAGATGCCCATCCTACTGCTCCTTCCCCAGCAGCCTGAGGAACGCCTCCTCCAGCGTGTCGCGGGCCGGCAGGAGCTCACGGACCTGGCAGCCGGACTGCCTGGCTGCCTCGAAGACCAGGGCGGTACCCCGGCTTTCGGGCAGCGTGAGGTCCAACAGGTGCCCTTTGCGCCCTACCCGGCCGCCCCCTTGCTCGACGAGACGGGAAAACGCCCCCTCGTCCCCGCGGACACGGGCACGGAAGCGCCCCTTGTCGTTGCGTCCCAGCCGGTCGATGGGACCACTGTACAGCAGTCGCCCGCAATCGAGCACCAGCACCTCGGAGCACAGGCTCTCGATGTCGTGCAGCACGTGGGACGAGATCACCAGCGCCACGCCCGACCGCGAGATCCCGGCCAGCAGCCCCATCATCTCGTCCCGCGAGTTCGGGTCGAGACCATTGAGCGGCTCGTCCAGGAAGACCAGCTTCGGCCCATGGACCAGGGCCTGGGCCAGCTTGACCTTCTGTTTGAGCCCGACCGAGTAGCCCGCCTGAGGGCGATGTCGCACCTCGTCCATGCCGAGGTAGTCGAGGACTTCATAGGACCGCGAGAACGCTGCCTCGCGGGGCATGCCGGAGAGACGGGCAGCAAACACGACGGCATCGAACCCGCTCATTCCGGGGAAGGCAGCGTCGTTCTCGGGCATGTAGCCGATGAGCTGGCGCGCACGCAGCGGCGCCATGCTCACGTCCTCTCCGAAGAGGGAGACCCTACCCGACGTGAAGGTCAGGAAGCCGAGCATGGTCTTGAGCAGCGTGGTCTTGCCCGCCCCGTTGGGGCCCAGGAGCCCGGTGGCGCTGCCGGGTTGCAGAGCGAACGTGATGCCGTCCAATGCGCGGAACTGGCCGAAATGCTTGACCAGTTCGCTGACCCAGACCACCCAGGTCTGCGGCGAGGAGGGAGCAGTACCGGTCTCCATGGCGGGTCTACACCACCACCTTCATGAGCTGGCGGCCAAGGAACAGGTAGTCCCCTTCGTTCAGGACGCGCTCTTCGCCGTCGCGAAGTCGCATGAAGGTCCCGTTCCGGCTGCCTGCATCGGAGAGCCAGAGGGCACCGTCGCGGTGCTCGACCTGGGAGTGCTTGTGCGACATGAACTTGTCGTCCGGGAAGGAGAAGTCGGCCTTCTCCCGCCCGATGAGCACCTTGGGCTTGCGTGCGCAGTGCACGGCCCCCGGCTTGCCTCCCTTGAGCACCTGGGTGAGACGGAAGAACCAGTTGGAGAGCGGGGTCCCTGCAAAGTAGGTCCCATCCTGATCCGCCACCGGCTCGACGGTCATGCCCTCTTCCACGATGAAGAGCTGCTCGCCGCAGATGAAGCGGTCGCCGTTGCGCATCTCGACGGGGTCGGTGAGACGGAAGAAGGTCCCGTTGGTGGAGCCGAGGTCCTTCACCAGGAGACGGCCGTCTCCATAGAAGAACGATGCGTGGGAGGGGGACACGGTATCATCGTCCGGGAAGAGGATGATCCCGTCCTCCCGGCCGGCCGTGTGCTCCTGGCCGCCGAGGGAGTAGGATGCGGTCTGGCCGCCGTCTCCACGAATGAGTACCAGCTTGAACTTCTTTGCCTGGTCCGAGGTCGCGATCTTGGCGGTCCCGCTGTCCGGCTCCTCGATGGGAGACCCGCAGTTCATGCAGAAGCTGAATTCCACGTGCACGGGCTCACCGCAACGGCTGCACTTCCTATTGCTCATTCCGCCCCCCTTGAGAGATGGCACTGTCCGCTCAACAGCCTTATTAATCGATGACCTTGGAAGAAAAATCAAGCGTTGGGTTTTGCCGGCTCCCCGGGGGGCAGCTGGCGGGTGGGGGAGATGTCGCCGGCCAGCTCGCCTACTTTGAACCTGCCGACGAGGAGGGCGAGCTCCTGGGCCTTGTCGCGGATGCGGGAGCCTTCGTCCACGGTCTGCTGGGAGGCTTCGAGCGCTTCGTGGGCGATGCGCTGGACCTCGACCATGAGCTGGGCGATGTCGTCGGAGGCGGCTGCCTGCTCCTTCACCGATTCGGCGGTCTCCTGCATGATCGACGAGAGCTCGGACAGGTGGTGCAGCGTGATGTTGACGAGCTGGCTGCCCCGCTCGACGTCGGACTTGGAGCCGTCCATGCTGCTGACCAGCTCCTGGGTCACGGCCTGGATGGAGCGGATGTTGTCGATGATTTCGCGGCTGGATTTCTCGACGCGGCGGGCCTGCTCGCGCATCTGCTGGGCGACGACGGCGAAGCCCTGCCCCGCGCTGCCGGCCCGGGCAGCCTCGATGGATGCGTTGAGTGCGAGCATCGAGTTCTCTTCGGTGATCTTGGAGATGAGCTCCGCGATGGCGCCGATCTTCTCGACGTTGCCCTTGAGGTTGCGGACCTTGTCCCATGAGCCGTGGACGGTTTCGCGGATGCGGGCCATTCCGGAGTCGGTCTTCTCGACCGATTCCCTCCCCTGCCCTGCGATCTGAGCGCCCTGGTTGGCGCGGGCCGCTATTTCCTGGATGGTGCGGGACAGCTCGTTGGAGAGGCTGGTGGAGTTCTCGACGCGGCCGACCTGGCCGCGGGCCCCCTCCAGGGTGCGCATCGAGACGTGGGAGATCTCCTGGGCCGACTGCCCCAGCCGCAGGCTCGAGTCGCGGATTCGCCAGACGAGGGAGCTGACCTTCTCGGCCAGCTCATTGATGGCGGTGGCAAGCTCGGCCAGCTCGTCATGCCCCTTGACCTCGAGGCGGTGGGTCAGGTCGGCCTCGCCCGAAACGATCTGGCGGATCGAAGCGGTGAACGACCGGATGGGGCGGGTGATGGTCCCGGACAGGAGAAACGCCAGGATGATCGCGGCAAGAACCCCTCCGACTCCGACGTAGACGACGGGCAGGAGGTTGTCGGTGACACGCGACTCGTAGCTTTCGCGGACCCGTGACAGCACCATCTCGCCGTCGAGCGGCTTGCCCTCGGAGCTCGTGAAGGGGAACTCCCGTGCGCTCATGTCGAAGTTGGTGCCTCCAAGCGTCACGACCGTGACGGCGAGAGAGCCCTCCCGGACCTTGAACCGGGCTGCCAGCGCTGCGGCGAGCTCCTTCCAGTCCCCCTCCGGTGCGGTGGAGGAGACGACCTGTCCGTCGACGAGGAGGGAGAGCTGGTGCCGCTTCTCCTTCTTCTCGTCCGAGTGGGCGCTGTAGGCCTCGAACGTGCGGAAGAGCGGTCGGCCCAGCACGAGCAATCCGACCTGCCGCTCGTCCAGGCGGACCGGTGCGGCAGCCACGAGCCATGCCCGCTGGTCGCCCAGGAGGGCCACCTCGGAAACGACCTTCCCGTCCGCTGCGGCGGCGAGCAGCCTCCTGCCCCCCTCGAGCGGCCCCGGTACCACGAAGCCGGGGGCCGGGGACGCATAGCGATCATACAGAGCGATGAAATCGACGGCATGCGTCGCATCGACCTCCCGGAGCAGGCGGCGCCGGGCACTCTCGATCTTTGCGGGATCGGCTGCATCGAGCGCCTCGGCGAGGCCACGGTCCGCGGCCAGGATCCGGGCATCGAGCGTGAGAACTCCGAGGTGCACCTCCTGGTACTTGAGGTAGCGCTCGAAGTGCTTGGCCAGGTAGTCCCCCCGCGCAGCAGCATCCTGGAGCTTCCCGTACAGGACCCACAGCGTAGACCCGACGGTCAGCAGGAGAAGCGCTACGATGGAGGCCAGGATGCGACGTCTCAGGGTCCAGAAGCCGGACATTTCCTCCCCCTCACGGCTCGTTCGCTCCACCTTACCACACCCGAATCACGTTCCAAAGATTTTGGTTTACCTTTCGCACGCGTTTTCTATAATGGCGCCTGCGTACGGAGGGGGGGCAATGGCGAAACGTGCGGTATGGGTACTGGCTTTCCTGGCGGCTGTCGGGATGGGCTCCGGGGCATTCGCGACGGACCTGAGGTTCGACTCCGGCAAGAGCGCGAACCTGTTCTGGATGGTGGACCAGATCTCTCAGTGGGACAGCCGCTACACGTCGCCGTCCTACCGGGACTACTGGAAGGGGAAGCTGGAGTTCACGGACGAGGACTACGCCGTGCTGGACCAGTACGCCCGCCTGCGGCGGAAGCTGGCCCGACTGGACCAGAGCGAGGTGAAGCGCGAGACATCGCCCTGGGTCTCGCTGTTCGGCGGAGGCAAGCTGCTGCCGCACGAGAAGTTCGCACTGGCGTTCCTGGAAACCACGACGGTCAATGATGCGGCCGCGCTGCTCAAGCTGTCGAAGCAGGAGCAGGACATCGTGATCGGGACGCTGCTCCACTTTGCCCGCAAGATGAAGGACGAGTATGCGGTGGAGACCGGGCACCTGGTGGCGTTCGCACAGAAGGCCAACATCCTGATCACGCTGGCGGATGCGGGCGGGTTCATCGGGCAGCTCCGGAGCTTCTACGGGATCAAGGGGGCCATTCCCGAGACGATCCCGGTGGACGTGCTCTGGGCGCCGCCGGGCTTCAACCGTCCGGCCCACATGGACTATCACGTCATCCTGCCGGTCTCGGTGGACCATGCCCAGACCGACGAGGCGGTGCTGCAGCACCTGTCGCTCGCGATGCAGGAGGTGAGCCAGTACCTGCTCACGAAGCTGCCTGCGGAGACGCTGTCCAGGGCCGGTGCGCTGCTCCTCCAGGAATGCGGCATGGTGAACCCGGGCAATCCGTTCATGATCCGCCAGGCGCTCCAGGTGGCGGTAGGCGAAGTCCTGTTTCTCCGAGAGCGCTTCCCGGACCTTCCGGCGTCTCCGGTGCTGTCCCCCTGGGATCCGCAGCTCGACTACCCGTTTGCGGTCGACGAGTTGGCGCGAGGATACGCTGCGGTCCTGAAGGATACCTTCTCGCAGCCGGGGGGCTTCTATCCGGCGTTCGTGACCCGGGCCGTCGACGTCCAGAAGGGGCTGCTTCCTCCCCGCCCCCGCTTCTTCACGTCCACCGCGATCCTGTTCGGCGACAAGGAGAGCCGGGCTCTCTTCAACGGGATGTTCGCCGCAGTCGACCGGGTGGAGGTTGACATCGACAGCGTTCGGGACTTCGAGTCCGCGGTCGACACCACCCCCGGACGGGCCGTGTTCATCGTGGTGACGGCCAAGCTGGAGGGCAACATGTACAACGCCCTCAAGAAGTTCAAGCAGTGGGGCAAGATCTCCGGGACCTTCCGGGCGCTGCGCAACACCTCGTTCCTCACGACCTTCCGCGAGCCGGGTGCGGGCATGGTCTACGTCATCCGGGGTACCGACCTGGATGCCATTCGACAACTGCTGCTCCGGTTGTATAGAATGGAGGAGATTCCGGCGGTTCCGGTGACCTTGAACTGAAGTGGGCGAGCGATGGTGGAAGACCCTACCCTGATCCTGGTCGTCGAGGACAATCCGGCCAACCGGGAGCTGCTGGTCGAGTACCTGGAAGCCGAGCGGTTCGACGTCGTGGAGGCTGGTGACGCCCGCACGGGGTTCGAGCTGTTCAAGGCGAGACGTCCGGACCTGGTCCTGCTCGACGTCATGCTGCCGGATGACAGCGGGTTCAACCTGTGCCGGCGGATGAAGAGCGTCAGCCGGAGGTTCGTGCCGGTGGTTCTCGTGACTGCGCTCCACGAGACAGCAGACAAGGTGGAGGGGCTGGGGGCCGGAGCGGACGACTTCCTGAGCAAGCCGATCATCCGCGAGGAGCTGGTGGCGCGGACCCGGTCGCACCTGCGGGTCAAACGCCTTTGCGACAAGGTCGAGATGTACCAGGCCGAGCTGGCCCGGTTCAACCAGCGGCTCCAGGAGGAAGTGGATCTTCGGACGCAGCAGCTCCGGGCTGCGCTGGCGGACCTGAAGCGGGCCATGGACCTGACCGAGAAGACGCAACAGGAGATCGTGGAGCGGCTGGGAGTTGCCTCGGAATACCGGGACCAGGAAACGGGCAACCACGTGCGCCGGATGAGCCTGCTGGTCCACGAGCTGGCGCTGGCCTGCGGGTTGTCGCCCGAGAGCGCAGAGGTCTACCGGCAGGCAGCGGCGCTTCACGACATCGGCAAGATGGGCGTGCGGGATCACGTGCTCCTGAAGCCGGAGCAGCTCGACGAGGGGGAGGTGGAGTTGATCCGGGAGCACACGATCATCGGGGCCAGCATCCTGGCGAACCCCCGAACGGAGCTTCTGCACGTGGCCTGCCAGATGGCTCGAAGCCACCACGAGCGGTGGGACGGGCTCGGCTACCCCGACGGGCTCAAAGGGGAGGAGATCCCGCTTCCGGCCCGCATCTGCACCGTGGCCGACGTGTTCGACGCCCTGACCACCCGGCGGATCTATCGCCGGGATCCGCTGACCCCGGAAGAGGCCAGGAACGACATCCTCCAGGGGTCGGGCACGCGCTTCGACCCCGGGGTGGTGCAGGCGTTCGACCAGTGCTTCGCCAAGATGGCCGAGGCCTGGGAGGCGGCAGAGAAATGAGAACGGCCCTCGCCACAGCCGGTCTGCTCCTGCTGGCTCTGATGCTGCTTGCCGGCGGCTGCCGGGAGAAGCGGGTCATCGTCTGCAAGTCCAACGAGGGCTTCGACCCGAACCTGGGGATATGCTACCAGTGTCCTGAGGGGATGAAGGCCAACCCGAAGACGGCCAAGTGCGTGCCGGTTTCCAAGACGGACGTGGTCCAACAGGACGGGACCGAGCCCGCGGACTGGATTTCGGCAGGCGATGCGGATGCCGGGGACTTCGGGTCCGGCGAACCGGAGGACTCGGACGTTCCCGGAGACGAGGACGTGGCGCCGGCGGTCGACGTCGTCCCGGCCGGCTTCATCGGCGCTCCGTGCAACACGGACAACGACTGCGATCCCGGATTCACGTGCTTCGACTGGCCCAAGGGGTATTGCGTGAAGACCGACTGTGCGTCGGGCACGGACTGTCCGGCAGGGACATCATGCCTTCCGCTGATGGAGAACGGGCAGGCCTGCTTCGACAACTGCGCGGTGGACAGCGAGTGCAGGCCGGGATACGGCTGCAAGGCGATTCCGACGATCCAGGGGAATCCGATGCCGGTGTGCCATCCCGTGGGTGACGGGAACAAAGGGGCCGGCCAGGCCTGCGAGGACCACGCCGAGTGTTCGGGGTCGCTGGCCTGCGTGCCGCTCGGTCCCGCCAAGATGTGTCTTTCGTCCGGGTGCAGCACGTTCGCCCCGTGCGAGTCGGGGCAGACGTGCGTGAGCTGGGGCATGATGACCTTGTGCCTGAAGGGGTGCTCGGGTACGCCGGAATGCCAGGACCTCGGAAACGCGATCTTCGTCTGCCAGGGAGTCAAGGACATCGTGGACGAGAAAGCGGATGTCTGCCTGCCGGCCAAGCAGGGGCTGGCGGTGGGGGACCTCTGCTACTTCCCGTCGGAGTGCCAGACCGGCTTCTGCCAGCTCGTGGTGTCGGGCAAGTGCTCCGGCATTTCCGGCAACGAATGTGCGACCGACAAGGACTGCACGCAGGCGGTGTGCATCCCCGACCCGTCGGTGCAGAAAGGGGTCTGCTCGCAGCCGTGCGGCCCCGGCTCGCTCTGCCCGAACGGCTCGCTGTGCGGGCAGGCAACCGGCTCCGCCGTGTGCCTCGACGTATGCGAGAACTATGCGATGGCGTGCGGGCCGGCGGGCTTCGGGATGACCTGTACTTACGGCAGCGTGGTCTACCCGAGTGCCAACTCGGGCAAGTACGCCTGCTGCAAGATTGCGGGCGGCGAGGCCGGCGCCCCGTGCCTGACCGAAGGGGATTGCGCCGGCGGCGTGTGCTACGGAGTCCAGGCGGGGCAGGGCTACTGTGCGACCAAGTGTGCGTCCGATGTCCAGTGCCCGTTCGGGTCACAGTGCCTGGCCGGCGCCCTGGTATCCGGGTCGAGCCTGTGTGCGAAGATCTGCTTCTCGGATCTGGACTGCCCGCAGGGATTTGCGTGCAAGAACACCATCTACACGGAGAAGGCCTGTCAGCTCAAGTAGGCCTGACAGCATCGGGAGGAGAGATGTCGGCACCATTCACCATTCTGATCGTGGACGACGAGGAGCCGATCCGCAAGGCGATCCGTCGTGTTCTGAAGTTCGAGCCGTACCGGCTGCTCGACTGCGGCGACCCGGTCGAGGCACTGCGCCTGGTCGAGGCGGAAACGGTCCACGTCGTCATCTCGGACTACACGATGCCGGGCATGCTGGGTGTGGATCTGCTGCGGAAGATCCGGATGATCCGTCCGGACACGATCCGCATCATCCTGACCGGGAATGCCAACCTGGACATGGCCATGCAGGCGATCAACGAGGGGGCCATCTACCGCTTCCTCACCAAGCCGTGGGACAACGCCGACCTCCAGCTGGCGTTGAGGCTGGCGCAGCGGCAGTGGGAGCTGGAGGACCGCAACCGGCGCCTCCTGGCGCTGGTGAGCAAGTATCGCGACGTGATCGACGAGCTCGAGCGCAAGCAGCCTGGGGCGACGGGCATCGAGCGCGACGACCACGGCCGGATCGTCATCGACGACGAGGATCTCGGACTGGCGCTCGACGAGTGGAACAAGGAGTAGCCTCCCACATCCAATCCCAGGCAGGAGTCCAACGTGGCCTATCGCATTCTCTGTGTGACCGGCGAGCCGGAGCGGGCGGAAAAGTACGGGCGGATGCTGGCCGATCCGGCCTACGAAGTGATCGTGGCAGGGCCCGCTGACTGGCAATCGCGGCTCGACGGAGACCCGCCGGTTGTGGTGGTGGCCGACCTCGAGCTTCCGGGAACGGACGGTCTGCAGGTGCTGGAGGAGGCGAGCCGCCTGCTCCCTGCGGCGCCGCGGGTCCTGGCAGCGGAGCACGCCGACATGGAGCTCGTCGAAGGCCCCCTGGCAGTGGGGACGGTACACTTCGTGGCTCGGGTTCCCGGGCCGCCCGACGCTGTTCTCACCGTGATCGAGGCCGCCTTGGAGCGGCGGCTGCGCCAGGACAAGCAGGAGGCCATGGGGGAGCTGCTCAAACGGCAGAACCAGGAGCTGGAATCCATGGCCCGGCAGTTCGAGTCGATGGTGGACCGTCGCACGCGGCAGATCGAGCGGGCCAAGAAGGAGTGGGAGCGCACCTTCGATGCCATCGTGGATCCGCTCATCCAGGTAGGCGGCGACTTCCGTCTGCGGCGGGTGAACGTGGCTGCGGCGCGGCACTCGGCGCAGGACGTGCGCAGACTGCCGGGGCAGGTCTGCCACGATGCGCTGTTCGGCAGGGAGGCCCCGTGTCCCGGCTGTCCGGTTGCGGGTGGCGTGGCCGCGTGGCCGGGCCCGGGGGCAGCGGAGGCGGAGGTGTCCGATTCCCGGCGGGGGAAGACCTTCCAGCTTGCGGCTTTCCTGTTCGACCCGGAGCCGGCGGACCCGCGGTTCGTCTGCCACTACCGCGACGTGACGCAGGAGCGACGGCTGCAGCAGCAGATCCGCCAGTCGGAGAAGCTGGCTGCGGTAGGAACGCTGTCGGGAGGGATCGCCCATGAGCTGAACAACCCGATCGGCGTGATCCTGTCGTTCGTGCAGCTCAGCCGGCGGGATCCGGTGGTGGGCGGGAACGAGGAGCTGTCGGACAACCTGGCCGAGATCGAGAACGCGGCCCACCGGTGCAAGCGAATCGTGGAGGAGCTGCTCCAGTTCTCCCGCCCCTCGCTGGACAGGCAGATGGCGCCGGTGCGGCTGAGTGAGCCGCTGGAGAGCGCTCTCTTCCTTGTGTCGACGCAGAAGAAGATTCGCGAGGTGGAGGTCCGCAAGTCGCTGGCCGATGGTCTTCCGATGGTCATGGGAAACACGAACCAGCTTGCACAGGTGTTCATCAACCTGATCCAGAACGCGGTGCAGGCGATGGGCCAGGGGGGGGTCCTTTCGCTCGAGACCGGGATGCGGGACGGCCAGGTCTTCGCCTCGGTCGGCGATACCGGCGCCGGGATCTCGGCGGAGAACATGAAGCGTCTGTTCGAGCCGTTCTTCACGACCAAGGCTCCGGGGCAGGGTACAGGGCTGGGCCTGTCGGTCTCGTACGGCATCGTGGAGCGACACGGGGGGCGGGTGGAGGTCGCGAGCCGGGAGGGGGCGGGGTCCACCTTCACGGTGCTGCTGCCGCCCGCTTCCGTGGACGAAGAGGCGAGCGTATGAAGCACGGGCCGAAGGAAGGGGATGGGGAGGAGGAGCAGGTGTTTGCCATCCGCATCCAGCCTGGTGCGTCCCGCACCGGCCCTGCCGGCCGGTGGGGCGACCTGCCGAAGCTGCGGGTTGCGGCCCCCCCGGTCGATGGTGCGGCAAACGAGGCCGGGGTCGCTCCGCATTGCGAAGTCGGCGGTGGAGATCGTGTCGGGACACGCGTCACGCACCAAGCGGATCCGGGTGCGCGGCGTGTCGAAGAGCGCCTTGGCAGAGGTGCTCGGGGATGGCTCCCGGCCTACTTCTTCTTGACTTCGGGGGGCATTGGCCATAGAAGCCGGAATTCGGACCGGGATTCCGGGTTGAGGACTTGCAGGCTGTCGGGTTGGCGGCCGGGTCGAGTGGAGGAAGAACGTGGACTACAAGGATACGCTGGGCTTGCCGAGGACGGCCTTCCCGATGAAGGCCAACCTCTCACAGAGGGAGCCGGCCCGAGTCGAGAAGTGGGACCGGTCGGGTACCTACCGCCGCATGGTGGAGCGGAACGGCGACCAGCCCCGCTACATCCTTCACGACGGCCCTCCGTACGCCAACGGTCACATCCACTCCGGCACGGTGCTGAACAAGATCCTCAAGGACTTCGTGGTCAAGTACAAGAACATGAGCGGGTTCCTCTGCGAGTACCAGCCGGGATGGGATTGCCACGGGCTGCCCATCGAGAACAACGTCGAGCGGGAGGTCGGCAAGGCGAAGGATGCCTTCTCCGTGGCCGAATTCCGGAAGATGTGCCGCGAGTACGCACTGCGGTTCGTCGACATCCAGCGGGACGAGTTCAAGCGGCTCGGCGCACTGGGCGAATGGGAGAACCCCTACCTGACGCTGCATCATTCCTACGAGGCCACGATCGCCCGCGAGTTCGGCAAGGTGGTGGGGCGGAATGCGCTGTACAAGAAGAAGAGGCCGGTGCTCTGGTGCGCTCACCATGCGACCGCGCTGGCCGAGGCCGAGGTGGAGTACGAGGAGCTCTCTTCTCCCTCCATTTGGGTCCGCTTCCGGATGAACGATGATGCCAGGGCACGGCTTCCGATGCTCCCGGCGGGCAAGCCGGCCTATGTCGTGATCTGGACGACCACGCCGTGGACGCTTCCGGCGAACCTGGCCATCACGCTGCACCCGAAGCTGGAGTACTCCGTGCTCGACTTCTCTGACGCGGCGTACTTCGTGGCCACCGAGCTCGAGCGGCAGTTTGTGGCGGACTGTGAGCTGTCCCAGCCGACCCGCCTCGGAATCGTGTGCGGAGAGGCCATGGAGAAGGCGACCTGCCGCCACCCGTTCATCGAGCGGGACTCGCTCATCATCCTGGGGGACTTCGTCAGCATCGAGACCGGCACGGGTTGCGTCCACACCGCACCGGGACACGGGTCCGACGACTACGAAGCAGGGCTCCGGTACGGTCTCGACGCTTACGCACCGGTGGACGACCGGGGCTGCTTCACCGCAGAAGTCCCGTCCTACCAGGGGCGCTTCGTGTTCGAGACCGATGCCGACATCGTCGCGATGCTGCGGGAGAAGGGGGCGCTGCTCAAGGCCCGCTCGTGCACCCACTCCTACCCCACCTGCCAGCGGTGCAAGAAGCCCATCGTCTTTCGCGCAACCAGCCAGTGGTTCATCTCGATGGACGGGACCGGCCTGCGCGAGCGTGCCTTGCAGGTGATCCCCAAGGTGGAGTGGATTCCCGCCCGCGGGCAGCAGCGCATCTCGTCCATGGTCGAGCTGCGCCCGGACTGGTGCCTTTCCCGCCAGCGGCTCTGGGGGGTCCCGATCATCGCGTTCTACTGCACCCGCTGCCGTGCGCTCAAGCTGAGCCAGGACCTCGTGGACCACGTTGCCGACATCTTCGAGCAGGAAGGCGCTGACGCCTGGTACGTGCGCGAGGCCAGGGACCTGCTTCCGGCCGGAACGAAGTGCGATGCGTGCGGCCACGACGACTTCGAGCGGGAAACCGACATCGTGGACGTCTGGTTCGAGAGCGGCGTGAGCTATGCAGCGGTCATCGAGCGCAGGTACGGGGAACGGACGCTCTGCGACCTCTACCTCGAGGGAAGCGACCAGCATCGCGGGTGGTTCCAGTCCACGCTGCTCGAATCGGTGCTGACCCGCAACCGCCCGCCGTTCGTGACCGTGCTGACGCACGGGTTCGTGGTGGACGGCGAAGGGCGCAAGATCTCCAAGACGCTGGGCAACTACGTGCCCCCCAAGGAGATCATCGACAAGCACGGGGCCGAGATCTATCGGCTCTGGGTGGCCGCGGAGAACTACCAGGAGGACGTGCGCATCTCGGACACGATCCTCAAGACGCTGGTGGACGCGTACATGAAGGTGCGCAACACGTTCCGGTTCCTGCTGGGAAGCCTGGACGGATTCGACCCGTCGACGGACGTCGTGGCCCCTCGTGACATGATGCCCATCGACCGGTACATCCTTCATCGGACTGCGAAGCTGACGGAGCGGGTCCGGAACGCGTACGATGTCTTCCGCTTCCATGACATCTACCAGCAGGTGGTGCAGTTCTGCGCGGTGGACCTGTCGGCGTTCTACCTGGATGCGCTCAAGGACCGCCTGTACGTGCTGCCTCGCTTCTCCGGAGAGCGCCGGAGCGCACGGGCAGCGCTCCACGCCATCCTCTCGGCCCTGGTCCGGATGCTGGCCCCGATCCTCTCGTTCACCTGCGAGGAGGTCTGGGAGCACATGCCGCACGGCATCGATGCGGGAGAGAGCGTGTTCCTCGCCCGTTTCCCGAGCGACTTTCCGGGCCGGTATGCGGACGATGCGCTTGCTGCCCGGTTCGACCAGCTCGTCGAGCTCAGGGACCTGGTGAAGAAGAAGCTGGAGGAAAAGCGGGTCCAGAAGATCATCGGGCATGGCCTCGATGCCCGGGTCGTCGTGAGCATCGGCAAGGGCCACCCGTGGTACGGGGCGGTGGATGCGCACAGGGCCGCGCTGCGTGAGCTGCTCATCGTCAGCCAGGTCGAAGTAGTGGACGGGGACGGCGATGGGCTCGAGATTGCGGCCGACCACGCTACCGGACAGAAGTGCACCCGCTGCTGGAACTGGTCCGAGACGACCGGGCAGAACGAGGAGTACACCGGGACGTGCTCCCGCTGCGCCCGGATTCTTTCGCAGTTGAAGCCGTCATGAAGGGACTGCGGGCAAGATTCCCGAGGCTGGCGCTCTTTCTTGCCGTGGCCATGGCCGTTGCCGCGCTCGACCTGGCCACGAAGTGGTGGGCCGCATCCGTCCTGGCCACGTTCGAGCACCCGCAGCCGATCCTGGTGGGGGATTCCATGCAGGGGAAGACGATGCGGCAGCTCCTGGATGCGAGCCGCTTCCCCATGGGAGACGTCAAGGATGTGTTTCCGCTCTTTCCGGCTCTGGCGGAGGTCAAGGGCTCCGATTCGGTGCCGGTCGACCGATACCTGAGGGACTTCGGCTACTACGTGTGGCTGGCGCCGGGGCGAAGCTCGCCGCCGATCTTCATCGACAACCCGGCCCGCCGGGCGTTCGAGCGCCAGTTCGAGGCGGGGTTGCTGGTCCGGACCCTGGACCGCGTCCTGACCCTGGTGAAGCTCCCGAAGGTGCATGACATCCTGGTGAAGATCGGGATCTCGGACGAGTGGAGAAAGTGGCGCGACATCGTGCTGCAATGGAAGGACACGAAGCTCACCTATGCCCAGCTTCTCGAGGGGCAGCTCCCGTTCCTGGACGACGGGGAGGCGGAGGAGATGCTGAGGCAGGGGCTGGTCCACCCCATCCCCATGGAGTCGGGGAATCTGAGGCCCAACGTGCCGCGCTTCTCGGACTCGACGCCGGTCTCTGCCGGGGAAGTCTACCTGCTCGGCTACCGCGAGATCCCGCTCATCCCGTCGCTTCTGCGCTTCATCTATGCGGAGAACCCCGGGGCTGCGTGGGGGGTGCTGAGCGATGCGTCGGTCACTGTCCGGGTGATCTTTCTCCAGGTCATGACCGGCCTTGCCATGCTGCTCATCGTGTTCGTGGCGGTGCGGCTCGGGCACGAGAAGGACTACCTGACCGCGGTGGCCCTGGCCGGAATCATGGGTGGCGCCATCGGCAACTTCGTCGAGCGGATCAGCCGGTTTGCGGTGGTGGACTTCATCGACATGTACATCGGGACGTCGCACTGGCCCACGTACAACGTGGCTGACATCGGCATCACGCTCGGGGTCGGCATCATCGCCCTCCAGGTGATCCGCAAGAAGAACCCGTTCTAGCGGAGAGGAGATGTCATGCACCCGACCTTCCACCTCGGACCGCTCGAGTTTCCGGCGTACTTCACGTTCCTGACCATCGGCTACCTTGCTGCCGTCATGCTGGCCTGGCGCGAGACGTTCAGGACGAAGGGAGTCGATCCGAACAAGATGCTCGATCTCGCCATCGTGCTGCTGATCACGGGCCTTCTCGGCTCTCGCATCCTGCACGTCATCGCGGACGGGCACTTCGACGACTACGTGAACCTCTGTCTCGATCCGTTCAAGGTCGAGGGGCGGACGCTTCCCAAAGGGGTGCCGTGCATCACGGATGCGGAGTGCCTCAAGGGGGAGGTCGGCGAGCTGTGCAACGTGGCCACGGGGCAATGCCATCCCGGCCGCGACTGTCTGCGCACGTTGAAGATCTGGTACGGCGGTCTGGCGTTCTACGGGGGGCTGCTGCTGTGCATCCCGGTTGGAATCGGGTACATCCTGAGGCACAAGGACAAGCTCGACCTGTGGAAGATGGCGGATCTGGCCGGCTTCGGCATCCCGTTGGGGCTGATTCTCGGCCGCGTCGGGTGCTGGTTCGCGGGCTGCTGCTTCGGTGAGGTGGACCACTCGGGCTGCGGCGTGGTGTTTCCGAAGTTCTCTCCGGCGTGGGACCGGCACATCGAGCGGGGGCTCATCGAGAAGACCGCTGCGGCGCCGCTGCCGGTGATTCCGTCGCAGCTCATCCAGATCGGGCTCAACGCGGCCATCTTCCTGTACTGCTACTGGCTGTTCAAGAAGCGCAAGCGGTTCGATGGGCAGGTGTTCTGGATGTTCATGCTGCTGTATGCCGTCGCCCGGTTCGGTATCGAGTTCTACCGGGATGACCATCGCGGCATCTGGCTTGGGGACACGCTGTCCACGTCGCAGCTCCTCGGCATTCCGGTGGTGATCGGTGCGGCGGTGATGCTGCGGATCCTGTCCCGCAGGCAGGCGCGCAATCCGGAGCCGCTGCTCGATGCCCCGGGGGATCCGCTGCTGGAGCAGGGCCGCTCCACGCAGCCGTCGCCGCCCGGTTCGGGGGACGACGGCGGCGATTCCGGAGGAGCCGCGTGATCACGGGGTACGGGTTCTGGCTCGCCCTGGGAATGACAGCGGGGGCCATCGTCGCCATCCGGCTCTCCCCTCGTGCGGGCGTCACGCGGGAGGCCATGGCCGAGACCACCTTCTGGGCCTTGCTTGCGGGCTTCATCGGGGCCAGGCTGCTGCACGTGGCGGTGGAATGGCGTTTCTACCTCGATCTCTGCGTTGCCCCCGACCTGGCGCTCCCCAACGGAGTGTCGTGCCTCCTCGGTTGTGTGCCGGGGCAGGAGTGCGACGGGCACATCTGCCGCAACGTGGGCGACTGCCTGAACGCGTTCAAGTTCTGGCAGGGCGGGCTGACCTTCCTGGGCGGCGTGGTTGCCGGGATCCCGGCAGCGCTCGTCGCGGCCCGGAGGCAGAAGGCATCCCCGGAGGCGGCGTTCACCCTGCTGATGCTGGCACTGCCCCTGGGGCACATGTTCGGTCGGATCGGCTGCTGGTTCGAGGGGTGCTGCCACGGCCGGCACAGCCAGCTCTGGCTTGCTGTGGATGGCAAGGTTCCGACCCAGCTCATCGAGGCCGGCTTCAACGGGCTCGTCTTCCTCGTCCTGCTGGCCCGCTTCCTGGAACTGACCCGGAAGGGCATGCCGGCCCCTTCCCGCCTGCTGGGTGTTCCTGCGCTCTACATGATGCTGTACGGCCCGTTTCGCTTCCTGATCGAGCCGCTGCGGGGGGATCCGCAGCGGGGGTTTCTGTTCGAGCTGCCGTGGCCGTGGCTTGCCCGCACCGTCGGGTTCTCCACGCTGGAGCCGGCCTTCCTCTCGACCTCGCAGATCCTGGGAATCGTGCTCTTGATCCTGGGCTTCTTCCTGTGGCGCCTGGGTCTTACTTCTCCCCGAACACCTCGAGCTGCTCCAGGTGAAACTCGGGACGCTCGGTGAGCACGACGGCCTTCTTCTGTCGCTTCTCCATGCGCTCCAGGACCGTACCGCAGGTTTCCATCAGGAGCTGGCAGATCCGGGGGTTGGCATGGGCATGGAGGGTCTTTGCACGAGATGATGAAAGCTCCTTGCGGAGCTTGTCCATCAGGGTGTGCACGATCATGTCGGGGCTCTTGAGATACCCCTTGCCTTCGCAGTAGAAGCAGGGTTCGGTCAGCCGCGTCATGACGCTGTCGGCCACCCGCTTCCGCGTCATTTCGACGAGACCGAGCTCGCTCATGGGGAGCACCCTCGAACGTGCGTAGTCCTTGCGCAGCTCCTCCACGAGCGTCGAGTGGACCTGGTGGCGGTTCTCCTTCTCCTTCATGTCGATGAAGTCGATGACGATGATCCCGCCGATGTTGCGGAGGCGGAGCTGGTAGGCAATCTCCACCGCGGCTTCCAGGTTGGTCTTGAGGATCGTCTCCTCCGGGTCGTTCTTCCCGGTGAACTTGCCCGAGTTGACGTCGACGGCGGTGAAGGCCTCGGCGCGGTCGATGACGATGTAGCCGCCCGACTTGAGCCAGACCTTGCGCTCCACTGCACGGGAGATCTCGTATTCGATCCCGTAGTGCTCGAACAGCGATTCCCGGCCCAGGAAGAGCTCGACCCGCGGTGCGAACGAAGGAAGGAAGCGGGCCACGAAGTTCTTGACCTGTCGATGACCGTCCTCGGAATCGACGATGAGCTGGTCGAAGCGACGGCAGATGAGGTCGCGGGCCGTGCGCAGGAGCAGGTGCATGTCCTCGTGGAGGAGTGCCGGGGAATCGACGGCATCCGCTCCCTTGCGGACCTGCTGCCAGATCTGGTGGAGGAACTCGACCTCGGAGCGAAGCTCGTCCGCACTGCGCCCCTCGGCCACGGTTCTGAGGATGAGCCCGATTCCTGGCGGCCGGACCGCTTCACCGATGTCTCTCAGGCGCTGCCGCTCATCGGGGTCCTCGATGCGGCGGGACACTCCGACGTGGTCCACCGTCGGCATGAGGACCCCCAGCACGCCGGGCAGCGTGAACTGGCAGGTGAGGCGGGCCCCCTTGGAGCCGATGGGTTCCTTGGCCACCTGCACCACGATGTCCTGCCCCTCGCGGACCAGCGTCTCGATGCGAACGTCCGAGCGCTCCGTCCTCTCGTGGTTCTGCTCCTCCTCGTCCGCGGGGGCCTCGTCGGGATTGCGGCGGCCGACGACATCGGTGGCATAGAGGAATCCGGTGCGCTCGAGACCGGCGTCCACGAATGCGGCATTCATCCCGGGCAGGACCCGCATCACGCGGCCCTTGTAGATGTTGCCGACGATCCGTCGCTCCCGCACGGTCTCGATGTGGATCTCCGACAGGCCCCCCGCCTCGACGACTGCGACGCGGGTCAGCTCATCGGTATGATTGACCAGGATGCGATTCTCCACCCGCACACTCCGCAGCCCGAGATACGGGCCCGTCTATTCCTTCCGCGGTACGTCGAAGAAGCCGTCGGTCAGCTCCAGCGCGGGACCTCCCGTACCATCCTGGAGAGTGGCGGCGAACGTGCCAATCGCCCTTCCTCCGGGCGGGTCGAACTGGTCGAGCACCGCGCTGTACGCGGTGGATGTGTACTTCCACTGGATCTGCGTCTGGTCGGTGGTCCCGTCGTTGAACAGGATCATCACAGCAACCGAGCCGGGCTCGTCGGAGCTGAAGCTGCCGACCACCCCCTCCTCGATTCCCTGGAAGTGCACCTCGAGGAGGTGTTGCCCCTTGGCCATTGAGATCTGGAGGTCCTTGTCCTTGAACACGTAGTTGGCGTTCTTGCCCGCGGTGAAGGTCATCTTCTGGCCGTCGAAATTGCCGCCGGTGATGGTGACCCAGCACTTGGCAGGCTTCTCGAGCGGCGGGATGTCCTTGGGGGGCAGGTCGATGAGCACGGTCTCCTCGGTCTCGAAACCGAACACGTCGAGGATGTCGTCACCCGGCGTGCGGCCGTCGTCCTCGACCACGTCCGAGCCGGGACCGCCTGAGTAGGTGACTCCGCAGGCCTTGGGCTGGCAGAAACCGTCGACGCAGACCTCCTTCTTGGGGCATTCGGCCGGGGTCAATCGGCCGGAGGCCTCGCACTGGAGCTTCACCGCGAGGTCCTGGCATCTGGCACCGAGCGGGCTGTCCATGCAGAACGGGTCGATGTCCACGCAGGCCTTGGCGATGGGGTCGCAGAGCTGGTCCGCTCCGCACTCCTGGACCCCCCATCCCTTGCCGTCATCCTTGCACGTGAGCACGGTCTGCCAGCCGCACTCCTTGCTGCCGGCCTTGCACTCGGAGGCCACGCAGCCCCCAACGATGCACATGGAACCTGCGGCGCACTCCTTGGAGGCCATCTGGGTCATGGAAACGAGGCACTGGTCATACGTAGTGGGGCCCGTGCAGGTGGTCTTTCCCGGCTCGGTACACGCGGCGGGCTGGCAAAGGCCGTTCTTGCACGTCTGGCCATAGCAGAGGTTGTAGACATAGTGCAATCCGTCCTCGGTGCAGGAGCGGACGTAGTTGCCGATGCACACCGGCGCTTCGCAGCCGGCGAGCTTCTCCACGCAGTCGCCGTTGCCCCCGTTCCCATTGCCGTTCTCTTCCTCGTTGCCCCCGCCGGAGCAGGCCAGGAGCAGACACCCGGCGATTCCAAGCAATGCCATTCTGGACATGGTTCCTCCCGAAACTCCAAACTGCATGGTAGGTTACCATTGCGGGCACGGTTTTACAATCGCGGAATCGGGCCCGAATCCACCGTCAACCCAATCCATGATCGACGTTTCTCGGAAGGCGTACTACTTCGCGGTTCCGTACACAACCAGCTCGCCGAGGCAGGCCAGGGAGGCCTTGGCCCCGATGTCCGTAAGCTCGACCTTGAGCCAGCGGGCGGTCTCTCCATTGCCCGGAATGCGGAGATTGAAGTGGGCGAAGCGGTTGTCCTTGCCCTCCCACTGGTCGATCTGCGCCCAGTCCGCGTCCTGCGGGGCATCCTTGTCGCTCACGAAGAACTCGATTCGGGCATCCTTGTGGAACCAGAGAGAGCCGTTCTGGAGGAAGATGTCGTCCAGGACGTACGGCTTGCCCAGGTCGAATTGGAAGCAGCGCATCTCCTCGGCCGTGGTGGGCGCGTCCTTCTGGTACACGGCGTTGGCCCCGGAGAACTTCCCATCGTTGAGGTCAAAGACGACCTTGCCGGAGCAGGTGCGGCCCGACGTATTGTCATCGGCCCGGTACCAGATGCCCATTCCCTTGGGGTTGGTGGCGTCGAAGGTGTGCCACGCCGTGCGATAGCGGAGCCCGTCGGCAAGGGAAACCACCTCGACCATGTGCTTGGTCTTGACCGTGCACGTCTCGGGGGAATCCACGACCGGGGCCTCGCAGGGCTCGAGCGCGATCAGCGGCAGGGAGAAGGTGTTTCCCTTGACCTCTTCGAGCCACTGCGTTCCTTCGAAGTGGACAAGGTAGCGGCCGTCCTCGGGCTCGAGATCCGTGTTCTCCCAGGTCACGGTGACCTTGTCCGCATCGACGGTCACCGCGTCCGGGGCCAGGTCCCAGAAGCGCATGTCCGGGATGACCTTGTTCAGGTTCTGGTTCGAGAAGCTGAACGAGTCGGTGGCCACTGCGAGCCGCTTGTCGTTTTCCGCATCGTGTTCGGGATGCACGGCGTAGGCGACGAAGTACGCTGCCCAGGCCTGGTTCTTCGCATTGGCGTCGGCGCCCTGGAGCTCGAACAGGAAGCTGCCGTCTTCTGCGGTCTTCACGTCCCGGAACGGCTTGGTATCCGTGTTGACGATGTGGCCGACGACCCAGTCCGCGTCAAGGACATCCAGGTCGGACTTGACCAGCCGGACGTAGATGCCGGATGCGGGCGTACCGTCCTGGTTGAGCACGCGGCCCTCGATGGTGACGACGGCCTCGTCTGAGACCGGGGGCTGGCACCCGGTAAGCGGACCGCGGGCAACGAAGAGCAGCGCGGCCACGGCAGTCACAGCAACGGCGGTGATGGTTGCAAGAACGGGCTTGAGTTTCATCCTTCTGCCTCCTGTTTGCGTTGGCGATTTCAAGCGTCAGCCGGGATTGTAGACAGGTTGCCGGCTGAATGCAAATCTGGCCTACCTGGGCGGGTTGCGTTATGATACGGTGTGTTTTGAGCGCGCAGGGAGGAAGGTGATGTCCTGGCTCAAACCTTTGACTGTGTTGGCGGTCGCTGTCCAGCTTTCGTTCCTTGTGCACGGGTGTATCGTCCAGACCGACCTTTCGCCGCTTACGTTCCTGCCTCCGCAGGAAGAGGACGCCACTCCCGAGGACGCCGGGGGCACGGAGCCGGAAGACGACTTCGACTCCTGTCCCGGCTTCTATCGGTGCATCGTCTCGCGTTCGGTTCAAGGGGAGGCGTTTTCGGAATGCAAGGATCTCGTTCCCCCCGACGAGAAGACCTCCTGGACCGCTGTCGAGGGATGCCGCACCAAGATGTGCGCTGCCGCTGATCTGATGCCCGGAAGCGATGATTTCGACGGGGATGCGCTCATCGACTGCCTGTTCCAGAAGTGCCACCAGGAGCTGGTCGCGTGCGCTGCGGGTGGCGGTGACGAGCCGTGCAGCGAGTTCGCCGGCCTGTGGGAGGAGAACCACGCGGACGAGGACGACTGCGGGTATGACTTCGCCCAGCGGCTGTGCCTCCTGGACTACCTGGAAGGAACGGCCGGGGACCAGGTGGATACTGTCGGGAAGTTCCTCTCCTGCACCGCCACCAAGGCCGTGACTCCGGGGTTCGAGGAGGATTGCTCGCTTCACTGCAAGGCCGGGGAGTGACCATGTCCCGAGGGGGCGATGTGGCCTACTTCGCGGGCGGCTGCTTCTGGGGAGTGGAGCACCTGCTGCAGCAGCAGGCGGGGGTGCTGTCCGCCGTGTCGGGATACATGGGCGGCAGCACCGGGTCTCCCACCTATCCCGAGGTTTGCACCGGACTGACCGGACATGCGGAGACCGTGCGGGTGGAGTTCGATCCCGCCCGGGTCAGCTATGAGCGGCTGGCCAGGCTCTTCTTCGAGATCCACGATCCGACCCAGGAGGGCGGGCAGGGGCCGGACATCGGCGACCAGTATCGTTCCGTGGTGTTCGTCACGGGGGACGAGCAGCGCCGTGTGGTCGAGAGGCTCATTGCCGCGCTCGAGGCCCGTGGGCTGGACGTGGTCACCCAGGTCCTCGATGCGGGGGAGTTCTTCCCGGCCGAGGACTACCACCAGGACTACTACGTGAAGACGGGCAAGCAGCCTTACTGCCACGTGCGGATCCAACGGTTCGGGGAGGAGTAGCGGCGGGGGACGGGACCGGAACGGCCCGGCACGGCTCTTCCGATGGAATCGGGCGGCTGGTCGGACCCGCTCCTACTCGAGCGAGACGATCGCGATGTCCTCGAAGCTGACCGACGTACCGGCCCCCGCCACCGCCAGCGAGAGCTCCCCTGCCTCGTATCGTTCATCGTCGAACACGACGACATCCTGATCGTTGACCCGGACCTCGACCCTCTGCCCGACGACCCGAACGGTCAGGACGTTCGTGGAGGTGCCGGCCTCCACCTCGGGCTGTCTCGGGATGCAGTGGATGAACTCCGGGTAGAGGTCGAAGAGCCGGTCCAGGCAGAACCGGCCCGACGCATAGACCAGCGCACGGTATGCGAACTTGCGGTCCCTCGCGCCGAACTCGATTCCCCAACCGCCGTCGAGCCCTTCCTTGCGGATGCGGGCCCGCACGCGGATCTCGAAGTCCGACGGGATCTCGCCCGAAAACCAGATCGGAGACACGCCCGTGCCGAGCGGCGTGTTGGTCACCGCCAGCCCCTTTCCAGTCGCCCGGGCCTCCCAGAATCGTGTGCTTCCAAGGGTCCAGGCATCCCCCGCATCCTCGAAACCGTCCACGAGGACGATGCCGATGGCCCGCTTCGACAGGCGGTCCGCAGAGTCGAAGCTGCAACCCGAAAGCACCGTGACGGCACATGCAACGGCCAGGAGAGGGAAAGGAGGGAAACGGAGCATGATGCTCCTCAATACGGGAGGATGTCGTGCGCCCCCATCTCCTCCAGCATCTCCATGAGCTGGCAGAGCGGGAGCCCCACGACGTTGGAGTAGGATCCGGAGATCGAGTCGATGAGATAGGACCCCACTCCCTGGACCGCGTAGGCGCCGGCCTTGTCCAGCGATTCCCCGACGGCCAGGTACTTCTCGATCTCCGGCCGCGTCATCCGCTTCATCTTGACCCTGGAGACCACGGCCTGGATGCCTTCCTTGTTCTTGAGCAGGTCGAACACGCAGAAACCGGTTACCACGGTGTGCTCACGGGCGCTGAGCCGCTGGAGCATGTCAAAGGCCTGGTCCAGGTCCTTGGGCTTGCCCAACACCTCGCCGTCGAGCACCACGACGGTATCGGCACCGACCACCCAACGGGCCGGTCCCTCCCGGTTGCCGCGAGAAGAGGCGGGGAGAGGCTGCTCCGACGCGGCCATGGTTCCCTTGACACGCTGAACCACGGTCAGCACCTTGGTGCGGGCCATCCGCTTGACGAACTCGGTCGGCTCCTCCTCGGGGGCCATCTTCTCCTCGATTTCACCGGGAATCGTCTTCACGGTGAAGCCGATGTGCTCGAGCAGGTCCTTGCGTCGCGGGGACGCTGATGCCAGGATCAATTGGTATGCCATTGGCCCTCTCCCGTTGCCAGACGTCCGGTACTATATGCGCGACGGGTTGCACGAGTCAACGCTTAGGAACGTCCCGAACTGAGCCATACCGCCACGGACGACCAGGAGAGCGGACGATGCAGGCTGGGGGGCTTGCCACGAGCCTCGGCCGCGGATACCATACCGGCAACGGAGGTGGACCATGTACCGGGCTGGATTGGGGCGGTTCCTGGCCGTGACGCTGTGGCTGTGCGCTGCCTGCTCGAACGGCGGGGGAGGGACGAACAGTGCTCCGACGAGGCCCGACCCTGACGGAAGAGGGAACGACTCCGGCGTGATCGAAGTGCTCGGCGAGGGAATGCCGGTCTGTCAGCCGGGACAAGCGCAATGCTCCTCGGACGGGACCGCGGTGGAAACCTGTCTCGAAGACGGCAGCGGATTCGGCAACCCGGTTGCGTGCCAGGATGCCAACCCCTGCTCCGACGAACGGTGCGAAGACGGAGCCTGCATCTTCCCCCTGACGAAATGCAACGACAACGACCCGTGCACGCAGGACATCTGCATGCCGTTCACCGGGGAGTGCCTCCACGCTCCGGCAGCGGGCCGGGCCCAGTGCTGCCAGAAGGACGAGGACTGCGACGACGGCTTCGACGAAACGACCGACCTGTGCGACGTCGCCAACGGGGCCTGTGTCTTCCAGGCCGAAGTGCCCGGCATCGAGTTCCTGTACAAACTGGGGGGCAAGGGAACCGGTGACGGGCAGCTATCGAGCCCGAAGGGACTCGCCGTGCTGGCGGACGGACGCCTGGTGGTTGCTGACTCGGGCAACAACCGGGTGCTGCTGCTGTCACCCGCAGGGGACCAGCTCGCGGCGGTCACCGAGGCCTTTGGAAAGCCTGTGAAGGCCCCCGGATGCGCCTATGCCGCGGCGGATGGACGCATCTTCGTGTGCGATACCGGGAACGACCGGGTGCTGCTGCTGGACGACACGGGGTCTGCAACCGATGTCTGGCCCCCGGCCGACTACACGGGCGAGCTCTTCCTGAGCCCGACCGACGTCACGACGGATGCCGAGGGATTCGCCTACGTCGCGGACGGACCTGGCGAGGAGTTCGACACCGGGAACCGGATCATGAAGCTCAAGCCCACCGGGCAGGTCGTGGGCATGCAAGGCAAGACGGGGGATGCGGAAGGCAACTTCGGGGGCCCCTCGGGCCTCGCACTTCACCCGGCGGGCACGCTCTTCATCACGGACCAGGGGAACGACCGCGTGCAGGTGCTCGACGCAGCGCTGGCCTACGTGTCCCAGTTCGGGACCGAGGGGAGCGAGCCGGGCCAGCTCAAGGGGCCGTCCGACATCGCCATGGCCGCCAGCGGTGTGTTCTTCATCGCGGATGCCGGCAACCAGCGCGTGCAGCTCTTCGCCAGTTGCCAGCCCGATTGCACCGGCAAGGTGTGCGGCGACGACGGGTGCGGGGGGTCGTGCGGCAACTGCCCCTCGTTCGGCACATGCAACGGGCAGGGGCTGTGTGACGGCTGGGTCGGAGAGGCCGGGGAAGGATGCAACGTGCAGGAGGGGGCCGGCTGCGGCGGCTGCCCCGCCGAGAACTGCGTCTGCACCGGAGAAGGGGCGCTCGATCCCTCTCTGTTCTACGAAGGGGCGGACAAGGACGAGTATTGCTGCTCCACGCAATGG
Source organism: Deltaproteobacteria bacterium (assembly GCA_016875215.1). GTDB lineage: Bacteria > Myxococcota_A > UBA9042 > CAIXZC01 > CAIXZC01 > CAITUV01. The sequence continues at coordinate 24,982 of VGRX01000010.1, forward strand.
GACGACGTGTGCATCTTCGAGGCCCAGCTCGTCTGCGGCTACTCGTGCCCCCTGCCGACCGAGTGGCCGGCGCTCGAGCCCACCTTCTCCGCCATCGCCGAATTCAATACTGCGGGCGAAACCAAGCTGGCTTCCCCCCTCAAGGTCGCGCTGGATGCCAACGGCCTCCTCTACGTGCTGGATGCAGTGAAGAGCGAGATCTATGTGCTGAGGACGGTGGGGACGGACTGAACATGTTCGCCATGTTTGATCGTCGCTCAACACGACGATCCCCGACCGCGCGGGAGGGGCCCTCGGGGCGCCGGCAGATGCCGTAGGGTCAGGGGTCACACAGCCCCGACCACGCGGGAGGGGCCCTCGGGGCGCCGGCAGATGCAGTAGAGTCAGGGGTTGTTTTCGAGGGGAACATGGACGCACAAGGCCGTGAGGTGGAGATCAAGCTGGAGCTGCTGGCGGAGGATCCTCTGGCGGCTCTGGCCCGCCGGCTGGGGGACCCGGCGAGGACGGTGGAGCAGCTCAACCGCTACTTCATTCCGGCAGCTCCGGCCGGATGGATGGTCCGATTCCGCGAGGAGGACGGGGGCCTGGTGCTGACCGTGAAGGGGCCGAGGGAGACGCCGTCGCAGACAGCCCCGGGGGAGGGTTCTGACCGAGAGGCCGGAGTGTTCGTCCGCACCGAACGGGAGGTGCCCGTCGCTCCGGAGGCGCTTCTGCACCTGCTGCCCGGCGAGGACCAGTCTTGGCTGTTCGCTCTGGCACCGCTGGCGGGGCTGACGGGCCCGCTGCGCCCGGCGGGGAGCTGCCGGAATACACGCCGGTTCTTCCACCACGCCGGCTTCACCCTCGAGCTTGACCGCACCGAGTACCCCGATGGCAGCATCGACTGGGAGCTGGAGGTGGAGACCGACCGGCCCGACGAGGCCTTCCCGGAGGTCTCCGCCCTGCTCTCCGCTCTCGGCATTCCATTCCGCCCCGCCACAAAGGGCAAGTTCGCACGCACCCTCGAAAGGATGAAGTAGGAGACCGCAGGATCGGAGCGAAGCTCACCGACCGGGTTGTCCTGGCCATTCCGCAGGTGCGGTGCGCCCGCGGCATAATGGGTCCAGGCTCAGCCTGGCGGAAGCATAGTGCCCCGGATCGGAGCGAAGCTCACCGACCCGGTTGTCTTGGCCATTCCGTAGGTGCGGTGCGCCCGCGGCGTGATGGGTCCAGGCCCTGCCTGGCGCCCGCGGCGTGATGGGTCCAGGCTCAGCCTGGCTAAACATCGTCGTGTTGAGCGACGATCAAACATGGCCGATTTGGCCGGCAAGCACCGGCCGGACAAGGAAGCCGTCGAAACCGGCAGCGCAGGCGTACTTGAGGTACGTCGAGCATGCCGGTCGGCGGCTGACGCAGTCCCGCCGGATGATTGACGGTCAAGGCGACCATGTTTAGTGGGGGGTGAGGAGCATGGGCAGCGGCTCGAGGCCGGAGGCCACGGGCGGACGTTCGACGTCCACCACTTCGTCCGTGACGTGGGTGTGGGTTTCAGACAGGTAGCGCTGCACCGACAGGTCGAGGTACTGGGGTTGCAGCTCGATACCGATGTAGCGGCGGCCGTGTCTTGCGGCGGCGATTCCGGTGGTACCGCTGCCGGAGAACGGGTCGAGGACCACGTCGCCGGGCTGTGTGGATGCGAGCACGATGCGTTCGAGCAGCTCGATCGGCTTCTGCGTGGGATGCCTGCCGAAGAGCTTCTCGGAGTTGCGGGGGGGCAGGATGGTCCACAGGCTCTGCATCTGCTTGCCGAGGTTTGCCTTCTTCATGAGCGCGTAGTTGAAGAAATGACGGGACTTCTCGGAGCGTGCGGCCCAGAGGATGGTCTCGGTGGCGTGCGTGAAGTAGCGGCAGCACAGGTTGGGCGGCGGGTTCTTCTTGTACCAGGTGATGTCGTTGAGCAGCTTGTATCCGAGCCGCTGCATCGCGAACCCGACGGAGAAGATGTTGTGTCGGGTGCCGCTGACCCAGATGGTCCCGTTCGGCTTCAACACACGGCGGCACTGCGCCAGCCAGGCGGCCTGGAAGCGGAAATCAGCCTCCACTCCTTCCGAGCGGTCCCAGCCCCCCTTGTCAACCTGGACCCGACGCCCGGACCGGCAGGTGATGCCGCCGTTGGACAGGAAGTAGGGCGGGTCGGCAAAGACCATGTCGACCGACCCGTCCGGGAAGTCGGCCAGGAGCTTCAGGGCGTCTCCCATGTACAGAGAGAAGTCGTCGCTCGGACTACGAAAAACCGGCTTCCCAACGCTCTTGACCATTTCCCGGCACCTCCGGGAATCGAGTGTATCGGCACCCGGGATCGCTGCAAATTTCCGGGCAGGTGATCTCGGGAGGCTGTGGGTCGGGGGTCGGAGAGGGCGCTGCCAGGCGGGAACGGCCTTCAGAAATCCACGCGTTTGAAGGTTCCTGCGCCCGGACTTCCGGCTGGGGGAGACTCGATTGCTGCGACTTCGGCCCCGCCATCGGTACCGAACCCGAGCAGCGGCAGGAGCGGCGGGACCTGGGGCAAGGCAGCGAGGGGCTCCCAGCCGGGCCCCGCACCTTGAGGTCCCAGGAGCACGAGCTGGCCGGCGTCCGCGTTGCGGAACGCCAGCCGCAACTGGCCGTTGGCCGAGGTTGCGAGGGAGACGCTGCACGCCGAGGCGGAATCTGTTGACGCACCGGCCGCGGTCGTCACCTCGATCCCGCCGGTTCCCCCCCGGGCCACGCGCAGCTCTCCGGTGCTCCCGTCGATCCAGGCCGCGGCCAGGCCCGTGTCGGCCGGCGCGACCGAGAGGGCCACGGGGACGGTCTGCGAATCGAGTACCGAGAACTGCCAGCCGAGGTCCTGGTCGCGCCACATGCTGACGAGTCCGGCCGGTCGGAGAGCGGCAATCAGCAGGACCTGACCGCCGGCATGTGCGACCGCGCAGGGAGCGGACGGGGACCCGTCCATCCCGTCTGCCCGGACCTCCTTCCACTCGACGGTTCCCCCCTTGCCCGAGGCGAACCACAGGGTCCGATTGACGTCCCCCGCACAGGCCTGGAAGGACTGGCCCGAGTCGCGCACCGCGGACAGGGCCGACAGGGGACCGGGCAGCTCGCCGGCCGGTGCCGACGTCCAGCCCTCGGCCCCACGGTCGAGGAGCGAGATCTCACCCGGGGCGGTCTCAGCCAGGAACGAAGGCTGCGGAGTCAGGGAGACGAAGCCGATCTGAGGACCGCCGGGGGGGGAAACCGCCTCGTCCGCCATGACCGCGGTCTCCCACGCCATCTGGGTCCCCTGGACCGAGCCGTGGAGGAAGCGCTGTCCGATGCGGTCGTAGACCAGCACGACGGGGGTACCGTTCTGCCACGTTCCGGCCAGTCTCGGCGCGAGGTCGGTGCCGTCGAGCGAGGCGGGGCCGGTTTCGACGCAGACTCCGGACACGGGGTCGCACTGCCTGGTCCCCGGGCAGGGCTCTCCGCAGGGATCGAGCTCGCTGCCGTCACCGCCGCAGGCTGTCGCCAGGAGGGTCCATGCGATGACCATGGGCACGGCAATGGGCCAGAGACCGGCCCGGAAGGGCGGGGTTGCGGGACGGTCCGGCCGCATGGGGCACACGACTCTCAACTGCCGGGAAGCAGGTTGTCGAGGCAGAGCTGCAAGCCGGTGCAGCAGACGCACAGGAAGCAATTGGGGCAGTTGCAGTTCGGCTTGGGCACGCACCCGTTGGACCCGCAGGTCCCTGCCAGCTTGCAGATGCCCAGATCGAACACATCGTAGGTGCACGGTGTTCCGTTGAGCACGTCGTGCACGCACCCCTGTTCCTTGGTGCAGCTGTCCTTGGTGCACTCCTCCTTGTCGTCGCAGTTCTTGGGGGCTCCGGAGACGCACATGCCGCTGTTGCACATGTCGGGCTCGGTGCACGGATTGCCGTCGTCGCACGGGAGTGCGGAGGCCAGCTTGTGCTGGCAGGTGCCGTTCTCGCAGACGTCGATGGTGCAGGGGTTGCCGTCGTCGTCGCACTTGTTGGAGTTGTTGACGAACTTGCACCCCTTCTCGCTGACCGGGTCGCAGAGGTTGTCGGTGCACGGGTTGTTGTCCTCGCAGACCTTGGGCCCGCCCTCGCACTTGCCTTCGTAGCAGTGGTCGTTGTCGGTGCAGGAGTTGCCGTCGTCGCACAGCTTCGCATTGTTGGGGTGCGAGCAGCCCTCAATCGGGTCGCACAGGTCGTCCGTGCAGGGATTGCCGTCCTCGCAGAGGCCCTCGTCCTTGGTTCCGTCGCAGTTGTTGTCCTTCTTGTCGCACAGTTCGGTCGCGCCGGGATAGACGGTCCCGTCGGTGTCGTCGCAGTCGCCGCCGCCGCTGCCGCAGATCACCGGCTTTCCAGGTGTGGTCATGGTGGCGTCGCAGAATCCGTCGCCGTCGTCATTGCACCCTTCATCGACGGCCAGGTCGCAGTCGTTGTCCACGTCGTCGCACTTTTCGGCGGACGGGATCAGCGCGCTGCATTCGGACAGGCCCGAGGCCTCGCACATGCGCTCACCGGTGCACTTGCCCGACTCGTTGGCGTTGAAGCAATCGGTGGACTTCTGCGCCTGGACTGCCGGGAAGGAGCAGGTGCACTCGCCCGCGGTCGGCATGCACTGCTGGAACGTGCCTCCCGGGGTGGTCACGGTTTCGCACTGGTAGCCGGCGGGGCACGCGGCGGCATCCGTGGAGCAGTCGGCCCCGCAGAAGCTGCCGAGCCCGTTGGGAAACTCCAGACAGAGGTCGAGTGACGTGGTCGTCACCCCCTGCGTCTTGCAGTCGTCGTTGATCCGGCAGGGGTCGCAGAGCGTCAGGAACTTCGGCATGCAGACATAGATGATGTCGGGCTTGGTGTCCGCCTCGACGCAGGCCCAGCCCTTGGGGCAGTCCTCGACGCACTGGGTGGTGCAGCGTCCTCCGTCCTTGGTGGTGACGCAGAAGCCGCTGTCGCACTCGGAGTTGTCGGTGCAGGGCCAGAGGAACTCGCCGGGTTGCGGAATGTACTCCACCTCCGCGGTGACGAAGTCGAGAAGCTCGAACCTGTCCTCGACGAGGGGAATGTCCGCTACGCCGTCGCTGCCCGACGAGTCGACGGCATCCTCGTACTTGACCGTCGTACCATTGGAGCAGCCGAGCGCTGCCAGACAAACCACGGCAAAGGTCACTGTCCATCGTTGCGGCCGGGAAAACATGCGTCCCCCCCCATGAGAGTCAGAGGCTACTATACCCTGGGGGCCCGCGCGATTCAAGAAATGGTGCGGCAGCAGAACGGCTTGACATCGTCATGGCCGGCCCTATCTTCTGCGACGTGGTGTGTGAGGTGGAGTCATGGCGGACAAGGACAGGAAGGTGGACCGGAACGTGCCGGGGCGCTGGTACGTGGATGCGAACTGCATAGCGTGCGGGCTGTGCGTCGAGGTCGCACCGGAGAACCTGGAGCTCGATTGGGATGCCGGATTCGCTTTCCTGAAGAGCCAGCCCCGGGAGGAGAAGCAGGAAGCGGCCATGCGCGACGCTGCCTCGCAGTGCCCGGTGGAGGCCATCGGAAGCGACGGCTGAGCCGTTCGTGCGCGCGATCTATTCACTTGCCCTCATCGCGAATCGGGCCGATAATCTGTGCGTTTCGTGAGGACCGGCCCGGATGGATGAACTGTTCGAACAGCGGCAACCGATATTCCAGCGGTTCGATGTCATCCGCATGATCGGCAAGGGGGGGATGGGGACCGTCTTCGAGGTCTTCGACCGCCTCCGGAACGCCCGGGTCGCGCTCAAGCTGCTGTCCCATTTCGGGCCGACGCAGCTCTACCTGTTCAAGCAGGAGTTCCGGTCCCTGGCGAACATCGTCCACGCCAACCTGGTCGGCCTGCACGAGCTGCTGTGCGAGGGGGATACCTGGTTCTTCACCATGGACCTGGTCGACGGCAGGAGCTTCCTCGACTACGTTCGGGGGGAATCGCTGCGGGTGCTCGAAACCACCGTCTTTGCCGATTCCGTCGGCGGGCTGGACAGCACGTTCCCCCCCCAGGGGGCGCCGGACGGGGCCGAGCTGACGTCCGAGCGGCTCGGGCCTGCCCTTCCGGAGCTCCCTGCCGGTGCGGAGCTGCGGTTGCGCCGTGCGTTGGGGGGGCTTGCCTCCGGCGTGAGCGCGCTGCATGCGGCCGGCAAGGTCCACCGGGATCTGAAGCCGTCCAACGTGATGGTGCGCGGGGACGACCGGGTGGTCATCCTCGACTTCGGGCTGGTCATGGACGTGGCGCCCGGTGCGGACGATCCTGCGCTGCAGAACCACGTGGCGGGAACGGTTCCCTACATGTCTCCGGAGCAGGCGGGCGGGAGGACGTTGACCGCTGCCGGCGACTGGTACGCGGTCGGCGTCATGCTCTACGAGGCGTTGACCGGCCGCCTGCCGTTCGGCGGGGACATCCTGCGGGTGCTGCAGGCCAAGCAGCAGGTGCAGCCTTGTGCTCCTGCAATGGTCGCTCCGGGCGTGCCCCCCGACCTGGACGCGTTGTGCAGGCGGCTGCTCGCGACGGTTCCGGAGGCGAGACCTTCGGATGACGAGGTGCTCGAGGCGCTGGGCGTGCGCAGCGACTCGACGACCGAGCTCAGCGCCACGATCCATTCGGGCACGGCCGGCACAGCGCTCGTGGGGCGGGACGGCGAGACCACTGCCCTCGACAGGGCCTACGACACTTGCCTTTCCGGCCGCCCGGTACTGGTGCGAGTGCACGGTCCGTCGGGCATGGGGAAGTCGGCCCTGGTGCACTCGTTCCTCGAGGAACTGGCGGAGGAAGGGGCCGTGGTGCTGTCGGGCCGATGCTACGAGAGGGAATCGGTTCCGTACAAGGCCCTGGATCCGCTGGTGGACCGACTGACCCGCTACCTGCTTTCGTTGCCGGCCGACCGTGTCGAGGCGCTGATGCCCCGGCACGTGCGGGCACTGGCGCAGGTGTTTCCGGTGCTGGACCGGGTACCTGCCGCCCGGGACGCGGTGCGACGGTCTGAGACCACTCTGGACCCTCGCGAGCTTCGCCGCAGGGCCTTTGGTGCGCTTCGGGAGCTGCTGGCCCGACTGGCTGAGCGGGTCCCGCTGGTCTTGGCCATCGACGACCTGCAGTGGGGGGACGTGGACAGCTCCCTGATGCTCCAGGAGCTGCTGCGCCCGCCCGATCCGCCGCCTCTCCTGCTCCTGGCTTCGTTCCGATCCGATGCGATGGAAGGGAGCCCGGTCCTTCTTCCCCTGCTCGAGCACGGCGCCTCCGGGCAGGAGACGGCCATCGACATCCCGGTGGGCCCGCTGCCCGTGGACGAAGCGGAGCGACTGGCGCTCATGCACCTCGCGCAGACGGTGGCCCAACGCACCCGCCTGGCCGCTCACATCGCCCGGGAATCCGGGGGAGTGCCCTTCTTCGTGGAGGAGCTTTCCCGCTTTGCGGCCCTGTCCGCGGCCGAGGGCACTGCGTTCGAGGGGAACGAGCTGGTCTCACTGGACGAGTACACGCGGCTGCGCGTCAGGCGCCTGCCGGTCGAAGCGAGAGCCCTGGTGGAGGTCGTGGCCGTGGCCGGGCATCCCCTTCCGCTCGAGGCAGCGGCCCGGGCCTCGGGTCAGGAATCGATCCCCTGGGAATCGGTCCGGCTGCTTCAGGGAGCGCACATGGTGGACACCCGCGGCCTGCACAATCGCCAGCGGGTGGAGTGCTATCACGACCGCATCCGGGAGGCGGTGGCCGCCTCCCTCGAGGCCGAGGCGAGAAGGAACCTCCATCGCAGGCTCGCAACCACGCTCGAGCAGATGCCTGACATCGAGCCCGAGTTGCTGGCCGTCCATTTCCGGGAGTCGGGTGAGCCGGTGCGGGCCGCATCGTTCGCCCGGCGGGCGGCGGACCAGGCCGTGGACATGCTGGCATTCGACCGCGCCGCAGTGCTGTATCGATCCGCCCTGACCATGGGCTCGTGGGCTCCCGCCGAGCTGGCGGCCATTCGGCGCTCGCTGGCGGACACGCTGGCCAATGCCGGACGCGGGGTCGAGGCAGCCGACGAGTTCCTCCGGCTTGCTGCCGCAGCGGATCCGAATCAGAGCTGGAGGCTCCAGCTCGGGGCCGCGGACCAGCTCCTGCGGGTCGGTCACGTCGACCGAGGCAAGACCATCCTGGACGAGGTCCTGGCGCGTTTCGGGATGAAGATCCCGGCCGGTACGCTCGCGGCGCTGGCGGCGTACTCGTGGTTCCGGACGCTGCTGAAGCTGCGGCCTCGGTCCTTCAGGAAGCGCAGCGAGGACCAGATTCCGGGGTACCTGCTCGACCGTATCGATGCCTGCTGGGCCGTGTCGCTGGGGTTGGGTCTCGTGGATCCGGTGCGGGCATCGGGGTTCCAGTTCCGCTGCCTGCTCTACTCGCTGCAGGCGGGAGAGCCGTACCGCATCGCCCGGTCCCTGGCGTCGGAGGGGGCCTACTCCGCTGCGTTCGGGGGGAAGGGGTTTGCGCGGGCCGAGGACGTGCTGGAGCGGGCCGAGCACCTGGCCCGAGAGGCAAACAGCACGCACGCGCTGGCCATCGTCCGCGTCTGCAGCGCAATCGCTGCCTTCCAGCAGGGGAGGTGGACGGCCACGCTTCAGCGAGCGCAGGAGGCCGAGCAGATCCTCCTGGAGAAGCTCACGAACGTGGCCTGGGAGCTGCGCACGGCCCGAATCTACCAGCTCGCCGCCCTGGGATGGATGGGACGGTTCGGCGAGTATCGACGACGGACACAGGACATGGTGGCGGACGCGTTGGGCCGCAACGACCTGCACACGGTCAACCACATGCGGGCCGGCTCCATGCTCCATCTCGGCCTCATGCAGGACGATCCGGCCGGGGCACGCAAGGACATCGCCGAGTGCGTGGGAGACATGTCGCACAGTGCGTTTACCCTGCTGCACTTCTACGCGCTGAGAAGCCACATCTGCACCGAGCTGTACCTGGCCAACGGGGAAGAGGCGGTTCGCCTGGCCGACGAGCTGCGGCAGAAGACACGGCGCTCTACCGTCGGCAGGATAGCGCTCACGCGGACGTACGCCCTGGAGATGCTGGCCAACAGCCGTCTGTGCGCTGCCGGGGGGTGCGTGCCCGAGCGGGCGGCGGCGAGGACGGCTCGCGAATGTGCGGACAAGGCCGAGGCGATCGGGCTGGACTGGACCGGCGGTCTGGCCGAGCTCTGGCGCGGAGGAGCCGACGTCATCGCCGGGCTCGACGGAGATGCCCGCCGGCATTTCGAGGATGCTGCAGAGCGCTTTGCCCGGCTGGACATGCGCCTGTATGCCGCAGCGGCGCGATGTCGGCTCGGCGAGCTGGTGGGCGGGGATGCGGGCGCCTCCATGGTGGAGGAATCGCTGGCGACACTCAGGAGCGAGTCCATTGCGAGGCCCGAGAAGGTCATCGCAATGGTCGCTCCGAGCTTCAGGAGAAATGCTTGAGGCACGTCACCTGCGTTCTGACACTCGCGACACTCGCTGCGGCAGGCGTATCGTCGTCTGCTACGGCCGGCGGCTTCCACAACGCGGACGTGGGGACCCGCCGCATGGGGATGTTCGCCACGGTGGCCAGGCCTGACGATCCGACCGCCATCTTCCACAACCCGGCGGGGCTCGTGCTGACCACGGGGACGCAGTTCTACACGTCCCTCTCGCTGTTCTTCCTGGACATCGGTTTGCGGATGTACGACAGCGAGGGGGTCCTGCGACCCGAAGACCACGAGATCCGACCGGACTGGAACATCGGGGCTCTGCCCTTCATCGGCATCAGCTCCGACCTGGGTACGGAGCGGCTTCGCCTCGGCTTTGCTGCGTATGCGCCCAACGCCTACGGGGCGGCACTGCCGGATGACGAACCGACCCGCTATCATGCCACGCGCGTTCTGTTCCTGGGCAGCCGGGCAACGGCGTCGCTGGCATACGAGGTCTCCCCCAAGCTCTCCGTGGCAGCCAGCGCCAGCCTGGTCCACCTGTACCTCACTGCGCAGCGGTTCATGAACCCGCTGGTGCTCCAGGATCCGGACCACCGGTTCGACGACCCGGCGGTGACGAAGGAGTACGACTCGACGCTCGCCCTCGACGGCCAGGGGTTCTCGTGGGCTGTCGACGTCGGCGTCCTGCTGCGGCCGCTCGAGACGCTCAGTATCGGAGTCGCGTTCTTCGGCGGCTCGTCGGTCCGCCTGCGCGGGGATGTGGAGCTCACCTCTCCGGACGGCACGGTGGACAGCACGACCCATCGGACCGACATGGTCATCCCCTTCACCCTGCAGGGGGGAATCAACTGGGAGTTCGCTCCGGATTTCGAGATCGGCTTCGACTACCGCTACTACCACTACCAGGTGTTCCAGGAGCAATACACCGTCCTGGAGGAGCCGCTCATGGGGATGAGCGAAATGAGAGATGCGAAGAACTACGGCAACTCGGGGAACTGGTGCATCGGGTTGCTCTACCGCCCGCTCGAGTCGGTCGAGCTGATGGCGGGATACCAGCAGGACTACACCCCGATCCCGGACCAGACCTACAGCCTGGACAACCCCAGCCGGGACCAGCGTGGAATCGGCTTCGGGGCCCGCTGGCAGGCGACCGGGAGACACCGGGTTGGACTCTCCTTCGTCCGCAACTGGTTCGACCTCGTGGACGTCCAGGAATCGACGGCGAATCCGCCGGCCAATGCCAAGGGGCACGGTGCGAACTTCGAGGTCGGCCTCGACTGGATGTGGAGATTGTAGCTACTTGTAGGCTTCGAGGAAGAACACGAGCGCTTCGAGTCTCTGGTTCCATACCTTGACGGGGTCGATTCCCTTCTTCTCTTCCGCTGCCATGAGATCCTTGAGGACGGACAGCGCCGCGGCCGTGTCGGCCATGCCCTGACGCTCGAAGCCGAGAAGGATGACCTGCCGGAGGTCGCCGTACAGCTCGTCGTCATAGTCGAGCGCGGCATACACCTTGGCAAACAACTTGAGCAGCTCGGCCCGCTCCTCCTTCTTGAGCTTCAGCCGGCCGAGGGTAAGCGCTGCCTTGGCACGGGCCATGCCCTTCACGTACTCGGTTTCCCGGTCGTCCACCCCCTTGACCGTGTCGGGGTCGTACACGACTTCGCTCCCCTCCAGCTTGCCCTGTCCGCCCTGGAGGACGGTCTGCAGGCAGGTCAGATCCTCCTTGCAGGCGTTGGACACGGCCAGCAGGACCTTCACGTCGATCTGGTCGAGCCGCTCCTGGATGTCCTCCGACTTCTCGACGTCGCCGAAGTTCTCGTCAAAGCCCTCGACGAAGATGTCGTTGAACTGGACGAGGTGGCCGACGTCCAGGCCGAAAGCGAGCGGCTGGAGGAAACGGATCACGAAGTCGGCCTCCTTGGCCGGCTCGCCTGCGTCCGCGGCCTTGACCTTGGCAGCGTCGGGTTCCTCGTCCTCGACATCGGAGACGGCCTCGTAGCAGACCCGGAGCAGGACGTCCATGGCCTCGGGGGTGAAGTTGAATGCCAGTCCCAGCGCAAGCTGGAGGCGGGCACTGCCCTCCACGTTCCGATCCCGGATGATCTTCAGTGCGCCGAGCATCTCGTCCGCGGTCATGATGGACATGATGCCCCAGGAGTCGAACTTGATCCGGTTGGTCATCTCGATCGTCCAGTCGAGCTTGAGACTGTCGGGGAGGTTGGCCGGCTCGATGACGGGACGCGCGATGTCGCGGACCAGGGCGCCGGCAGCCCGCGGGTCTCTGAGCTGGGCGAGCAGCATCGGAACCCTCATGCCCTTTCTCCACTTCCACTCGGAGATCGCGTTCTTCACGGCGAACTCCTCCATGTAGCGGACCTTCTCGTCACCGGGGCGGGATTCCATCACGTCCACGAGGAACGGGGCCGACGCGGACCCGATCTGGAGCAGCGACTTGAGCGACTCCTTGAAGGTGGTGCCGCCATCCTTGGACACGAGGAACAGGCCGCGCACCAGGGCCTTGATGCCTTCCGGGTTCTTGGTCTTGAGTTTCCCGAGTCCCTCGCTGGCCCGCTTGTTGACCTCGATTCCCTGGACATCGGGAGAGTTGTTGGCCAGAGCGATGAGGACCTCCTCGAGGTCATCGTTGAGGCCGCCCATCTCATCCGATGCCAGCACGCGCAGCGCCGGGGCGTATGCCAGTGCGAACTGCGGCTGAGCGCTCTTCACGTCATCGGTCAGCATCTTGACCAGGTCGGGCTTGAGGTCGATCAGCTTCCACTCCTCGATGCTGGTCGCGGCCAGCATGGCCGTCTCCGGCGACTGGAGCGCAAGCCGGAGGATCTCGAAGTAGAGCGGCTTCTTCTTCGGGAACTTCTCTGCCTCGGTCTTGAAGTTCACCACGCTCGGCTCCCAGGTCTGGGAGATGATGCGCATGATGTCCTTGTTGTACTTGCCCTGGCGGGGGTCGAACATGTCCTTCAGGATGGGAATGGCATCCTGACACTTCTTCTCGGCAATGTCCTTGAACACGGCTTTCGGATCGGTCCCCCCGAGCAGCGAGACGTACTTGCTGCACTCGCTCTCCTCTCCGTGGGAACAGCCGAAACCGAGCCCGAGCACGAGCAAAACCAGGAATCGCTTCATCATCAGCCCCCCTTGCATGGCAGCGACCTGACGGTCCCTTCCTCCAAAGTACAGCAACTATAGCCGTGCGTCGCGAAGCAAGTCAAGCGGAATGACGGGCCGTTCTCCAGGAGGAAATCAGGGGGAGGTCACTCCGGGATCGTGCACTGTCCGTCGGTGCAGTTCTGCCCCTCCGGGCAAGTCCCGCACGCGCCTCCGCACCCGTCTTCACCGCAGGCCTTCCCCTCACAGGCCGGCTGGCAGACGCAGGCACCCTCGACGCACGCGTCCTGCGCCCCCGGGCACTCGCCGCACGTCGTTCCGCATCCGTCTTCGCCGCATGCCTTTCCTTCACAGGCCGGCTGGCAGACGCAGGCACCCTCGACGCACGCTTCCTGCGCCCCCTCGCACGTCCCGCACGTCCCCCCGCAACCGTCCTCTCCACAGGTCTTTCCTTCGCAGTCGGGCTGGCACTCCGCATA
>VGRX01000011.1 GCA_016875215.1 Deltaproteobacteria bacterium
CAGGGCTATCAAGGTCGAAAGCACGATGCGCATGGCGAGCCCTCCTTCACCAGTCCAGTTGCGGGGCCTTGACCGCGGCTTCAGGCTGCTTGCCGACAAACTCCTCGGCATGGGTCGAGTAGCTGGACAGCGCCGTCGTGGCCGATTCTCCGCCGTGCTTCCCGGCGATGAACGTCCTGTCCTTCGGGATGTTCGCTGCCGCGTAGGCCTGGATGTCGGTCGTGGCGTTTCCGTAGGCTGCGGCGAAACTGAACCCCCGTCTTGCCAGGAGCTCGAGGAAAGCGGTCTTGTACGCGCCCACTCCGTCCTCGTCCGGTGCGGCCTGGTGGAGCGTGTCGGTGAGGTGCAGCACGCCCGGCGGAAAGCCCTTGTCCACCAGCCACTCCCGCGTGATCCCGTAGAGCAGGTCGGGGCGCCCGGTGAGGTACAGCACCAGGTACCCCTTGTCCCTCCAGGCTCGGGCCGCAGCCGGTCCTCCGGCTCTGAGCTCCGGGACGTTGCGGCGGTGGATCAGGTCGCCGATGATCTCCTTGATCAACTCGGAATCCCCGGTGGTCAGAGTGCCGTCCACGTCGAACACGACGACCTGTGTCCCGGGCCGTGCCACGATCACCTTGAAGTCCGCGTGGCTGGAGTCACCCCGGACCCGCATGCGCACGGCGTGCACGCCCAACGGCAGGCGCTTGCTCCCGGGGATCTCGAAGAACACGCGGCCGCCGTCGTTCTCGACCCCTTCGACGGTCTTGGAGGGACCATCCTTGGTCGTACGGACCGTGGCAAGTTGCTCCCATCCGCCGCACGGAGCATTCTCCTGGACCCAGATCTCGACCTCCTCATCTTCGAGGTCCTTGTCCGCCGGGCCATAGGCGAACTTCCCGATGAGCCATTGACTGTTGCCCTCGACGACCAGGAGGTCCTGGCCGCGGTGGGCGGCAGCCCCCTGGGGGACGGTGAACAGGCCGGTGCGCGTGTGCCGCCAGGCCGTCGTGCCGCCAGGTTCAGGAAACGGGACCGGTTTCCCGCAACCGGGGGATGTCTGCGACGAGCTGCCGGCGATGGCGGCAGGGGCCGCTGCCGGAGCGGACGGCTCCCCGCCGCGGCAGGCCGGGGCCGGTGCGAGGCATAGAAGGGCAACGAGAACAGCGATGGTGGAAGATCGGATCATGCGAGCCCCGCTCCGGTGGTGGTGAAGGTCATCTTGCCGTGCTTGATACCGCGAGTGGAGACGAGCTTTTCGCCGAGCTTGCGGACTCGGCCGGCCTCCCCCTTGAGCACGAGCACCTCGAGGCAGTTGTGGTGGTCGAGGTGGACGTGCACGGTCGAGATGACCAGGTCGTGGTGGTCATGCTGGACCTCGGTGAGGCGACGGGGCAGCTCGAGCTCGTGGTGGTCGTAGACCAGCGAGACGGTGCCGGCCACGAGGGTTTCCTCCGCAGCCCATTCCTGCTTGATCAGGCGCTCCCGGATCAGGTCACGGATTGCCTCGGAGCGATTGGTGTAGCCCTCCTCCTGGATCATGGTATCGAACTGATCGAGCAGCTTGGGGTCGAGCGAGACCCCGAAACGAACTACCTGGTCAGTCATTGGCAGACCTCCTGCCGGGGGTGTCCTCCGAGAAGTTCTGTGCTCTTCATCCTTCCCTCCTCGCCCCGCTAGGGGATGAGATCGAACGTGGCCACGGCTCCGACCTCCGGCGGGTCCGCCGGGTCGTGCCACTCCGGGAGCGTCTGGTTGCTGATGCCGGGCTTGTCGCCGTATCGGTCGGTGAGCTTGACGACCAGCCCGACCTTGGTTCCTGCCTGGGGTGCTCCCCCCTTGTAGAGCGTGGACAGCGGGATTGCCGCCTCGATGCCCTTGTCCGTGCACGCGACGGTCCCCTGGATCCACGAGAGGTTGTAGGGCGGACCCAGCTCCCGCCATCCCACGAACTTGGAATCGCCGAGATTTCCCCCCTCCTTGTACGAGGCCATGCCGCGTGTTCCAAAGCCGTAGTCCCCGCCAAACCCGGCAGCAGTCACTTCGAGGATGTTGCTGAGCGCATCGTCGAGATCTCCGTCGCCGGCATTGTCCGACAGCCAGATCATCTCGGCCGTGCCCGAGGCCTTGCCAAAGTCGCCGTCGACGTAGCCGACGATGTAGTTCTGCCCCTCGCACCAGCCTGCGACCGCGACGTAGAGGTGGGTGGCGTCGAACGCTGCGTAGAGGGTTGCAAGGCTGTTGAGCGCGGCATCCCAGTTGCTGACCAGCGAATTGGTCCCGACCTGGAATGTGTCGGTCCACTCGTCGAGCTTGCCATCGAGCGTGGGGGTGAAGCGCAGCACATAGGTAAAGGCATCATCCAGCTTGGCGGACTGGCCGTCGGGGTTGACCAGCGAGACGGCGACGCTGCCGGCAGCGTGCTCCGGGACGATCAGCTCGACCGACTGGGACGTGACCTTGCCAGGGGCCAGCTGCGCCCCTGCGAACGTGAGCACGAGGCCGTCGACGAAGTGCTTGCCCGTGACCGTGACCTTGTCTCCGCCCAGGACGGTGCCGTGATCCGGGACAACCCCCGTGATCTCGGGCGGCGGTGGGACGTCGAGCATCCCGAGCTTCTGCACGTCGAAGCCGCCCGAAAGACCGTCCGAGTCCGCGTACACCCAATGCTTGCCGTCGAGGGAGAAGCGGAACGTGTACGCCCATGTCCCGGGCGAGGGGGTGATCAACAGGCTCTGCCAGACGTCGAAACCTCCGTCGTCGCCCTCATACGCGGCCTTGGTCCAGATCCACTCGCCCGGCTGCAGGTCCGGGGCGGAACCTCCGGGACCCAGGCCGATCTCCCCGACGATCCCGGGGCCGGGGCCGGGAGCGGGAGTCACCCCGGCTTCCTTCACCCGGGCCTTCAGCACGTCGGTCGGCTTCCCGCTCGCTTTCGTCTGGACCAGCGGCGCCATGAGCACAGCGTCGTCCGGCACGTCGGGCTGGCAGTAGCCGCCCACGCACTCGTCACCGGAAGCACATTCGATGTCGGTGTCGCACCCGGGCTTGCAGTCGCCGAACAGGCACTTGGTTCCCGGCATGCACTCGCCGCAATCACCGCCGCAACCGTCATCTCCGCACTTGGTTCCGGCACAGGAGGGCACGCAGACGCACGTTCCGTCCACCTGGCAGACGTTGAACGGAGGGCACTTGCCGCAATTGCCGCCGCAGCCGTCGTCGCCGCATTCCTTCCCCTGGCAGGAGCAGATCACGCAGACGTCGGGGTCGTCGAGCATCCCGTCGCAGTCCTCGTCCTCGTCGTTGTCGCAGACCTCCTCGGCCGGAGCCTTGGCATTGCAGGCGGACAACCCGGTCTCGTCGCAGCTCCGCCACCCGGAGCACGTCCCGAATTCGCTGGTGGCCTGGCAGGGAGTGGCCAGCTTCGACAGGACTGCGTAGTCCGTACAGTCACACTCCCCGGACGTCCGCATGCAACGGGTCGCGGCCCCTCCCTCCACCGTCGTGGCTTCCTTGCAATCATAGCCGTCGGGGCACGCGACGTCCGCGCTGCACGCCCCGCCGCAGAAGGCTCCCAGCCCTCCGGGATACACCACACACCGGTCCATCGGGGAAGGACATTCGCTCGATGCGCTGCAAGGAAGGCACAACCCCGGGAAACGGGACATGCAGACGAACACGGGGTCCGCCCCGAATGCCAGTGTCTGCTCGCATGCGAAGCCCGTCGGGCATTCGTCGATGCAGTCGGTCGTGCAGATCCGATTCCCGAGATGGAAGGTGCAGAAGCCCGAAGCGCAGTCACCGTTGGCGTGGCACGGGCAGCCGGAGCCTCCGGGCAGCTCGTCGCAGGAGGGAGGAACGACCTCGAAGTCGATCCCGGGTCCGTCGGGCCTCAGCGAAAGGTCCGGCTCCGCATCGCCGTTGCCGATCCGAACATCGGCGTCGGCCGGCGCCGGGAGGTCTGCCGCAGCGTCGGGCTGAGGACTCGCAGAGGTACCTCCGCAGCCCGTTGCGACCGCAAGCGCCACAGTCACGCTGAACCATGCGACCCGAACCCTGTGCATCTGCCCCCTCCATCCCTGCTGCCAGTCCATCGGGCGGAACATACCAGATGGGAGCCCGAACCGGAAGGGCCGTGTGGTACGCGTTCCAGACATCTTCGTGGTGGTTCTTGGAGGGGGGATCGGGTAGACTTCCTGCTTGATGCGGCCGGGAAGACCGGGCGCACGGAGGTACGGGATGAGAAACAAGGCGATGTGGCTCGTGGCAGCAGCGGTGCTCACAGGGTGCGGCGGGAACGGGACGTCCGCGCCGGATACGGCGCAGCCCGAGACGTCGACAGGAGACATCGCTGACGCGGCGGGGCCGGATGCACCGGGCGGGGATCATGCTTCAGACCTTGCCCGGGATTCCGTGGATGCGCAGGACATCGCGGTCACTCCCTTCCCTCTGGACCCGGCGCAGCGGGGGCTCGTCGAGCTGAGAGGGATCATCCACCTGCACTCCGCACTGTCGCACGACGGATGCGGGCCGAACGGCTACGAGGACTTCGGTGGACCCGATCCCGAGTGTGTGGCCGAGCTTCGGGCCGCCCCCTGCCAGACCGGCATTGACTTCATGATGATGACCGACCACCCGGGCGAGCTCAAGAACCACCCGTACGAAGAGGGACTCCAGCACCAGGAGGGGGACGAGATCGCCAAGGACGACAAGGGACGGCCGTTCGCCAACCGGATTGCCTGCCCTGACGACAGCCTCGTGCCTCATGCCTGGGTGTTCTACGGAACCGAGGGAAGCAAGAACATGCCGGTCGGGCTCGCGGGCCCGGACATTCCCAAGGAGATCTACTCGACCTCGTATGCGGATTCCACGCCGTTGGAGGATGCTCAGGCCGCAGTGTCCATGGTGCACGATCTGGGCGGCATCGCACTGGGGGTCCACACCGAGGAGCCGGACATCACGGCCGAGCGGATCGCAGCGATTCCGTTGGATGGCATGGAGATCTACAATCTGCACGCGAACCTGATTGGTGCGCTGGAGAGCATCGACACGCTGCTGAAGCTGGACCGGTTCATGGTCCCCGGGACGGACGCACCGAGCCCGGATCTGAGCCTCCTGCTCTTCCTCTCCGAGGTGAGCAAGGACGTGGAGAAGTTCGATTGGGTCTCTCCCCGAGTCCACATGGTTTCGGTCGCTGCCACCGACATCCACCGCAACGTCGAGGTACCTGCGCTGTGCCCGAACGGCGTGGAAGGCTCGGTGTGCGAGGGGTTTGCCGAGGAGTATCCGAACTTCGTGGCGTTTGCGATGAAGGGGGGCCCGCTCCCGCTTTCGGATGGGGAGCGGATGGATTCCTATGCCCGCTCGTTCCGCTGGTTCTCCAATCGTTTCCGGGGAGCAAGCGGCGATCCTTTTGACATCCGAGAGGCCGTTCGGACCGGCCGGGGATACGCCTGCTTCGAGGTGTTCGGTTACCCGGGCGGATTCGATTTCTACGTGGTCAACGGCGGCAAGCTCATGGAGATGGGGGACGAGGGGCCGCTCGACGGCGAGGCCTATGCGTGGTTCCGTACGCCGAACATCGAGGCGCCGCCCTGGATGGATCCGGCCGGAATCGCGTTTGGCATGGCGCAGGTGAAGACGCACCTGGTGCGCGCAACCGAGGAGGGGATCGAGATCGTCACAGAGGTGAAAGGTCAGGGGGACGTCGTCTCGGCATTGTTGCCCGGCCCGGGGGCATACAGCCTGCGCATCGCGGTGATGCCTCTCCACCTGAAGCCGCGGCTGCCCGGGGTGGAGAGCCTGGCCAGCAAGACCTACCCCTACATCTACACGAACCCCGTGTTCCTCCGGTAGGTGCAGACGTGGCAGCGCTGAAGGCTCTCTTCCTGGATCTCGGCGGGGTGCTGGTCACGGTCGACCTGGCGGCCGGATGCCGGCGGATTGCATGCCTTGCCGGGGGGGCCGATCCGGCTGCGGTTCTGCGGGTGATGACGGACGGGTTGCAGGCAAGGCTCAGCACGGGAAACATGAGCCCGGCCGAGTTCCACGAGGCGGTATGCTCGCGGCTGGAGCTGAAGGTCGGGTATGCTGACTTCGCCAGGGCGTACTCGGACATCTTCGCCCCGATCCAGG
This sequence comes from Deltaproteobacteria bacterium, assembly GCA_016875215.1. GTDB lineage: Bacteria > Myxococcota_A > UBA9042 > CAIXZC01 > CAIXZC01 > CAITUV01. Next base: position 6,112 of record VGRX01000011.1, read on the forward strand.
GAACCTGGGATCTGCTGGCGCAGGCCCGCAAGCGTTTCCGCATCCACCTGCTCTCCAATACCGACCCGCTGCATTTCCGTTTCATCGCGGACGAGCTGTTTCCCGGGAAGTTCGAGATGTTCCGACACCTGGTGCTGTCGTACGAGGTCGGGCACTTGAAGCCGGGCTCCGAGATATACCGGCACGCGCTCGAGCTGTGCGGCGCCCCCCCGGAGGCCTGCCTGTTCGTCGACGATCTTGCCGGAAACGTCGAAGGGGCAAGGGCCGTGGGGATGCGCGGGATCGTGTTCCAGTCGCCGGAGCAGCTGGCCGTCGAGCTCGTGCGCGCGGCATGGTGATGCACCACCCGGATGACAAGGAGCGCGGACGATGCGGCAAACCCCGGATTCTTGCCTCCGTCCGTGCTTCGGGTAGGCTACCCGAGTGGCGGTCCGTGCGCGGGCCGTGAGCGGAGAAGGCATGCACGCATTGCAACCCAAGACGCAGCCGCCGGTTTCCCCGGGCGTGGACTACGTGATCTTCAGCGATCTGCACCTGGGCGAGGGGTTCAATCCGGAGGTCTGCCGCTACTACCCGCTCGAGGACTTCTTCCACGACAGAGCATTTGCCGGCCTGATGGGGCAGCTTCGTGAGCGGTATGCTGCCGATCCGTCCCGGCTGGTCATCGTGTTGAACGGAGACGTGTTCGACTTCCTGACGGTGACCGGGTTGCCGTCGGAACCTTCGCAGGCGGAGCTGGGCATCTTCCCGTCCCCGACCGAGAAGCGGCTCGGGCTGGATCCCACGCCGACGCGGTCTCTGTTCAAGCTCGATCTCATCGTTGCCGGACACCCGGAGTTCTTTGCCGCCCTGGGGAGAATGGTGGCATCCGGCTTCCGGGTGGAGATCCTGCGCGGCAATCATGACATGGAGCTGTACTTCGACGTGGTGCAGCAGCGAATCCTCGAGAGCCTCTGCCGCCTGGCTCCGGAGCTGACGCCGGAGAAAGCACGCCGTCTCGTCGCTTTCCACCAGTGGTTCTTCCTGGAGCCCGACCGCGTCTACATCGAGCACGGCAACCAGTACGAGGCATCGAACAGCATCCGCTACACGTTGCGCCCCGTCCTGCCCGAGAAGCGCCCGAAAGAGGGGTTGCTCAATCTCCCCCTGCTGCGGGCCAAGACCGTCGTCCGAGAGGACCAGCCGGTGCTCGACTACCCGCTGGGCAGCCTGTTCATCCGCTACTTCTACAACCGGGTGCACCGGATGAACCCCTACGCACCCAGGGTGGCCTCGCTGGAGCAGTACCTCGACTTCATCCTGCACTACAACCTCTCCGACATCGTCCGCGTGCTGCGGGATCACTGGAGTCACTTCATCGCTGCGCTTCGCCCCGGGGCAACGGCGGGCACATCACGGTCGACGGCCGCAGCCGATGCGGTGCAGGAGGAGCAGTTCGATCAGATCGAGGAGTCGCAGGAGGTGAGCGACCTCTGCAGCCGCCTCAACGCGCTCAAGGTGCACCCCAAGGCAGCATCGAAGCTGGCGTTCGTCAAGGAGATGTTCCGCCCCATCGTACGGCGGGTGCTGTTCGCAGGCGGAGCTGCCGTGGCTGCGCTGTACGTGTGGCTCCTGGTGTTCAACATCATCCAGGCGCCGCTGCTGGTGGAGAACGTGTTTGCCAAGGCGACGCTGCTCTTCCTCTTCTCGCTGCTGTCGGCCGGCGTCCTGGTGTGGCTCGGTGCCCAGGCCCGGCGTTTCCTCGGCTCCCGGGAGGACGTGACGGTGGACAACTGCGTCCAGGCAGCGGAGCAGATCGCTCGAATCACCGGAGTGCGGTTCGTCGTCATGGGCCACACGCACGTGGTGGACATCCGGCCGGTTGCCGGCGGTCAGGCAGTCTACGCCAACAGCGGCACGTGGATCGCTGTGCACAATCCGTGGCAGCAGCTCGACCCGGATGCCCGACGGAAGTCATTCGTGTGGATTCGTGGGGGGGAGGTCCAGCTCTGCCGGTGGAACGACGATGCGCAGCGGGTGGATCTCGTGCCGATGTTCGACAGGCGGGAGGACACGGTGCGGACCCCCAGGCGGATCAAGCCGATGTAGAGGGCCCGGACGATCCGGTGACGGAGGGGGGGGGCGGAAGGGCGTGAGTCGTGCAGTGCAAGTGGGCTCTGGCGCGAGCCGACGAGTTGCAGGAAATCCGTTACGTGACAGAAGGAGAGACGATGCGTTGGACAGAGGCTATCTGGGGTGGGATCTTCTTGGCGGCACTGGTTTCGTGTGGGGGGAACGACGGGAAGAGCGCCGCGGACACCGCGGACATTCCAGGCGATGCAGCCGCCGTTGACGCAGCGGTTGACGCAGCCCCCGACATCGCGGCCGATGTCGCGGTGGATGTCACGGACCTCGGAAGAGGGGGCGACGTGGCCGAGGATGTCGCCGAAGATGTCCCTCCGGACGGCGTCGAACCGGATGTCGTTTGGCCACTGCCGCCGCTGCCCACGCAACCTCCGCTGGCGACACCGGCGGACCCGCTGGCCGGCACGGGAATCGAGAGCTGCGCCCTGTTCAAGGAAGAGCGTTGCGAGGGAGGAAAGCTGCGCACGTGCGACCTCTACGATCCGGCCTCGAATCAGTTCGTGGATGCTCCGGACCCGCTCCTGAAGAGAGCGTACCTGTTCGACCGGTGGCGGGATCTGTACAACTCGCCGGACGGGCAGGCGGTCGACCGTGATTTCGCCGTACCGGTGCCCCCCGGAACTCCGGAATCCGAGTGGAGCAAGCCGGAGAGCTTCTCGGGATACTGGGGGTCGGGGGACGGGGGGATCTGGACCGGCTGGTCCACGGTCGCCTCGATCCTGAGGTACTCCCAGACCGGCACCGAGGCCGACTACCAGAGAATGGAGCAGCAGGTGCGCGACATGGTGACCCTGTACGACGTCACCGGTGTGCCCGGATACCTCTGCCGGTTCCACTACCTCCTGCTTCCGGAAGGGGCGCCGAACGACACGGAGCACATCCTGCGCTGGGAGAACTCGACCACGCTGGGCAGCCATGACCGTCCCGTCGCGGATCCGGTGAACACCCCCAACCTCCCCAAGATCTACACTGAAGGGATCGTGGACAAGGACGGGAAGGTGTGGAAGGGAAAGCCCATGTGGCACGGCCGCCCGTCCATCGACCAGAACACGGGTCCCATGACCTCGCTGCCCATGGCATACTCCCTGCTCAAGGACGAGGCCCTCAAGGAACGCATCGTGCACCACCTGACGTGCTACCTCAAGCGGCTCAAGCGGGTGGAGCTGGTGAACCTCCAGTCCAACCCGGAGCTCATCGAGGGACTCATGGCCTACTTCAGCGTGGGCGAGCTGAGCTTCGACCCGGGGGACATCGACCTGACCAAGCTCGACCGCATCGTCGGCTACGTGCACGTGCAGATCAACACGAAGAACGAGGCCACCTTCGACAAGTCGTGTCCCGACCATGTCGCGATGGAGCCGTGGCGCGTCGTCGATGCAGCGGCCGATACGTTCTTCGGCGACATGCTTTCCCTCGTGATGGACATGGATACCGATGCAGAGGGTCCCAACCAGATCGACCACTACTACTGGCCGAGCATCCGAGGCGGCGACGCCATGCACCTGATGCACCTGGCGACCATGGCGTACTACCTGACCGGGGACGAGCAATACAGGGAGTTCCTCTACGAGGAGCTCGTGGGCAACATCGATACGGTTGCCGTCGTGCACACGGCAGGTGCGTTCAACCTGCCCAAGTTCTGCAAGAAGTTCTTCGGTGACCAGATCACCTTCGGCCCGTGGTGGGATTTCATCCATCTCCTGGGGGACTGCGACCTGAAGACCGAGGTCCAGAAGGCGTTCCACAACGAGATGTGGGACAAGCTGGTCAAGGTGGCGGGCAACGTCGACTTCGACATCATGTACGCGGGGGCGCTGCCGCCCGAGATCGCGACGGACCGGGAGCAGGCACTGGCTTACGGACTGGACCAGCTTGCATGGATGGGGGGCAACGGCGGACTGCCGGCCGGGGCTCCGGACGATGCTGCCTACCTGGATGAGCCGAGACGCTCCTACACGACGACGCCGGAGATGATCCTGGCAGCGACGCCGGACGGAATCACGGCCGAGTGCCCCACGCAGCATGACGTGGACGTGTGCACGGCCAAGGTCGAGGTGATGGGAATCGACCTGGGCAACCTCACGGGGTGGTCCACGTTCAAGTGCTCGGGCGGGGAGTACGAGTGCGAGGTGACCCCCGGCCAGTGCGTGCGCATGGAGGCCTCGGGCCCCCTGCCGGTGCATCTTCGCAACCACACCGACTACCTCTGGCAACGCGATCCGTTCGAGCTCGGCTCTGGTGCCGGCTTCCCCGGACAGCGCCAGTTTGCAGGCTCCGACTACTCGGTCCCGTACTGGAATGCCCGCCGCTACGGCTTCATCCAGGAAGGGAGCGGCCAGGTGCTCGCCTGGCGTGACGAAGGGACGTGCGAGTAGGACGGCCACCTCGCTGTGTGGTAGCGAATCCCACGAACATTGCCTCAGAGTGAGCCCGGGGCCGGGTCACCACACCCGGTCAGCAGGTAGATCGCGAAGCTGGCCAGCCAATGCTCGCCGCCGTATCCGCTGTCGAACACGAGGCTGGAGCCGTGGCCGCACATGGCCGCAGAAAGCCCTGCAATCACTGAATGTTCCGCACTGTCCGCCGGCCAGACATCCGCCAGTCCCCGCAGCGCCCACGCACGCTGGAACGACAGGCCGACGAGATGCCCGAGCTTGGGGTCCTTCACGTCGCGGATTTCCGGAGGGATGCCGACGGGACCGAGCTTGCCCGTCGAAAGCCCGGGCAGGAACACGGCCAGCCAGGGCATCAGCTCGTCAGGGGGAAGGACTCTGCGCATGAGGTCCGCTTCGGCCAGGCACGGGGAGATGAAGTCCTCGCCGGAGGGCTCGTATGCGACAGGGCAGTCCACATCACTCCGGTAGAAGCGGAGGGCCGCCTCGACGATCGCCTTCTCCAGTGCCTCGTCACCGACCGTCCGTGCATAGTCGAGTGCGTGGACCATGGAGAACGCGGTATTGGCGTGAGTGCCCTCCCGAACTGGCCGGCTCAGGCGGGCAAGGTAGCTCTGGAAGGCCCCGGAGAAGTGATCCGCCAGCAGCCGCAGGTTGACGCGCCAGGCAGCGGCCTGCGAAAGCTCCATCCCGTGCAGCTCCGCGGCCAGGCGCAGGAGCCAGCCCCAGCCATAGGGCCGTTCGAAGGTGGCGCTGCGCTTCAGCGCGAAGAAAGCGAGCTCCCTGTCGAGCCGTTCCCTGGACAGGTGGGTGTCGAGCAGCGAGAGGATTGCGTCGCGTTCGGGCAGGTTGGGGAAGACCTTGAGCGCACGCACCATGGCCCAGTGTCCGTGGACTGCGGAATGCCAGTCGAAGCAGCCGGCAAAAGCAGGGGTCGCATGGCGGGGAGGCACGACGGTCTCGTCCCCGTCGAAGACGTGTCCCGGCTTGTTCGGATACTCCCGATCGACGCACGCCAGAGACAGCCGAACGAAGCGGCTCACCTGCTCAGGCGACAGGGCCGGGCAGGAGGCCGGCCTGGTGGCCGATGGCGAAGCATCCGATGCGGACGGTGCAGGGGCCGAGGCCTGCGGCATCACCGGAGCCTCCCGGCAGGCAAATGCAGCGACCAGGGCCAGTGGCAGGAACAGTCGGGGCAGTTTCATCGGCATCGCCTCAGCGTCTCAGGGCACGCACGTGTAGACGGGCCACCAGTTCGAGTCTCCGTACTTCTGGTAGTTCTCGAAAGGCGACCCGAAGTTGTGCGTGCCGCACTGCTTGGTCCCGTTGTTGCACCACATGGCATGTGCGCAGCACTCGTACTTGCCGATGGAGGTGAACCCCCAGGCTGCGGCGACCTGGGTCAGGACCGTGTTGTCCCACGGGACGTTGACGCTGTACGGAGTCTGGGGCTTGCCGATACGGGCGCATGCGGCCGAGTGCGTTTCCTCCCAGGCAATCGCCTTGACCCAGCAGTAGTTGTGGACGTAGGCCGTCCCGACCGGACAGGGGGATTCGTTCTGGCAGGTGGCCGAGCAGCCGTCCCCTCCCTTGTTGTTGCCATCGTCGCACTGCTCGCCCGCTTCGACGATGCTGTTGCCGCAGCAGGGAGCGATCGGGGCGTGCACGCATCCCTTGGTCTTGTCGCACGAGTCGGTGGTGCACGGCTTGTTGTCGTTGCAGTCGGGCGGGTTGGAGCCGACGCACTTGCCGGCCGCGCATTGGTCGGTCTGGGTGCATGCGTCGAGGTCGTTGCACAAGGTACCGTTCTGCACAGGGGTGTTCACACAACCGATCCCGGGTTCGCACGTGTCGCTGGTGCAGGGATTGCCGTCGTTGCAGTCGGGCGGGTTGGAGCCGGTGCACTTGCCGGACGCACACTGATCCGTGAGTGTGCACTTGCTGCCGTCATCGCAAGCGGTCCCGTCGGGGCGGTTCGTGTGGGTGCACCCGGACTTGGGGTCGCAGGCGTCCTCGGTGCAGGCGTTGAAGTCGTCGCAGGCGAGGGCCGGCCCCGGGGTGCACGTCCCGTTCACGCAGGCATCGCCATTGGTGCAGGCGTTGCCATCGTCACACGGGATGTCCAGCGGCAGGTGCTTGCAGCCGGTTGCCGGAACGCACGAGTCCACAGTGCACGGGTTGCCGTCGTTGCAATCGACGAGGGCCTTGCCTACGCAGGCTCCGGCAGTGCAGGCATCACCCGTGGTGCAGGCGTTCTGGTCATTGCACTGAGCCGCATTGGGTGAGAACACGCAGCCCTGCGCAGGGTTGCACGAGTCGTCGGTGCACGGGTTCGCATCGTCGCACTTGAGGCTGGAGGCAGGCTTGCACACGCCGTTTGCGCACTTGTCGCTGAGGGTGCAGACGTCGCCGTCGTCGCAGGGGGCGGTGTTGTGCAGGTGCACGCACCCCTTGGCCGGGTCGCAGAAGTCGGTCGAGCATATGTTGTCGTCGTCGCAGTTGACGGCCAGGCCGGGGGCGCAGACGCCATTGGCACAGGAGTCCCCCTTGGTGCACAGGTTGGAATCGTCGCATGCCCCTTGTGCCGGGGCGTGCTTGCAGATTCCGGCATCGCAGGAGTCGAGCGTGCACACGTTTCCGTCGTCGCACTGGACCGGGATGCCCGGAACGCACTTCCCGCCCGAGCACTTGTCGCCGGTGGTGCACAGGTTGCCGTCGTCGCATGCGGCCTGGTTCGGCACGGACTTGCACCCGCCGTCGGGCAGGCAGATGTCGGTAGTGCACGAGTTCTTGTCATCGCACTGGACGGGGCTGAGCGACACGCACTTGCTCTGGGCGCAGTGGTCGTCCTGCGTGCACGCGTTGGCATCGTCGCATGGGCCGTCGGCAGGGAGAAACTGGCACCCCTTCGCCTTGTCGCATGAATCCTTGGTGCAGATGTTCCCGTCGTCGCAGGTCAGGGCGGCTCCGGGGATGCACAACCCTCCCTTGCACTGGTCCGCCACGGTACACACGCTTCCGTCGTTGCACGGAGCGGTATTGGCCTGGTGCGAGCAACCCGCCATGGGAACGCAGAAGTCGTCGCTGCACGGATTCCCGTCGTCGCAGCCGACCGCTCCGGAACCGACGCAGCTTCCACTGGCGCAGACGTCTTCCTGCGTGCAGGGGTCCAGGTCGTCGCAGGAGGCCGTGTTGTTCACGTGCATGCAGCCCAGGAGGGGATTGCACGAGTCGTCCGTGCACGGGTTGCCGTCGCCGCAAGCGAGAGCCTTGCCGGGCTGGCATTCGCCCCCCGCACACTTGTCACCGAGCGTGCAGAGGCTCGAGTCGTCGCACGGGAGCGCGTTGGGCACGTGGGTGCACCCCTGCGTCGGGTCGCAGGCATCGGTTGTGCACAGGTTGCCGTCATTGCAGTCGTCAAGCGCCTTGAAGGTGCATTTCCCCAGCGAGCAGAAGTCCCCCGTCGTGCACGGGTTCAAGTCATCGCAAGGGCCGTCCACGGGTTGGTACAGGCACCCCTTGTCGGCATCGCAAAGGTCCTTGGTGCAGGGATTGCCGTCGTTGCAGGTCACCTTCGGCCCCGGGGTGCACGTCCCTTCCTGGCACTGGTCCGCGAGAGTGCATGGGTCGTCGTCGTCGCATGGCATCTTGTTGTTCGGGAAGGCACAGCCGCTGACCGCATCGCACAGGTCATCCGTGCACGGATTGCCGTCGTTGCAGGTCACCGCGCTCCCGGAGCAGGTGCCCTCGTCGCACATGTCACCGGTGGTGCACTTGTCCGAGTCGTCGCACGGGGTGGCGTCGAGCGGTGCGTGCTCGCATCCCTTCTCCGGATTGCAGAGGTCGTCGGTGCAGGAGTTGCCGTCATCGCAACTCCCCTCGTCGTAGTCCTCGTCACAATCGTCGTCCAGGCCGTTGCAGGTCTCGGCCTTCGGAATCCCTGCGTCGCACGGCGCCAGCCCCTCCTGAGTGCATACACGGCGTCCGGTGCAAGTCCCGAACTCGCTAACCTGTTCGCATGCCGTTCCCATGGCCAGCTTGATCGCCCAGTCGGTGCAGTCGCACTCCCCGTCTGCAGCGACGCACTGCTTGGTCACCGTCCCCTCGGTGCTCATGGCATCCTGGCACAGGTAGCCGTCCGGGCAGGGATGCTCTGAATCGCACGAGGCTCCACAGAAGGCCCCCAGGCCGGGGTACAGGATGCAGACGTTCTGCACGTAGGACATGCTGCAGTCGGAGCTCTCGCCGCAGGGGACGCACAGATGGCTGCGCTGCGAGATGCACAGCGCGACCGGATCAGGACCCAGGAGGTAGGTCATCTTGCACAGCCAGCCGTCCGGGCACTCCTCGATGCAGAAGTCGGTACACACCAGGTTGCCCATGTGCTCGACGCACACGCCGGAGATGCAGTCCGCCCCGCTTTCGCACGGATCACCGAAGCAGCCTGGTCCCCGGCAAGCGGAGGAGTGCTCGCCAGCCAGGTCCGGGACATCGACCGGAGTCGAGGTTTCGAAGCGGCCCCCCGGATCCGGAGTCGCATCCGTGCGGGCTGCCGTTTCCGCCACGTCAGCGATCGCCACGTCCGGAAGCTCCAGGAGCACCGTGGTCCCGCCCGAGCACGCGGCAAGAACCGCAGCGCAGGCAGGTCCGAAGCACGCAGCGGGAACCACCCGAAGCCAAGAAGACAGTGGCGTTTCCTTCATGAAGATCCTCACTGGTTCGAAGTCGAAAGCCCGTCCCGAGCCTCTCCGCCCGGGCCGCGTGGAGGCTACTTCCGCACAAGGGCCCTGTCAACCTGCACAAACCGTTTCCGCACGGACCGTTCGTCGACTTCTTCCCCTCGCGTTGGATATCAACTAGACTACAGATCAGCCGAAGGAGGGGGGGAATGGCGAGACGTGACAGCCTGCTTGTCGGTGCGTGTCCTAGGAGGCCGATCGAAGTGATTTTGGGCAGCCTCCTTACTCTGGCAGCGGTAACGGCCGCTGCCGGGCCGGCCCAGTCGCCGGCACGGGTCGACAAGGCTGCGCTCGAGGTGGACATCCGCTATCTGGCCGATGATTCGCTCGAAGGGCGGGGGCTCGGGAGCCCTGGGCTCGAGGCAGCGGCCGCATACCACGAGAAGATCTACCGGGAACTGGGGCTCGAGCCGTTCGGAGGGCCGAGCTTCCGGCAGCCGTTCAGCCTGGTGGGGAGCCTGCCTTCGCCCGACACAAGCATCGTGGTGAGGGAAGGGAACGGGAAGGGGAAGCGGAAAGATGAGGTGGGCGGGAGGGGGAAAGGGGAGGGGAAAGGGGAGGTGGACGGGAGTGGGAAAGGAAAGGGGAAAGGGGAGGGAAGGACGGAGACCAGGGAGAGGAAGCTGGCCTGGCAGGAAGACATGGTCGTGGTCACGCACAGGCGGGACGCGCCTGCCGTGGTCGAAGCCGAGGCGGTCTACGCGGGGCACTTCATCGAGGCACCGGAGCGTGGTTGGGATGACGTCAAGGGGACCGATCTTGCGGGCAAGGTGCTCATCGTCGAGATCAACGAGCCGGAGAACCGGCCCGGCGGGTTGTTCGACGGGACCGCAATGACCTGGTACGGTCGCTGGGGGTACAAGTTCGAGCACGCGGCCCGACTGGGAGCGCTGGGCGTGCTGATCATCCACGACGACGTGGGGGCGGGTTACGGCTGGAAGGTGGTGCGCAACGGATGGTCGCAGGAGGAGCTCTTCTTCGCCGGAGCGCCGACCGAAAAGCTGGCGTTCATGGGATGGGTGACCGGGGGGGCGGGCGACCGGATCCTGGCGTTGGCCGGCAAGGACCGTTCGAAGCTGCGGGTCGGCGCGGAGACCCGTGATTTCCGCCCGGTGCCTTTGGGTGTCACCGTGCGGGTGAAGCAGGCTCCGTCATTCCGGCAGGCGGACGTGGCGAACGTGGTCGGGTTGCTGAGGTCGCCGAGGAAGGAAGCGGAAGGGCGCTACGTCGTGGTGTCGGCCCACTTCGACCACATGGGGATGCAGACCTCTCCCCCGGAGTCGAGCACCGGACCTCCGAGAGGCGATGACGCTCCGACTCGGGCCGGGGGGCCAGGCAGCCCCGCCACGGCCGCAGGGACCCCGGAAGGAGCGAAGACGCCCGCTCCCGTCGACCGGATCTACAACGGAGCGGTGGACAACTGCTCCGCTTCGGCCGCGATGCTGGCGACTGCCCGCACACTGGCTGCCCATCGTGAAGAGCTCCTGGTGAACGTGGTATTCCTTGCGGCGACTGCCGAAGAGGATGGGCTTCTCGGGTCCGGCTGGTTCGTGAGCCATCTGCCGGTTCCTTCGAGCCAGGTGCTGGCGAACGTCAACTTCGAGATGACCAATGTCTGGGGGCGCACGCTCGATGCCTACTGCATCTCGGCCAGGCATTCCGACATGGAGGAGATCTGCCGGCAGGCGGCGGCACTGGAAGGAATGGATCTCATCGAGGAGCGTGACGGGGAGAAGGGGTACCCGTTCCGCTCGGACCAGCACAGCTTCGTCAAGGCCGGGATCCCGGGGGTCTGGCTCCACGAAGGGGTGAAGTCCGCACCCGGGGCGAAGCACGACGTGGCTGCCCGCCGTGTCGAATACGAGAGGAACCACTACCACCAGGTCACCGACAACGTGCGGGACGACTGGGACCTGGAAGGGACCGTGCAGGCAGTGGAGTGGGCGGTATCGATCGTGGAGGTGCTGGGGCGTTGGAAGGGGGTACCCGGCTTTGCCCCGGAGAGTCCGTTCCAGAGGCCTGCCATACCGTCGAACGGGCCGAAGGACTGACTACTCTACAAGGTGAGCTCGTATCGCTCCAGTGTGCTCGGTCCGTTGACCAGGCCGACGAGTCGGTACAGCGCGCCGTCCGGGCCCACCTCCAGGAAGCCGTGGCTCGAGAGCTTCCACTTCTGGGTTGCCTGCCCCGAGGCCAGGTTCACCTCCCGGATTGTGCCGTCGTAGGTCTCGACGTACACGCGGGAGCCCTTTGACCAGGCGGCCAGGCTGAAGACGATGGTATCGAAAGTGTGGAGCAGCTTCTTCTCCCCGGTGGCCAGGTCGACCTGGTGGAGGTTCTTCCCTTCGCCGACGAAGAGCAGCTTCTCGGGTGTGGCGTCGAGGGCGTTGACGCAGCCGGAGAAGGTAGCGATGGTCGTGCGATCGCCGCCCTCGGTGAAGCGGGACACATCCCCGGTACCGGCCATTCCTCCGGCGTAGAAGTAGCCGTCATACCCCCAGACGGGGTCGATGGGGGCATAGAGGTCGTAGCCGCTGCTGTTGTGCGTCACGTTGCAGGTGGTCGGCGTGATGGGGACCACGATCTTGAATGCCCCTTCCGTATACAAACCGATGCCGGTCGGCCCCCAGAAGCCGTAGGAGACGATCTTCACGGAGCCGTCGGGCTTGACCTCTCCGTATCCCATGTTCCAGTCGGCGATGCCGTACAGCGTGGTCACGTTCCCCTGGGGGGTGACCACCCGCATGAAGTCCGGTCCGCTGATGTAGGAGGTCAGGTAGGTGTTGCCCAGGGCATCGAAGTCGATGTCCCACACGGAGTAGATGTTCGCCTGGAGAGTGCTGAGCGGAGCGACGGGGACGCTGCAGGTGCTCCCTTCGTCAGTCTGGCCGTCGCAGTCGTTGTCGAGACCGTCGCACTTCTCTTCCAGCTTTCCCTGGAACGGGTCGCACTGCTGCGGCACGCCGGCGACGCAGTTCTCGACGGTGTGCTGGCAGATGCCGAGCCCGCACGTCGTCTGGCCCAGCCCGTCATCGACCAGTCCGTTGCAGTTGTTGTCGAGGTGGTCACACAGCTCTGGAGCGGTGCCCGCGAGCGGGTCGCACTCCTGGGGTTGCGCCGCGACGCAGTTCTCCACGGTGTGCGTGCAGGCGCCAAGCCCGCAGGTGGTGCTGCCCAGGCCGTCGTCCGCGATGCCGTCGCAGTCGTTGTCGAGGCCGTCGCATTCCTCAGGCGATGCCCCCTCCATCGGGTCGCATACCTGGAGGTCCCCGTCTTGGCAGTTCTCGACGGTGTGTTCGCACGGTCCGAGGCCGCACGTGGTCTGACCGAGGCCGTCATCCGCCTGTCCCGAGCAGTCCTGGTCGACCCCGTCACATGACTCGGCTGCTCCGGGGTGGATGGTGGGATCGAGCGGCCCACAGTCCAGGTTGTCCGCCGCGAGATCGTTGTCGTCATCCGGGTCGCAGGCATCGCCCGTGGTGTCGAGGTCGAAGTCCTCCTGCCCCGGATTGTAGACCAGGGGACAGTTGTCGAGCAGACCGACCAGCCCGTCCCCGTCCGGATCCTCGTCGATGCAGTCGGCCAGTCCGTCCTTGTCGGTATCTGCAAAGCCGTTGTCGGGCATGCCGTCGCAGTCCTGGTCGAGGCCGTCGCACAGCTCCTTTGCCCCGGGGTGGATGGCCTGGTCGAGGGGCTGGCAGTCCCCGGGGACGGTGACCGTGTAGAGGTCGTAGGGCCCGCAGGTGCACTTGGCAAGCGCATCGGCTCCGTATCCGTCTCCGTCGATGTCCACGTAGTGCTTCTGGCACCCCTGCGCATCGGGCTCGTCTGCGGTACCGTCGCAGTCGTTGTCGAGGCCGTCGCAGGTCTCGTCGGCAGCTCCGTCGAGGGGGTTGCAGTTCGCAGGCTTGCCATTGATGCAGTTGTCCACGGTGTGTTTGCAGGCCCCGAGGCCGCAGGTGGTCTGTCCCAGGCCTTCATCCGTATCCTGGTCGCAGTCGTCATCCTTTCCGTTGCAGGATTCGGGAGCCCCGGGGAACACCGTCTTGTCCAGCGGTCCGCAGTCGTCGGGATCGGCAACGCCGTCGTTGTCGTCATCGGGGTCGCAGGCATTGCCGAGGGTGTCGAGGTCGAGGTTCTCCTGTCCCGGATTCTGGACCTGGGGGCAGTTGTCCTGCACGTCGGGGATGCCGTCGCCGTCGTCATCCTCGTCGAGGCAGTCCGCAGTGCCGTTGGCGTCGGAGTCTGCGAAGCCGTTGTCCACGGTACCGTCGCAGTCGTTGTCGAGGCTGTCGCAGGCTTCTTCGGCTGCCCCCTCGAGAGGATCGCAGCTCACGGGAATCCCTGCGACGCAGTTGCTCACGGTGTGCTCGCATTCGCCCTGGCCGCAGGTGGTCTGGCCGAGCTCCTCGTCGACACTGCCGTCACAGTCGTCGTCGAGCGCGTTGCAGGTCTCGGCTGCGGGAATCGGGGCGTCGCATGCTGACAGACCGCCGGCTTCGCAGGTGCGTTTTCCTGTGCAGGTTCCGAAGTCGTTCTGCTCGAAACAGGGGGTCGAGGCGCCGGCCTTCTTCGCCGCTGCGTTGCAGGTGCATTCCTCGTCTGTTGGTGGGATGCAGACCGTCTCGGGGCCGTCGTTGAACTGCATCTCAGCGCAGGCATAGCCTTCGCCGCAATCCTTCTGCCCCCCGCATGGAACCGTGCAGAAGCTGCCGGCCGGACCGAAGTCCGCACACCGGGCCGAGTGGGCCATTCCCGGTTCGTTGCAGTCCGCGTCCCCGATGCAGGGGCGGCACTGATACGCCATGGTGGGCAGACAAAGGAACACGACGTCGGGCCCGCACGCCAGGCAGTTGGTGCACGCGAATCCCGGCGGGCACTCCTCGATGCACATGATGGTGCAGAACTTGCCGTTGCCGGTTTCCACGCAGAAGCCGGAATCGCAGTCGGAGTTGGTTTCGCAAGGGCAGGCTCCGGGGTCGCACATCCGAAAGACAGCGTCGACCTCGCCTTCGGAAAGCTCGAGGTCCGCCATGTCGAGCGAGACCTCGGCCGGTCCCCCGGAGTCCCCGGCCAGATCGGGCAGCGAGCCGGTCCTGTCCGGCTCTGCGATGTCCTTTGTTTCGCCTGCCAGGTCCAGCGTGATTGTCCCCGGCTCAGCAGATCCGCACGCCCAACACCACGTGCACGCAAGGGGAGCCACCCACAACACGAGTCGTTCGTTCATCTGTCGTCCCTCCGACTTCGTGCCTCCGAGTCTACGCCAATCCGTCCGGTTGGGGAAGTGCGCTTGCCCGCGATGTGGAAGCCCCTTGCCGAACGGAGGACCGCAGATCCGCTCGACATGGACTCCTCCTCCGTTGCGGAGCCGTCGACACAGAGCCGTTCCGATGGTAAGCTCCTTGGGGCAACGGGGAGTGAGGTCCATGAGATCCGCGGCATGGTGGGTCATTTGTGCAGTGATGCTGTCGACTGTCGGCAGCGGCTGTCGGCAGGCGGCTGCGCGAGGGGCGGGGGCGTCGGAGGGGACGGCTCCGATCGGCCTCACCGCTGCGGTGACGAACGACGAAGCCGATGCCGGAACTGCCGGGGAACACGGCGGAGCTCGGGCTCCGGCCGCAACGACCGACGTGGCATCGCCGCCGGGTCGTGAGCCCCCCGACGCAGAGTCCGAGGAACTGGTGTTCAATGTCAAGATCCCCAAGCCGGAGGCGATGATCTTCGAGAAACGGGCCGATACGTCCATCCAGCCGATCGATGACAAGAAGAGCTTCCTGGACCGTATCGGTGATCCGGTCGGGAAGGAGCCGCCTCCGTCCGAGGGGAAGGAGTAGCTCGTGGATTCCGGCCCGATTCCCGGTCCCGCCAAGGCGGGGGAGGTCAACATGCGCGCAGTTCTGCCCTGTCTGGGTGTTCTCTCCGTGTCCGTGATCTTCGGTCTGTCCTGCGGCTCCGCTCCGGTGCCGAAGCTGGCCGGAGACGGCAGCGGCTGGGAGGTCGACGGGATCTCGGACGGGCTCGAAGGTGAAGGGGGAGTGACGTGTGACGGCCCGGGATGCGGGAAGGAGGATGTCGTCCTCTCGGAGCAGCGCGGTGGGGATCGTGCGTCATCGGACGATACTGCCGACGGTTCGGCCGTCGAGGATGTCCTCCCGGACGGGAGCGGCGGTGACGGGGGCGATGCCCTGACCGAGGACGTCGACCCCCTGGACGGCCAGGAGATCGGCGAGGACTGCGGTCAGCTCGACGAGGACAACGATTCGGTGCCCGACTGTGTGGACAACTGTCCGATCGTGCACAATCCCGGGCAGGAGGACCAGGACAAGGATGGGGTCGGGGATCCGTGCGACCCGGACGTCGACGGTGACGGAGTCGACAACATGGAGGACTGCGCCCCGGCAGACCCGACCGTGTACGCAGGGGCGGAGGAGCTCTGCGACGACGTGGACAACGACTGCAACGGGCTGGTGGATGAGGATCCCCTGGCCGACTGCTCCTGGCTCGGCGTCTGCGAGTCGGGGATGTCCGTGTACTGCGAGGACGGCATGGCAAAGTGCAACTACGGGGCGGTCCAGGGGTGGTGCAGCTACGACATCTGCGACGGGCTGGACAACGATTGTGACGGCCAGGCGGACGAGGACGATTTCGGGATCTGCTGCGACTGCGATTCGGATCTGCTGCCGCCGCCGGCGTGGTACTTCGAGTGCGATCCTGCCGCTGCCAATCCGGACGATGACGGCGACGGCGTGCTCGACGGTGAGGACAACTGCCCCGCAGTTGCCAACCCGGAGCAGGAGGACTTCGACCAGGACCTGGTCGGAGATGCCTGTGACGAGGATGACGACAACGACGGCGACCCCGACGGGACCGACTGCGCTCCTCTGGATGTAGCGGTGTTCACCGGCGCTGCGGAAGCCTGCAATGCCGTGGACGACAACTGCGATGGGAACGTGGACGAGACCTTCGGTCTTCTCACCTGCGGCATCGGGGCATGTGAGAACTCCGTGGCCGAATGCGCCGGCGGCGCATTGCAGCAGTGTCTTCCGCTCGAAGTCGCGCTTCCGGAGGCGTGCGACGGGGTGGACAACGACTGCAATGGCGCAGTGGACGACGGATTCGAGGACATCGCATGCGGCAGCGGGGTCTGTGCAACGGTGGTTTCGGGTTGCAAGGACGGTGTGGTCCCCGAGTGCATCCCGCTTCCCGTTGCCGCACCCGAGGCATGCGACGGAGTGGACAACGACTGCAACGGTGAGGTGGACGAGGAGCTGGGGCAGACCACGTGCGGCGAGGGACCTTGCTCCTCGACCGTGGACAACTGCGTGGGCGGCCAACAGCAGCAGTGCGTCCCCGGCCCCGTCCCGCCCGGGACCTGCAACGCCCAGCCCGCGGTCTGCAAGACGACCACCTACGGTACCGACGCATGCGGAGACACCTGCACCAAGGTCGGACCGCCCAAGTGCTATACCATGCACCCTGCCTGCTTCAACTCCGGCCCGGGAACGTTGACCGATGCTCCTTCGTGCACCACCCCCAAGGGGCAGTGGGACTGCGGTCTCACGTGCCAGCAGTGGGCCAACAGCATCGGAGCGGACTGCGTTTACTGCAAGAACATTCTGTGCCAGTCCATCATGGGGGGGAAGGACATGGCGCAGTTCCAGTGCAACAATCCGCCGGCACCGGCAACCCCGTAGGCCAGCGATTGTCGCCTTCTCGGTGCCCCGGGGGGGCGCGAAGCCCCCTTGCTTCAAGCTCGGAGCTGGCCTATTCTCTTCTCGAAACTTCGGTGCGCCGGGCCCGGCCCGTGAATGAGTGGAGCCAGCAGGAGGAGGTAGAATGCGCAGAACAGACCGCACGGCCGTAGCGTTTCTTTCCGCCTTGGCTCTGCTGAGTTCGATGCTGTTCGTTGCCGCGTCGTGCTCTGGCGGATCAGCGGGAAGCCCACCGGATTCGACTTCTGAGCTGCCTTCGGCCATGGACGGCCAGTGCATGGACTCTGCCTGCGGTGACGCAGTCCCAGGTACGGACCTGCCCGGTGACGTTTCCGTCGACTCGGCAGGCGAGGTGGGAGCGGACGGCATGACGACGGCAGACGCCGATGAGGCGGACGCAGCGGCTCCCGGCTGCGAGGACCCGCTGGCCGGCATGGACCTGGCCTATGCCGGCACCGACTCGCTCGAGCCGCCCGATCCTGGTATCGAGGCCTTTCTTGCCGAGGTGGACGACGCCTTCGCGTTGGCAGCGCTCTCCGACCCGCCGGTAGCGCTTTCGCGCCAGGACTTCCCGGTCTACGACTTCAAGCCCGAGGGATCGCCGAAGGGGCGCCTGGCCTGGGAGTACCGGGTGCGCCACGGACATTTCGACAACCCTGGCTACCTGAAGGGGCTTCAGGCGCAGCTCGAGCAGGCCGGCGGCGATACAGCGGTGCTGCTTTCATTCCTGTCCGACAAGGTCGATGCCTATGTCGAACCCGGTTCCGTGGAGCCTCTGCTTGCGAGGGCCGATGAGCTGGCCGCTCAGCCCGAAGCCTTGAGCTGTGCTCTTCTTTCACTCTCCGAGGCGGCCGTTTCGCTTCCGCCGGAGTGGGAAGCGCTGCCGGCCGACATGCAGGAACAGATTGCCCGGTTTCTGTTCGCCGCTCGCATCTCCCGGGCGCTGCAGGAGCAGGCCATGGCCGGATGTGAGGCTCTGATCCCCATCGACGAGTCTCTGTACGGCAAGGCGCTGACCCCGACATTCGATGCCCTGGCTTCGGCCGACGGGCTCGAGGCCTGCGGGAACCAGGTGGACTTCCGGCAGCTCTTCCGGGGAGCCCAGGTGCTGACCTCAGCGGCCGAGACGCTGGCCGACCAGGCCGAGGGGTGGGAGACGGAATCCAAGCTCGTGCTCGACACGGGGTTGGGGCGGGTCGTGATTGCTCCCGCCGGCAAGAACATGCACAAGGGCAAGGACGCGGACTACCTGCTCATCCTGGATCTCGGGGGAGATGATACCTACCTCGACGGGTTGGCCACGAGTCGCCCGACCCTCCCGCTTGCCGTGGTGATCGACATGGCAGGCAACGACCTGTACACGACTCAGGGGGCCGGACCTGCGTTCGCAGCGGGTTTCCTCGGATACGGGATCCTGTTGGATCGGAGCGGGGACGATACCTACTCGGCCCGGTACGACAGTGTCGCTGCGGCCTGCCTCGGTGTGGCCGTGCTGAAGGACGAGTCAGGGGTCGACTTCTACGATTCCGTGGATGGTGCGCAGGCATCCGCGCACCTGGGGGCAGCGCTGCTTCTCGACATGGCGGGGGACGACCACTACTACGCGTTCCGGATGGCCCAGGGAATGGGGGCCTACCGGGGGACCGGCCTGCTGCTCGACCGCAGCGGGGACGATTTCTTCGAGGCCGAGGACGACGAGGTGATCTATCCGGCCGCGCAGAACCCGAACTACAACGCCAACATGTCTCAGGGGGCCGGCTTCGGGTTCCGGAATGATGTCGTGCCTTTCACCGACACCTATTGCGGCGGAATCGGGATGCTGGCCGATCTGGTGGGGGCCGACGTGTACTCGGGGGGCATCTTCTCGCAGGCCGTCGGATACTGGTTCGGAGTCGGCTTCCTGATCGATTCGGAGGGGGACGACTCGTACAGCGGCGTCTGGTACAACCAGGGGGCGGCAGCGCATTTCGCCGGCGGCGCTCACCTGGATTCCGCCGGAAACGACACGTACTACTGTGTCCAGGACCAGTGCATGGGAGAAGGACGGGACTACTCCATCGGCACGCTCATCGAGCTTGGCGGCAACGACGAATACTACGCCAAGGGGGGCCGCAACATCGGCTCCGGCGACCTGTTCGGCAGCGGCGTCCTGTGGGACGCGGGCGGCAAGGACTCCTACAAGGACGATACGCCGTGGGCCATCGGCTTCGTGACGACCGATACCTATGTCGAGAACTCCTTCACGTTCGGTCTCTTCCTCGATACCGGCGGCGCCCCGGATAGCTACACGCTCCCCTCGAACCACGCTGCGGATTCCACCTTCTGGACCCAGCTCGGCAACGGCAACGACGGCCAGTACGAAAACGTGATTGCCGTGGGCCGGGACAAGTAGGGCATCACCCCGGCGCAATCGTGACGAGTTGCCGGATGAGAACGATGGCCTTGTCCACCGCCGCAATCACGGGAGCAGACATTCCGGGCTCGACATGCTCCGGGACGTGTGCGGTCTGGCAGGCGACCACGCGGACGTCGATGCCGGCCTGCTCGCGCATCTCGTGGAGCATGTTGGTGGTGGGGAACTGGTGGAAGGAGAAATCGGGCAGCTTGATCTTCGGCATGGCGGAAATGTCCATCTCGAAGACCTCGCCCGGTTGTCGCCCTTCCAGAGTCACGGCATCGACGATGATCACCATCCGGGGGCGTTTCCTTGCCACCGTGATGTTGAACAGGATGTCCCGGACGCTGGTACCGCAATCCTCCGCATAGGCATGGTCCGGAAGGACCCCGGGGACCGAGAGCCGGTCCGCGACTTCCGGACCGAAGGCATCGTCCCCGAAAAGGACGTTGCCGCACCCCAGGATCAGAACCTCCTTGGTTTCGATCTCACGAAACATGTACGGGCACCTCTCTGTGGTATCGCCCCTTCCCGTGTTCGGACAGACGAAGGCGGCCGCAGGACGAGAGTAGCGCGCCTGCGAGACGCGAGCAGGAAGCGACTGTGGCGTACTTCCCGTAGGCCGCAGAAAGCGACGCAGCGATGAAGCGACGTAGGCGTGTCACTATGGGCCTGCGGCTAGAAATTCCGGATCGTGTCGACGTGTTCACCCGTGCTGTCCACGATTTCGGCCTCGATTGCAAGACCGCCATCCAGGCGGTGCGTGGCGCAGGACAGTCAGGGGTCGTAGGCGCGCACCGCCATCTCGACCTTGTTGAGCAGCCCCTGGTTCACCACGCCTCCGTGGATGAGGGCCTTGGCCGCTGCATTGACCGACATGTTGATGGGCGCCTGGTTGTGGGTGGAGCCCACGATCAGGTTCGCGTTGGTGATGAACCCTTCCCCGTCGCCGGTGTAGTCGTGGATGAGGGTTCCGCGCGGAGCCTCGACGCAACCCACACCGCGACCGGCCTTGGGGGTGACCTGGGCCCGGACGTCCTTGGAGAGGATGGCCGGGTCCTGGGCGAGCTGGAGGGCCATCTCGCAGTTGGCAACGAGCTCGATGAGCCGTGCCCAGTGGTAGAGCAGCGTGAACTGGGCGGGGCGGCCGAACGCTGCCCGGAACTCCTCGAGCTCCTTCTGGGCCAGCGGGGTGGGCATGCGGTCGCACACGTTGATTCGTGCGAGGCAATTGGCCCGGTAGATGCCCTTGGGGGCAGCGAGGTCCATGGAGAAGCCCTCGCCCCACTTCTTGGCATAGGGCATCTTCACGTAGGACCAGCCCTCGACGTGCTCTTCGAGGTAGTCGGAGTACTGTTCGTAGGTGAAGTCGTCGTAGCTGCCGTCCCGCTTCATGAGGCGGAGCTTCCCGTCGTAGATGTCCCAGGTGCCGTCCGCAGTCACCGTTCCGAGGAAGCCGGAATCGAAGTTGCCGAGGATCTTGACCGTGTCGAGGTACTTCGGGAACACGTTCTCCTTGGCGAACTTGATGGTGAACTGAGCGAACTCGAGCTGCTCCTTGGTTTCCTCGATGATCCGCTGCTGGATGGCGGCGGCCAGCGGGGTGGAGAAGCCGCCGGTGACTGCCGCCACCGGGTGGATCACCTTGCCCAGCCAGTCCTCGAGCAGCATGGCTCCCTTCTGGCGCAGGTGGACGACCTTGCGGGCCAGGTCGGGGGCGGCGCCGACGATGCCGATGACGTTCCGGACCGACGGGTCGGCGTCGGGGCCGATGACGAAGTCGGGGGCTGCGAGGAAGTAGAAGTGCAGCAGCTTGTCCGGGATCCAGGCCAGGTGCTGTGCCATCCGCCGCAGCTTGACGGCTGTGGGCGGAAGCTCCACGCCGAACACCTTGTCGGTGGCCTTGACCGAGGCCAGGTGGTGGTTCCACGGGCAGATGCCGCAGATCCGGTTGACGATGCGGGGCATCTCCTCGACGGGCCGGCCTTCCGCAAACTTCTCGAACCCGCGGAGGGCCATGACGTGAACGCGGGTATCGTTCACTTCCCCGGCGTCATCGAGCTGGATGACCACGCGGGCGTGCCCTTCGATTCGCGTGACGGGCTGTATCTGGATTGTCTTTCCCATGTCTTCACCTCCCTCCTAGCGAGGTCCGGGCATGCCGGGACGCTGAGGCAGCGGCCGGAGCTTGTTGTGCGCACCGATGAACCGATTGAGGATCAGTCTCCGGTCGGGGACGCTCTGGGGGTTGATCCCCACCGAGGTGAGGGCGCCCATCATGTCCACGAGCGGGTTGGACGTCTTCTTGATCGGGCCGAAGCAGCCGCGGCACGGCATGCGAGCATCGATGCAGCGCGGGTTGCCTTCCTTGCCTGCGCATCCGGCCAGGGTGACCGGGCCGAGGCAGAGGAAGCCCTGCTCCATGAGGCAGCGCATCTTCTGGATCGGCTCTTCCGCTTCGAAGGTGGCGTTGGTCAGTGAGCGCTTGATGTTGGCGCCACCCGCTGCCTTCTTCTCACGGATGACCTGACAGGTGTCGCACACGCTGCGCTCGGGCAGCTTGAACTCGGTCTTCCCATCGAGAAGGGCGAGGATCGCTGCCGCGATCCAGTCCGGGTGCGGGGGGCAGCCGGGCAGGTAGATGTCCACCTTGAGCCCGGGGATCTCGTCCAGGGCGTAGACCCGGTCGAGCAGCTTGGGCACCACCTGGGTCGGCGTTTCGGCCGGCGGGGTGGTGATGCTCCCCTTGAACACCTTGTTGAGCACGTCCGCGTTGTCCCAAGCATTGGCCTGGGCCGGGATGCCTCCGTTGGTTGCGCAGGTTCCCAGGGCAATCAGGAACTTGCACTTCTTTCGGAGCTCCAGCGCCACCTCCTTCTGCTCTTCGTTGCGGACTCCACCAGAGATGATCCCGACCTCGCATTCCGGAAGCGTGAGGTGGGTTCCGTCCCCGTTCGGACCGAAGTACTTGCTGTCCACGAGGGCCGGGATGTGCACCAACTGCAGCTTGGCCGGAATCAGGTCGAGGATCACGTCTCCCAGGTTCAGAATGGAGATCTCGCAGCCAGAGCACGAGCTGAGCCATTCTGAAACGACTCTCACCGCCATGTTCCACCTCCATGAGAGAACGGACCGTTCGTCGACCGACACTTCAAACCGCGCCATTAGAGCAAAGGCAACGCGAGGCGTCAAGGGCAATTTCCTACGAGGGGAGTGGAATCCCCAAGCCGGAGTTGGCTTGACGGAAAAACTAGTAATTCGATGGGATTTTAGCATGCTGGTGCGGCGCGGCATCGCGGGTTGTCAGCCGGGAACGGAGACCCTCGGTGTTATCCAAGAAAAAGTCGTGCTACTGCTTCAGGCCGAGGCTCGATTGTTTCTCCAGGACCGTCTCAGCCACGAAAGTCAGGACAGCGCCGTCCCGGAAGCAGCCTGTTCCAAGCTCTTCCTCCAGCGCTGCGCTTTCCAGGAGGTACGCGGGCCCGTCCCCCACGAGCAGGACCTCCAGCCGGAAGTCGGCCTCGTGTGCGAGCACGGCGGCCACGGTCTGCCCCAGGTCCCCCAGCGGCTGCCGGTCCGGGTGCGAGAGGCAGAAGCGGGCCTCGACGCGAGTCCCCTTCCCGGGCACGGACTCCAGCCGCGCCGAGCCGCCTGCCTGCTCGGCCGCCTGCTTCAGCATCGGGAGTCCCAGCCCGAAGCGTCGCTCGGTCCGGGTGGTCACGAACGGGTCGAACACCCGCTCCGCCAGGTCGGCGGGCATGCCTCTGCCATCGTCCTCCACCACGATCGACAGGGTGTCCGCTGCCCGGTCCATCGCAACTTCCAGGCGGATGACGCGTGCGCCTGCGCGTATGCAGTTCTCGATGATGTCCAGCAGGTGAAGGGAGATTTCATCCATGGAGATACTCCGGCGTGACGGCGCCGATGCGCAATGCCCGGGCCAGCGTGTCGAAAGACGGGGGGCCTCCTTCCACGACCGTGAAACGACGGCCGATTTCGTGCAGGAGATGCGCGTCGGAGGTAGCGATCACAGGTCTTCCCCTGGGCAGCGCGGCTGCCACGTTCTCAACGGCCGCAGCGGATGTCGCCTCTGCCGCATCGAAGTCCAGGCTCGGTGGGACGAAGCCGAGCTGGCCCAGAATCCCGAATGCCTCCCGGTCCGCATGGGCCAGGATGACCAGCCCGTCGAGGCAGCGGATCCGGCGCACCGCCTCCTCGAGCGAAAACGATGTTGCGGCCAGCAACAGCCTCTTCTCGAAGCCGTCCACGCCGCCGTCCTCATCGGCCAGCACCTGGAGTCCGAATGCGTCGGGGTCGTTCAGGGCCGTGAGCGTATCGAGGCATGCGGCCTGGAGCTGCGCTGCGGCCTGGAGCGTGGGCAGAAGGGCCACCAGGTGGACTTCTTCCACGGTGCAGACCTCGATCCCCGGCAGCACGACCAGCCGGCTGCCGGCGGCCGCCTCCAGCGCGGCAGCGGCTCGTGTGACCGAGGCAGCGTTTCCCGCGTGGTTGTGGTCACAGACCGCGATGAGGTCGAGTCCGACCTGGAGTGCCTGCCGGACGATCTCCCGAGGGTGCATGTCCAGGTCGCCGCAGGGGGAGAGGCAGGTGTGGATGTGCGGGTCAGCGCGGTAGGACATGGGAGCCGGCGGTCAGGAGGTGGACTGCAACATGGAATTCGGGACGTCTCAATCCAGACCCTCCCCTCGGTTCCTTTCCGATCCGCGGCCGCCCCCCCTATTTCCCCACTCCCAACTCGTACAGCCTTCCTGCGACCTGGTACGCGGTGAGCGCCGTGGTGAGCAGCGGCAGCCCTTCCTCTTCGGCCTTTGCCAGCGTGTCCGCTGCCGGCTGCCGGCCGTTGACCAGGACGATTCCGGCCAGGTTGTTGAGCTTGGCGACTGCGACGACGTTGAGATGCGTCTGGAGGGTGATCCAGAGGATTCCGTCGGCCGCGTGTGCGATGACGTCGGACAGCAGGTCGGAGACGTAGCATCCGGCAACCTCGACGTCGAGGTGCTGCCGGCCGCTGACCGGGGACAGGGACAGGGACGAGGCGACTTCGGCAAGCTTCATGGTGTTCTCCTTACGTGCGGTTCGAGTTCCACGAGCGGCAAGGACCAGGCAGTCTCCCACGCTTGCGAGAGAACGCACGACGTCATCCGCGAGCTCGGCGCAGGTCGGGGCGCCGCAGGCGCCGCAGTCGATTCCCGGGAGCGAGGAGAGCAGCTCCTCCTTCTCGCGTGCCAGCAGGAGGGAGCGCCTGAAATCGGAATCGAGGGGAGGCAGCGGGGAAGCGACGAGGTCGTGCTTGCGCTGCAGCTCTCCCGAGCGGGCGATGGTGCGCAGCGAGGGGAAGTCGGCGCGCTCCTCCGGGGGGGGCAGCTTGCGGAGGTACTCGATGGCCTTGCTGCGGGCCGGGTAGGGGTTGTCCACCACGAGGCTGCCGCCGACGCATCCTTCGGGGCAGGCCATGCATTCGACGAGGTCGACGTGCTGGAGGCGTCCCTTCTCGATCTCGTCGAGGACGCGGCGGACGCTGGGGAGCTGGGCGACGGGAAGATAGTCGGTGTGGTCGGCCTTGCGTTTGCGCCCCCGCCCGGAGCGGGAATCGAGGGCATAGACCATGCGGCGGAGGTTCCGGGACATGCCGCCGAGGAAGGCCCAGCCGAGGTCCGCGGATGACGAGCCTTCCCGGGTGAGCTCGCCTCTGAGGCGCATGTGCGACAGTGCCGTGAGCACTTCGTGGTAGATCTCGTTGATGGGCAGCACGGCATGCATTGCCCCCCCGTCCGGGCTCTCGTGGATCATGGTATCCACGATCTTCGAGGGGCAGGGGGAGATGTAGACGATGCCGATGCGGTCCGGTGCGAGGCCGGTCTGCCGCACGAGGCGCTCCCGCACCCAGCGGGCGGCCAGCTCTCTCGGGGGGCCGCGCGGGACGAGGTTGCCGAGCAGGTCCGGGTAGAGGGTCTGGATGAGCCGGGTGACCGTCGGGCAGTGGGAGGTGATGAGCGGCCCTTCGAACCTCCTCGACAGGACGAGCTCGGCCAGCGAGTACAGGTACGCGAGGCAGGCCTGCTCGAGCGACACCACCTCGTCGAAGCCGAGACGGCGCAGCGCCTCCGCCACGTCGCTGGGGCCCACGTCGGGTTGGAACTGGACGAGCAGGGGGGAGGAGGGGATGGCCACGATCTTCTCGAAGCGGGCGAGGTCGACGACCTGCGGCGTGCGCGACGTGATGGCATTCTCCCGGCAGGAGCGGATACACTCGCCGCAGTCGATGCACTTCTCCTGGATGACGAGCGGGTATCCCTTCTTCATGCGGATGGAGCGGGCGGTGCAG
This sequence comes from Deltaproteobacteria bacterium, assembly GCA_016875215.1. Classification (GTDB taxonomy): domain Bacteria; phylum Myxococcota_A; class UBA9042; order CAIXZC01; family CAIXZC01; genus CAITUV01. The sequence goes on from VGRX01000011.1 coordinate 31,821, forward strand.
GCACGCATGCACGTCATGCAGCCGATGCAGCGGTCGTGGTTGAACCGCAGGCTGCGGTAGGTTTCGACCGCGCTCATGAGGCCTGCTCCGGCGGGATCAGGATGACGGCCTCGAGCCGGGTTCCGTGGCCCACGGTCGAGCGGACGTCCAGGCTGTCGCTGTTGCGCTGGATGTTGGGCAGGCCCATGCCCGCGCCGAATCCCATCTCGCGGATCTCCTGGGTGGCGGTGGAGTATCCGACCTGCATGGCAAGGCCGATGTCGGGGATTCCGGGGCCGCGGTCGTCGAACGTCAGCACGATCCGGCGCAGGTCCACGAGCAGGGTCGCGGTGCAGGAGCTGGCATAGATGACGACGTTCATCTCGGCTTCGTAGGATACGATGGAGGCCCTCCGGACCAGGGGGGCCGGCAGGCCGAGGCTGCGAAGGATGGCCTTGACCTCGGTGGAGACGGAGCCTGCGTTGGCGAAGTCCTTCCCTTCGAACCGGAACTGGCGCACGAAGAGTGGTTCGTTGGAGGTCACGTCAGCTTCTCCCTCCGGTGCGCATCGGCTCCGGAGAGGCCGACGGAGCCGAGCAGGCAGCAGACGTCGAAGGTGCTCAAGGGGGTTGCCAGGAGGACGACCCCGAGAACCCGGGCCTTGTCCAGGGCATCCGGGCCCGGACGCTTTCCCCGGACGTAGACGATGCCGGCCGCGTCCGCGATGTGAGCCGTCACGACCGATTGCGGGGAAACGAGCCCGGTGACGAGGAGCGCCCCCGCCCCTGCGCTGGCGAGCACGTCGCTCATCCGGTCCGAGGCGAACACCTGGGCGACGGTCCTGCCGGAAAGCAGCTCGCTGCCCACGAGAACCTCGAACGAGCAGCGCCGGGCAACGTCATCGAGCGTCATCTTCCCCGCTTCCATGGGCCCCCTATGCGAGAGGAACCAATCCTATCATGACGCTGGCGCACAGGGAATCATTTTTCGTTTGACAGCGTTGCGCAGCGCGTTGTAAGGGGGGGACTTGGCGTCGGCCCGTCGGGTGGGGTTGCGGTTTCGGGGAACGGGGACGGATGACGGGGCGACCTGTCAGTGGTCGAGGGGGTGAACATGGGTCACTTGATATCCGGCCGCAGGTCTGTCCCTGCGTTCCGCACCGAGGTCGAGGCCCGGGCGGGATGCGGCGTGCTTGCCTGCTTCCAGTGCGGCAAGTGCGGGGCCGGGTGCCCGCTCCAGGAGCACCTGGACTACTCGCCGTCGCAGATCATCCATCTGATCCGATTGGGACAGGAGGAGACGGTCCTCGCCAGCAAAGCCATCTGGCTGTGCGCGTCGTGCGAGACCTGTACCACCCGCTGCCCGCAAGGGGTGGATATCGCTCGGGTGATGGATGCCGCCCGGTCGCTGGCATTCGACCGGAGAGTTCCCTCCGCGGTACCCTCCGTGCCGTCGTTCTACAAGGCAACCCGGGCCAACCTGATGAAGTTCGGCCGGATGTTCGAGGTGTGGCTCCTGGCCAGCCTCAAGCTGCGTACCGGCGACATCACCAAGGACATGGACCTGGGGCGGAAGATGATGGCGAAGCGCAAGCTGAATCTCTTCCCGACCTGGAACCGTGTCTGGGAGACCCGGGCCATCTTCAAGCGCGTCGCCAGGATCGAGAAGGAGCGCGCCGCGGAGCGGGCCGCAGATACCCAGTCCGGCAGCGGATCGGCCGGCGGCGCCGCTGCCTCCCCTCGTGAGGGAGGCCCCGGCAACGCGAGCGGAGGGGGCAACTCATGAAATTCGCCTATTTCCCCGGCTGTTCCCTGCATTCCACGTCGTCCGAGTATGACAAGTCGTTCCGGGCGGTCTGCGCCGCGCTCGGAATCGAGCTCGAGGAGCCGAAGAAGTGGATCTGCTGCGGCACCACGCCGGCTCACGCGACCTCGCGGCTGCTGGGCGCCGCACTTCCGGTCAAGAACCTCAGGATCATGGAGGAGCAGGGCATGACCGAGGTCGTGGTACCCTGTGCTGCCTGTTTCTCCCGGTTCAAGTGCGCGGACCACGACATCGGGAAGGACCCGCAGCTTGCTGCCGACGTGGCCCAGGCCATCGGGGCCGAGTACGGGCGGACCGTGAAGATCCGGCATCCGCTGGAGCTGTTCCTGCGGGAGGACGTGCGGGCGATCCTCCGCCAGAAGGTGGCCAGGCCGCTTGCCGGACTGAAGGTGGCGTGCTACTACGGCTGCCTGCTGACCCGTCCGCCCGAGGTGACCCAGTTCGACGATACCGAGTATCCCATGTCCATGGACCTGCTGCTTCGTGACCTGGGGGCAGAGACGATCGACTGGGCGTACAAGGTGGAATGCTGCGGTGCGTCATTGTCGCTGACCAACTCCGATATCATCCTCGATCTCACGCGCAAGATCATCCTGGATGCGAAGGCCCGGGGAGCCTTGGCGCTTGTCGTGGCGTGCCCGCTGTGCCACGTGAACCTGGATTCGCGGCAGTTCCAGGCAGAGGAGAAGTACCAGACCAGGCTCGAGATGCCGGTTCTCTTCTTTTCCCAGCTCATCGGGCTGGCACTGGGGCTCTCGGGCAAGGAACTCGGCACGGACAAGCACCTGACGGATCCGTCGGCCATCCTGTCCGCGGTCCAGGCATAGGGAGGAGAGCCATGCCCAAGCTGTCGATCGAGGATCTCAAGAAGATGCGGGAGGATGCTGCACGCAAGCGGATCCTGCGGGACGGGGAATCGAGGGTCCGGATCACGATCCACATGGGGACGTGCGGGATCATGTCCGGGGCCCGGGATGTCCTCAAGGCGGTGCTGTCCGAGGTGGAGGCATCGGACCTGAAGGATACCATCGTGACCACTTCGGGGTGTGCGGGGCTGTGCTCCCGGGAGCCGATGGCCACGGTGGAGATCGCAGGTCACGCTCCGGTGAAGTACGTGGACCTGACTGCAGAGAAGGTGGTCCGCATCGTGAAGGAGCATATCGCGGGCGGGACGGTGGTGCAGGAGCTCGCCCTGGCGGTGGGCAGCGAGATGACACGGTAGTACACGGGAGGGAACGGAATGCAGAAGATTCTGCAGATCGTGGAGAAGTGGGGGGGCCGCAAGGACTGCCTCATCGAGATGCTGCACGACGTGCAGACGGAGTACAACCATCTGCCCGAGAGCGCGCTGCGGGTCCTGTCCGCCCGGCTCTCCGTGCCGCTCACGCAGATCACGCACGTGGCGACGTTCTATGCGTCGTTCAGCCTGGTGCCGAAGGGGGATACCCGTCTGCGGGTCTGCATGGGGACTGCGTGCTACCAGAAGGGGGGCAACCGGATCCTCGAGGCGCTGGAGCGGGAGCTGAAGGTGAAGTCGGGGGAGGTGACCCCGGACGGCGAATTCAGCCTCGAATCGGCCCGCTGCATCGGCTGCTGCGGCATCGCCCCCGCGCTGGTCGTCGACGATGACGACGTGTTCGGGAAGGTGAACCCGACGAAGATGAAGAAGTTCGTGGCGGACATCAAGAAGAAGAAGCAGGCCGGGAAGCAGAGCGCGGCGGAGGCGTGACATGGAACCGAGACTGTCGGTGCTGATCTGCAGCGGTACGGGTTGCGCCTCGAACAAGTCCATGGAAGTCATGGATGCGCTTCGCAAGGAGATTGCGACCCGTGGGCTGGAGCAGGAGGTCGAGGTGGTTCAGACCGGCTGCCAGGGGTTCTGTGCGGTCGGTCCCATCGTGTATGTCCAGCCGGATGACGTCTTCTACCAGCAGGTCGGGGTCAAGGATGTCCCGCGGCTGGTGGAGGAGCACTTCCTGAAGGGGCGGCCCTACAAGGACAAGTTGTACGTGCCCCCGATGGGCGGGATGCCGATCCCGAAGCTGATGGACATCCCGTTCTTCAAGAGCCAGGTGCTGGTGGCATTGCGGAACAAGGGGCTCATCGACCCGGAGAAGATCGAGGACTACATCGCCCGGGACGGCTACCAGGCTCTGGCCAGGGTGCTGACCGAGATGAAGCCGGAGCAGGTCATCGAGTGCGTGACGAAGTCGGGGCTTCGCGGCCGGGGCGGCGGTGGTTTCCCCACAGGGGTGAAGTGGGCCAGTGCGCGCAAGGCCTCCGGGGACATCAAGTACGTCCTGTGCAACGGCGACGAGGGGGACCCCGGCGCGTTCATGGACCGCAGCATCATGGAGGGTGACCCCCATTCGGTCCTGGAAGGGATGTGCATCGCGGCCTTTGCGGTGGGGTCGAGCCAGGGGTACGTGTACGTACGCAAGGAGTATCCGCTGGCCGTGCAGCGCATCGAGGTTGCGATCGAGCAGGCGCGGGAGTTCGGGTTGCTCGGGAAGGACATCCTGGGGGCCGGGTTCGATTTCGACGTCGAGGTACGGCGCGGGGCCGGTGCGTTCGTGTGCGGGGAGTCCACGGCCCTGATGGCCTCCATCGAAGGGAACCCTGGCGAGCCGCGGGCCAAGTACATCCACACGGTCGACGCGGGCCTGTGGAACCGGCCGTCCTGTCTCAACAACGTGGAGACGTTCGCCAACGTCCCGATGATCCTCCAGCGCGGGTGGGAGTGGTTCAGCTCCATCGGAACGGGTGATGTCAGCCAGGATCCGTGGGGTGGCAGCAAGGGAACCAAGGTCTTCTCCATTGCGGGTGACGTCAACAACACGGGCCTGATCGAGGTCCCGATGGGGACGACGCTGCGGGAGATCGTCTTCGACATCGCGGGCGGGTTGCCCGAGGGGAAGCGGTTCAAGGCGGTCCAGACCGGCGGGCCGTCGGGGGGATTCCTCCCGGAGAGCCTGCTGAACCTCCCGGTGGACTTCGACCGGCTGGTGGAAGCGGGCTCGATGATGGGGTCGGGCGGCATGGTCGTGCTGGGGCACGACAAGTGCATGGTCGACTCGGCCAAGTTCTTCATCGACTTCACCGCGGACGAATCGTGCGGGAAGTGCACGCCGTGCCGCATCGGGAGCAAGATCATGCTCCAGTCCCTCGAGAAGATCAGCGAGGGGAAGGCCACGGAGGAGGACGTGGAGCAGCTCGAGCGCGTGGCCCATGAGGTGGCCAACCTCTCGCTCTGCGGCCTGGGCAAGTCGGCGCCCAACCCGGTGCTGACCGCGCTGCGCTACTTCCGGGACGAGGTGATGGCGCACGTGCACGAGAAGCGCTGCCCTGCCGGAGAGTGCAAGGCGCTGATCACCTACTCGATCGATGCCGGGAAGTGCACCGGTTGCACGCTCTGTGCGAAGAACTGTCCGACCGACTGCATCACCGGCGAGCGGAAGGCGGCGCATGCCATCGTGACGGACAGGTGCATCAAGTGCGGTTCGTGCAAGATCGTCTGCAACTTTGACGCGGTGGTGGTCCAATGAGCGAACAGGTAGGCAAGACGGTGAAGATGACCATCGACGGACGGGAGGGGGAGTTCCCGTCGGGCATGACCATCCTCGAGGCAGCCCGTCAGATGGGGATCCGGATCCCGACGCTCTGTTACAGCGAGGCGGTCAGCCAGTACGGCTCGTGCCGGCTGTGCGTGGTCGAGGTGAGCAAGCGGGGCCGCAAGCGCATGGTGATAGCGTGCATGCACCCGGTCGGCGATCTGGAGGTGCGGACAAGCACGCCGGAGATCCGGGATTCGCGCAGGACCATCGTGGAATTCCTGCCCC